>JBGSID010000197.1:0-7974 GCA_041751895.1 Lysobacteraceae bacterium | reverse complement strand
ACGCACACGATCACGCAGGCGGAAGTCGATGCGGGCGTGGTGAACAACAGTGCGACTGCGACCGGCACGCCGCCGGGTGGTGGCACGACGACGAGCCCGCCGGATACGACGAGCACGCCGATCGCGGCAGCGCCTGCGCTGACAATCGACAAGACCGCTGGAGCGCCTTCGGGCACGACGGCGGGCAGCACGATCGCCTACACATTCCTGGTGACCAACACCGGCAACGTGACGCTGACGGGCCTGCTGATCAACGACGCCAACCTCGATGCTGCGGCGGTCTGCCCGGTGACGACGCTGGCCCCGGGTGCTTCGACGACCTGCACGGGTACGCACACGATCACGCAGGCGGAAGTCGATGCGGGCGTGGTGAACAACAGCGCGACCGCGACCGGCACGCCGCCGGGGGGTGGTACGACGACGAGCCCGCCGGATACGACGAGCACGCCGATCGCGGCAGCGCCTGCATTGACGATCGACAAGACCGCCGGTGCGCCTTCGGGCACGACGGCGGGCAGCACGATCGCCTACACATTCCTGGTGACGAACACCGGCAACGTGACGATCACGGGTATCGCGATCAACGATGCCAACCTCGACGCTGCGGCGGTCTGCCCGGTGACGACGCTGGCAGGCGGCGAGTCGACCACGTGTACGGGGATACACACCGTCACGCAGGCGGAGGTGGACGCGGGTGTGGTGAACAACTCCGCGACTGTCACCGGCACGCCGCCGGGGGGTGGCACGACGACGAGCCCGCCGGACACGACGAGCACGCCGATTGCGCGTGCCCCGCAGGTCACCGCGCTGAAGACGGTAACGATCACGACGGACAACGGTGTGATCGGCGTGGCCGATGAGGGCGATGTCCTCACCTACGGCGTGACTGTCACCAATGCCGGCAATGTGACCCTGACCGGTCTGGTGGTGACAGACAGTTTCGAAGGCCGCGCGCCGACGACGCTGACCTGCACGCCGACGACATTGGCGCCCGGCGAGAGTGCGGTATGCGCGGCCTACACCTACACGGTGACAGCGGCCGATGTGCTCGCGGGCGGAACGTTGGACAACGTGGTCACTGCGACGGCGACGTCGGCAAGCCAGACCCAGACCGTCAGCTCGACAAGCACGGCCGTGGTCAACGTCAACGGTGGGCAAGCGACCGTCCGCATCATCAAGACGGCGAGCCCGCGCGACGTGAAGGTCGGTGATCTGGTCCGTTACACGCTGACGATGCAGAACACCGGCTTGACCAACGTGATCGATGGGACGCTGGTCGATACGCCGCCTGGTGGTTTCAACTATGTCGACGGTTCGTTGACGGTGGCGGATGCCGACAACGCGGGCCGTCTGGTCGGCACCTATCCGATCCGGGTCGATCAGATCGATATCCCGGCTGGTGAAACCGCGACGATCACCTATCTGTTGCGCGTGGGTGCAGGCGTCCGCGCCGGTGTCCATACCAACAGTGCAGTGCTCGAAGACAATGGCAGCGTGGTGTCGAATGTCGCCACAGCGGATGTCCAGTTGGTCGGTGATCCGTTGCTCGATGAATCGCTGATCGTCGGTACCGTCTGGAACGATCGCGACGGCGATGCCTGGCAGGATTCCGCCAGCCTCGGCGACGTGCGCGTGCAGGGTGGTTTTGCACCGGAGGCCTATGTGCCGAATTCGACGACGGTCGACCGTGGCACCGGCCCGATGCCGGAATCGGATGCGAGCTCGCCGATGCTGCATGGGATCGAGGTCGGCAAGATCGCCGGTCGCCAGTCCGAGGCTGATCCTGCTGCCAAGCATCAGGTCGTGATCCGCCAGACGCTGCGCGAGTTGCGCTTCAGCGACGACTTCGTGCTGACCAACGCACAGGGTGCAACGGTGAGAATGGCGGCCGACGGCACCACTCGCGTCGAGAAGAGCGGTGATGCGGCGAAGGGCCTGAATTCGGCCGAGCCGACCGTCGAACGTCGCGTCAGTCAGGTCGCCGATGGCTATCTGGTCGAGTACGTGATCGGCAATGCCGGTATCGACGAACGCGGCATTCCGGGCGTGCGGATCGCATCGGTGGAAGGCCTGCTGGTCGAGACCGACCAGTACGGTCGCTATCGTCTGGTCGGCGTCGATGGCGGGCGCTGGGAGCGTGGTCGCAACTTCATCCTGAAGGTCGATCCCGCCACCCTGCCGCCGGGCAGTACGTTCACGACGGACAACCCGCTGGTGCGACGTGTGACGCCGGGCCTGCCGACGCGCTTCGACTTCGGCGTCAAGTTGCCGTCCGGACTCGTCGATGGTGCCAAGCAGTCGATGGAGATGGAAATGGGTTCGGTGATGTTCGCGCCAGGCAGCGCGGACATCCGTCCGGAGTATCGCGCCGCCATCGACAAGATGGCCGAGACCGCCCAGCGCTACGGCGGTGGTGAAGTGGTGATCGCGGCCGAGGGCGACAGCGATATCCTCGCCTTCGACCGCGCGGTGGCCGTGCGCGATGCGCTGGTGGCGAAGTTGCCGCCGGACGTCGCATCGGCGACGCGGATCAGCGTCCGCGCCAATCCGCATGATCCGTCCACGACCGTGGTCGGTGTGCTCGATTGGCCGCTGATCGGGACGGTGCTGTTCGAGACCGACCGTGCCGAGATCAAGCCCGAATATCGGCCGTTGATCACCAAGATCGCCGCCTATCTGGAGGAGATCGGAACAAACCACGTGGCAGTGGTCGGCCACGCCGATAAACGCGGATCGGAGGAATACAACGTCGCACTGGGTGTACGTCGCGCCAAAGCGGTCTTCGAAGCCATTGCCGAAGCGTTGCCAGCAGAATTGCGTAGCAAGCTGCGGGTCGATTTCAACGATGATCCGGCAGCCCCTGCCGGAATGAACGGTCAGTGAGGGGCGCCGACATGAAGATGAAATTGCTCGATTACACCCTCATCGGCATTCTCGCCGGTGGCATGACCGTCAACGCAGCGGCGCAGGATCTCCCCGTGCCGCCGGCCAACACCGCTGACGCGACCCAGTGTGGCGACGATGGCTGCGCCTCGGACGAGGGCATGCTGTTCAAGATCCGCACCCGGGGCGAGCAGCGCCCGGTGACCAACGCGACGACCGAACAGTCCGATTCCGTTGTCCTCCAGCCCGACCGCCGGGTGACGGTGGAGGCGGAACGTGTCGACTCGAAGTGGAACTACGACCTGCAGCCGGGCCAGGCGCTGGCGATCGGCAAATGGTCGACCGAGCTGCCGGGTGGTGGCGTGATCTGGGCGACCGAAGATCCGAATCTCGGCCAGCCGCAGTTCAACGTGTCGGCACCGTCGCTGGTGGCCTTCGACGGTAGCCGTGTGACCAAGCCGGTACGTTTCTACGCGTACAGCAACTATTCGGCTTTCATCGAACGCGCGGAAGTGCTGATCTACCGCGCCAGCGACACCGATCTGGTGACGCCGCTGGCGAAGGTCGAGCTGCCGGTCGGTGCAGTGAGCGATGTCGAGTGGGATGGCGCGTTGCCGGCGGGCTTCGAGGCCCGTGCAGGCGATGAACTGCTGTATCTGGTGCGTGCTTATGGCGCCGACGGCAGCTTCGACGAAACCTATCCGCGGCGCATGCAGCTGGCGTCGCCGGAGGAAGTCGAGCGCGGAAACCAGATCCTGCGCAATTCGGTCGAACGCCGGCAGGGCACGGCCTTCAGTGCCGAAGAAGCCGAACAGCGCAGTCTGATCGAAGGCATTTTCGGCGAGAACTCGCTGCGTCAGCAGAACATCGCGATCTATGGCTCGCGCATCCGCATCCAGGGCCGCGATATTCCCGAAGGCTACAGCGTCAAGATCAACGGCCAGAGCCATCCGGTCGACCTGCAGCGCAAGCTGGTGGCCGAATACCTGGTGCCGGTTGGCCGTCATGGCTTCACCATCGAAATGAATGGCCCCGATGTCGGCACGCTGAAGCGCGAGCTCGATATCGATGTCAGCGGCAAATACATGTTCGCCGTGGCCATCGCAGACGTGACGGCTTCTGGCAGCAATGTGTCGGGCTCGGTGGAACCGCTTGCGGGCGACGACCGGTATGACGACAGTTTTCTGCTCGAAGGTCGCCTCGCGTTCTATCTGAAGGGCAAGATACAGGGCAAATACCTGATCACTGCCCAGGCCGATACTCAGGAACGCGAAGTCTCCGAGCTTTTCAGGGGCTTCTGGAACGCCGATCCGCAGGATGTCTTCCGCCGCCTCGATCCGGATGCCTACTATCCGGTCTACGGCGACGATTCCACGACCTATCGTGACGTCGACACCCAAGGCCGGCTGTATGTCCGTGTCGATTGGGACAAGAGCCAGGCGCTGTGGGGCAATTTCAACACCGGCATCACCGGCAATGAATACGGGCAGTATTCGCGTTCGCTGTACGGCGGTGCGTTGTCGTGGCGTTCGCGCGCAGCGACCGCGCTCGGCGAGCCCGGAAGCGAGCTGAAAGTGTTCGGCTCCGAAGCGCAGACCGCGCCGGGCCACAGCGAATTCCTCGGTACCGGCGGCAGTCTGTATTACCTCAAGCACACCGATGTGTTGCCGGGTTCGGACCGCATCGTGCTGGAAGTGCGCGATGGCACCACCGGTCGCGTCGAGCGCAGGGTCGACCTCGCCCGTGGCGCGGATTACGAGATCGATGAATTCCAGGGTCGCGTGCTGCTGACGCGCCCACTCTCGCAGATCACCCGTGAGAATATTCCGACATTGACCCGCGACACGCCGCTCGATGGTTTCGCGCAGGTGTTGTTGATCGATTACGAATATTTGCCCACCGGTTTCGATTCCAACGAGTTCACCGCCGGCTTCCGTGGCAAGCATTGGTTTGGCGACCACGTTGCCGTGGGTGCGACCTGGGTCGACGAAAATCGTGCAGGCGACGACTACACGCTCAAGGGTGCGGACGTCACGTTGCAGGCCGGTCGTGGCACGTATCTGAAAATCGAGCAAAGCCATACTGAAGCGACCAGCGCGCCGATCTTCTTCTCGGACAATGGTGGCCTCAGCTTCACCGAACTGAATTCCGGTCTGGGCACACGCAAAGGCGATGCGCGTGCGCTCGATGCACGCGCCAACTTCAAGGAACTGGGCTGGACCAATCTGGACTGGTCGGCCGGCGCCTGGTGGCGTGATGTCGACGCCGGTTTCTCGGTCGGCCGTTTCGACACCGGCGCCGATGTGCGTGAATACGGCGCGGAAGTGTTGGGGCAGTTCGCACCGAACGTGAATGTGCATGGGCGTTACACCCGTGCCGAGCGAGGGGCGGAGGCGTTGACGCAATCGCAGCTCACAGGCGAATGGCGGATCAACGATCACGACAGCCTTGCTGCGGAGTTGCGCCGTGTGCAGGAAGAACGTCTCGCGGGCGATGTCACCGGCCTGTTGGCTGCATTGCAGTACAAGCATCGTTTCGGCAGCAGCCTTGATGTCTACGGTACGGCGCAGCTGACCGTCGATGACGACAGCGGAAAATATGTCGGTAACGACGCATTGACCGTCGGCGGAAAATATCTGTTCGGTGATCTGTCGAGCATCGGCGCTGAAGTCACGACCGGTGAACGCGGCGATTCCGCACAGATCAATGGCGAGTACCGCCTGAGTCCCGAGCACACGTTCTACGGTGGTTACACCTATTCGACCGACCGCAGCGATTACGACCCGCTGTTCAACGACCGCCAGAATTCCGGCTGGACGTTGGGCCAACGCTGGCGGCTGTCGAACCAGGTCAACGTATTCAACGAAAGTCAGTTCATCAAGGCGCCGGACGAATCCGGTCTGGCGCATACCTTCGGCATGGATTTCTATCCGGGCGTGGGCTGGACGCTGGGCTTCACGCTGCAGAACGCGAATCTCGACAAGCAGATCGGCAACGTCGACCGGCAGGCCGTCAGCGTCAGCGCCGGGCGTACATCCAACGATACGCAGTGGCAAAGCAAGCTGGAGTGGCGCAAGGACACCGGTGCGGAGCAGCGCGATCAGTGGGTGACCACCAACCAGTTCACGCAGAAGATCAATGAAAGCTTCCGCATTGCGGCGCGTCTGAACTACTCGAAGACCACCGACGATCTGAATGCCCAGGCCGGCGCCAAATTCATCGAAAGCAACGTCGGTTTCGCATGGCGGCCGTTCGATTCGACCCGATGGGCGCTGCTCGGCAAGTACACGTATCTGTACGACGTGTCTTCGCTGGCGCAGATCGGTGACAACGTCGCGTTCTACGATCAGCGCAGCCAGGTGTTGTCGCTGGAAGGCATCTTCAAGCCGAACCAGCGCTGGGAATACGCCGGCAAACTGCTGCGGCGTGAGGGTGAAGTCCGCTTCGGACGTCTTGCCGGGCAGTGGGCTGATTCTGGCGCGACGTTTGCGGCCGGGCAGGTGCGCTATGGCTTTGCCGACAAGTGGCATGCGCTCGGAGAGTACCGCTGGCTAGGTGTGAAAGACGGTGGTGACCGCCAAGGCATGCTGCTCGGGATCGATCGCGATCTGGGCAAGAACCTGCGTATCGGTGCCGGCTACAACTTCACCGACTTCAGCGACGATCTGACGAACTTCGATTACGACCACAAGGGGTGGTTCGTCAACTTCGTCGGTTGGTATTGATGACACCGTTCTGCTGCCGTGCCCGCGACGCTGCGGGCGCGGTCACCCTGTCGCGAATGACGGTGTACGAATGGAAAATGGATGCGATCGGCGATGCCAGACATCGGGTCGCTGCAAGGTGCGCGGCGCAAACGTGCGCACAAACATGTTGTGGATGAGGACAGTCGGATGGCAATGATACGAACGGGTCGAGGCGCGGTACGGTTGGGGACGGTCACGGCACTGGCGACCGCGCTGCTGGGCGTGATGGCCACGCCGGCACAGGCGCGTGTTCCCGGCAAGGATGGTGCATTCACCGCTGCTGCGGCCAATACCGTCATCAACAGCTACACCACGCTTGGCAGTGCCGCGACTGCGGGTGCCACCACCATCACGGTTGGCAGCGCGGCCGGCATCACCGTTGGCGATGTGCTGCTGATCTATCAGGCGCAGGGTGCGACCATCACGACCACCGATGCCAGCACGTATGGCACGGTCAGCGCCCTCGGCAACGCCGGGCGTTATGAATACGTCAGTGTCGCTGCCGTCAGCGGTACCACGATCACGCTCGGCAAGGCCTGCAGCGCCACGCCGTTGCGGTTCTCCTACAACAGCGGATCGCAGGTGATCCGTGTTCCGCAATTCAGCGCGTTGACGGTCAATGTCGGCGCGTCGATCGTGCCGCAGGCCTGGAATGGCAGCACCGGCGGTATCGTGGCCGCGATCGTGGATGGCACCGCCACTGTCAACGGCAGCATCAACGCCAATGGCCTGGGCTTTCGCGGCGGCGCGATCGAAAACAACACCTCGGCGGCCGACATCGATGTTCCGGCGTTCGTGTCCACCTCCGATGCGGCGGGCGCGGAGAAAGGCGAAAGCATCGCCGGCAGTCAGGCCACGTACGACGGCCTCGGCGGCCGGTACAACCGCGGCGCACCGGCCAACGGTGGCGGTGGTGGCAATTCGCACAATGCAGGGGGCGGCGGTGGCGCCAATGGCGGCAGTGCCACAGGTTGGAATGGTCAGGGTGTGCCGAATACCAGCGTCGCCGGTTGGGTGACCGCGTGGAATATCGACGGGACGTTGACCTCGACCACCAATTCGCCTGGCGGTGGTCGCGGCGGCTACACCTACGGGGCCAGCGATCAGAATGCGCTCACGGTTGCGCCGGGCAACAACACCTGGGGCGGCAACTCACGACGGGAACGCGGTGGTCTTGGCGGTCGGCCGCTTGCCAACAATCCCAGTCTCGTCGGCAACACCCGTCTGTTCCTGGGCGGCGGCGGCGGCGCGGGCGATGGCAACAACGGCGCAGCCAGTGCTGGCGCCAATGGCGGTGGTCTGGTCTTCGTCGTTGCGACCGGCGTTGCCGGCAGCGGCAGCCTGC
>JBGSID010000196.1:0-4710 GCA_041751895.1 Lysobacteraceae bacterium | reverse complement strand
GTGCTCGAGATCGGCGCAGGTACCGGCGCGCTCACGCACGCCTTGCGTCCGGTGCTGCAGGGCACGGCCGACGAATACGCCTACACCGACGTTGGCCGCCGTTTCCTGATGCATGGCCAGAGCCGTTTCGGCGACTGGCCGGCGCTGCGTACCGCATTGCTGGACCTCGAAACCGATCCGGTGCCGCAAGGTTTCGGCGCCGGAGCGTTTGATCTGGTCGCGGGCGCCAATGTCGTGCACGCCACCGCCGACATCTCGCAGTCGCTGACGCACATCCGCAACGTATTGCGGCCAGGCGGCATGTTGCTGCTGGTGGAGACCGTGCGCCCGAACGCGTTTGCCGATTGCACCGTCGGCCTGCTCGACGGCTGGTGGGCGTTCCGCGACAACGCCTGGCGCAGCGACTATCCGTTGCTGACGTCTGAGCAGTGGTGCAAGTTGTTGGATCAGCACGATTTCGCCGCGACCGTGATCGAAGTCGATCACACCGCAGACGGTGGGTCCGGCACAGCGGTAGTGATCGCGGTCGATCGTCGAGGCGGCACGGCCCCCATCGCTGCCGCGTCGATGCCCGTCTCCGCTCCGCGCGCGGTGCAGATGCCGGCGCACGTGCCGACAACAGCCGCGACAGCATCGTCCGCACTGTCGATTGTGTTCGGCGAGGTGGATGCACAGACCTGGATCGCCGGCCTGATCGAAGCTGATCTGGCGTCGCAGGGCATCGTCGGCGCTTCGCCCGACACGTCGTTCTCCGCGCTCGGCGCCGATTCGCTGGTGGCGCTGCAGACCTGCAACACCTTGCAGAAAGCCCTGGGCGTTGAAGTGCCCCTGTCGCTGTTCTTCGAATTCGGTTCGATCCGCGCGTTGTCGCAGCATCTGTTGTCCCGGCACGGCGAAGCCATCGAACGCATGCGTCCGAAGGCCACGGCTGTCCCGGTCGCGCCAGCGGCGCCACCGAGCCTGCGCCCAGTCCCCGCCGCAGCGCATTACGCACTTTCGGCAGCACAGCAACGTTTGTGGTTCCTGGCACAGCTCGAACCGGGTAATCCCTTCTACAACATCCCCGGTGCCATCGCGTTCGATGGCGCATTGGATGCTCGCGCGCTGGAAGATGCGTTGCGCCGCGTGGTCGATCGGCAGGAGTCGTTGCGCACGCGTTTCGTCGAAATAGACGGCGAGGCACGACAGATCATCGATCCACCCGGCGCATGGCGTGTCCGCACGATCGATCTCTCGGCACTGGAGCCCGCAGAACAGCAACAGGCGTTGGCGCGAATCCGTACCGAAGAAGGCGCACAGCCCTTCGACCTGAGCATTGCGCCGTTGATGCGCGCGACTTTGCTCGTGCTCTCGCCGACGCGTCACGTGTTGTCGTACGTGATCCATCACATCGTCGCCGACGGCTGGTCGATCCGCGTATGGCTGCAGCAGGCCGCGCGCATCTACAACGCGGCGTTGCATGGCGCCGAAGCGCCACTGCTGCCGCTGCCGGTGCAATACAAGGACTACACCTTGTGGCAGAACGCCCTGCTCGATGAGGGCCATCTGACCGGACAGGAAACGTTCTGGCTGCATCGCCTCAGCGGCGAACTGCCGGTGCTGTCGCTGCCCACCGAGCGGCCACGCCCTGCAGTGCAGACCTATCGCGGTGCGGTCGCGCATCATCGTCTGCCTCGCGGGTTGGCCGATGCCCTGGTGCAACTCGGCCGCAGCAACGACGCCACACCCTTCATGGTGCTGCTGTCGGGCCTGGCCGCGCTGTTCCAGCGCATCACGCGTCAGGACGACATCATCATCGGCAGCCCGATCGCCGGTCGCACCACGCGTGAACTGGACGATCTCGTCGGTTTCTTCGTCAACGCCCTGGCGCTGCGCCTCGATCTGAGCGGCGATCCGGATGTCGGCGAATTGCTGCAGCGCGCCCGCCGCGTTGCCACCGACGCCTATGCGCATCAGGATTTCCCGTTCGATCGTCTGGTCGAACTGTTGAATCCGGTCCGCGATCTGGCGCGCTCGCCGATCTTCAGCGTGATGCTGATCTACCAGTCGGCCCGCGTCGAAAGTTCATTGACCGATGCCTTCGACGGCATGCACATCCAGCCGCTGCCGAACGAGTGGTTCACCGCGAAGTTCGATCTGCAGTTCTTCGTCAAGGATGCGGATGACGGTCTGCACATCGCGCTGGAATACAACACCGACCTGTGGGGTCCGGCCAGCGTGCAGCGCATGCTCGAGCAGTGGCAGCAGGTGCTTGCGGCCATGGCCGCGCAGCCGCGTGCGGCATTGTCGGATCTGCCGATGCTGGCAGCGGAACATCGCCGGCAAATTCTGGAAGACTGGAACACCGTCCCCGCAGTCGCGCCGGAATCGGACTGCCTGCACAAACTGGTTGAAATCGGCGCCCGGCGGGCACCGGACGCGCCGGCGGTGGTGGACGGACAGCGTGTCGTCGATCATCGCAGCCTGCATCGCGCGGCCAATGCGTTGGCACACAAGCTCGTCGCGATGGGCGTCGGCCCGGAAACGATGGTGGCCGTGTACGCGCATCGTTCAGCCGAATTGATCGCCGCATTGCTGGGCGTGCTCAAGGCCGGCGGCGCTTACGTGCCGTTGGATCCTGCGTATCCGGACGACCGGGTCAGCGCGATGGCCAAAGACAGCGGTGCGCAGATCGTGCTGACCACCGCAGCCCTCGCACCGCAATTCCCGGTCCGCGATTGCCGGTTCGTGGAAATCGACGCGCTGTTCGACGCAGCGACCGACGCATTGACCAACGCGTTGGCCGATGCGCCACCGGAAGTTCGCGTCAACGGCGAGAACGCCGCGTATCTGATCTATACCTCCGGTTCCACCGGCCGGCCGAAAGCAGTGGTCATCCGCCATCGCAGCGCCGCAGTGCTGCTGGCCTGGGCGCAGTCGGCATTCGGTGCAGAGGAATTGGCCGGCACTCTGGCATCCACCTCGATCTGCTTCGATCTGTCGGTGTACGAAATGTTCGCGCCGCTGGCCGCAGGCGCCAGCGTGGTGATTGCGCCCGGCAATGTGCTGGACCTGCCACATCTGGATCCCGCAACACCGATCACGCTATTGAACACGGTGCCTTCCGCCGCACGCAATCTCATGCAGCAAGGCGGCATTCCCGCATCGGTACGAACCGTCAATCTGGCCGGCGAGCCGTTTACCGAAGAACTGGTGCTGTCGCTGCTGCAGGGCTCACCCGGCCGGCGGGTGGTCAATCTCTACGGGCCTTCGGAAGACACCACCTATTCCACCGTGAAGGCGCTGGTCGCGGGCGAGAAGATCACCCTCGGCAAACCGCTGGCGAACACGCGACTGTATGTGCTCGACGACTCGCTGCAACCGCTGGATGTTGGCGTCCTGGGCGAGATCTATATCGCCGGAGAAGGTCTTGCGCGCGGCTATTACCGCCGCCCGGCCGAGACCGCCGAACGCTTCCTGCCCGATCCGCACGCCACCTCGCCTGGACAACGCATGTATCGCACCGGCGACCTTGGCCGCTGGCGCGCTGACGGCGAACTGGAATACGCCGGCCGTGTCGATCACCAGGTGAAGGTGCGCGGTTTCCGTATCGAACTCGGCGAGATCGAAACCCGTCTGCGCACGCACCCCTGGGTCCGTGAGGCGGCAGTGGTCGCACGCGACGATGGCGGCGGCGCGAAGCGTCTGGTGGCCTATGTCTGCACGCCCGACGATGGCACCACGGACACGGCGCAGACCGATGCCGTCGCCTCCGTGCAGCAGTGGCGCACGGTGTTCGAAGACACCTATGCACAGCTGGAACTGGCTCGCGAAGGCACCCAGGCCGACTTCAACATCGCCGGCTGGACCAGTCGATACGACGGCAGCCATCTGCCGCAGGCGGACATGCGCGAGTGGGTGGACGGTACCGTCGCACGCTTGCTCGCACTCAAGCCGCGCCGCGTGCTGGAACTCGGCTGCGGCACCGGCCTGCTGATGTTCCCCGTAGCGCCGTCGGTGGAGCACTACATCGCCACCGACTTCTCGCCGGCCACCCTGGATTACCTGCGCAGCCATCTGGATACGCTGGGCGAGAAGGCGGGTTCGGTGGAATTGCTCGAACGCGCGGCCGATGCGATCGACGATCTGCCCAGCGACTTCGATCTGGTAGTCATCAACTCGGTGGCACAGTATTTCCCGAGCTTGGCGTATCTGGAACTGGTGATCGAACGCGCGTGTCAGCGACTCGCGCCGGGCGGTCATCTGTTCCTCGGCGACCTGCGTAGTCTGTCGTTGCAACCGGCATTCGCCGCGTCGTTGGAGCTGCATGCGGCCCCCGCAGCGACACCGTTGGCCGCTGCGCATTACGGCGCCTGGCATCAGGCCGCGCTGGACAACGAACTGCTGGTGCATCCGGGCCTGTTCGCCCTGCTGCAGCAGCAAGGGCGCATCGGCGCGGTGCGGGTATTGCCGAAGGACGCGCGCCGCATCAACGAGCTGAGCAAGTTCCGTTACGACGTGGTCATCACGCGCGGCGATACGCAGACGACGGTGTTGCCGTGGTCCGACTGGTCGGGCGATGACTGGGATCTGAGCAAGCTCGAACGCCGCTTGTGGCAACCGGGTGTGGTCGCGCTGGCGGGCATCCCGAACGCACGCGTCGCAGCCGAGGCGCATGCCGCGCGGCTGTTGGCCGACCCTGGCGAGCTGAAGACCGTCGGTGAGCTGCGT
>JBGSID010000195.1:0-9324 GCA_041751895.1 Lysobacteraceae bacterium | reverse complement strand
CGCCCGCATCACGCCGAGCCACGCGCCCCCGTTGGCGGCGCCGGGTGCCGTGATGCGGGCGTTGAAGTGGACGCTGACGCCGGATGCCCCGCTGTATATCCCGCCGCGTTTCGATCCGCTGCTGTGGCGTTGGCTGCTCGGCTTTGCCGCACGTTGCAATGTGCGTGACTGGGAAAAGAGCGCTCGCGGGAAATACGCGCTGCTGCACGACTCGCGCGAGCGTCTCGGCGACTGGATCGAACGCTTCGGTCTCGATTGCGCATTCGTCGAATCCGGCGAGGATTATGTCTACCGCAACGCCCGGGCGTTCGCGCATGGTCAGCACGAAATCCCGCTGCTGCGTGAATTGGGCGTGGTGGTGGAGGTGATCGACGGCCCTGCCTATCAAACACAGGAGCCGGCGCTGAAGCCAGGTGTCGCCGGTGCTTTGCGTTTCAGCGGTGATGCTGCGCTGCGGCCGGATCGTTATCTCGCGGAACTCGCGCGCGCTGTGCGCGAACGCGGCGGCGAGATCATCGAGCACTGCGCGCTTCACGGTCTGCACGAGGATCGGGAAGGCGTGCTTGTCTACACCGATCATGGCGAGATGCGTGCGCGCAACGCCGTGCTCGCGCTCGGTGCCTGGTCGGCGAAATCGGCAGATGCGCTGGGGCTGTCGTGGATGAAGAAGATCATCCAGCCCGGCAAAGGCTATTCCATTACGTATCGTGCGCCCGGGCTGGTACCGAAGCGCCCGCTGGTGCTGCGCGAGCGCTCGGTGTGCGTCACCGCCTGGGGCGACAGCTACCGGCTCGGCAGCACGATGGAATTTTCCGGTTTCGATGAAACGCTCAATGCGCGTCGGCTCGGCGCACTCGAACGCGGCGCCCGCGAATATCTGCATGCGCCGGTCGGCCCCGAAGTGCAGGAGCGTTGGTATGGCTGGCGGCCGATGAGTCGCGACGACATGCCGTTGATCGGTCGCGCACCCGGCACGCGCCGCACCTGGCTGAATACCGGGCACGGCATGATGGGCGTGGGCATGAGTGCCGGCAGCGCACAGTTGCTGGCCGATCTCATGGCAGGGCGTGTTCCTGCGATCGATTCGACGCCGTATCGGCCGGAACGTTTCGTCGCCAACGTCCGGGGAAATTGAGCGGGATCAAGCGCAGTCGGCCGTCGGGAGATACGGTGGATGCACATCCTGCGTGGAGAGCGCTCATGCAAAAGAACGTCGGTTCGGCGGACAAGATCGTCCGCATCGTGCTCGGGCTCGGTCTGCTCAGCCTGTTGTTCCTGTTGCAGCCGCCGCTGAACTATCTCGGCCTGATCGGCATCGTGCCCTTGGTGACGTCCCTGATGGGTTGGTGCCCGCTTTACACGCTGCTGGGCATGAATACCTGCAAGGTCAAAGCCTGAGTCGAAGTCCCGCATTGCATGTCGTCCATGCCGGTACACTTCCGGCATGGACGTCTGCACATTGCATCGCGGCACCGCACCCCTGTTGATCAGCCTGCCGCACGACGGCAGCCAGATTCCCGACGCGCTCGCTGCGCGGATGACACCCGAGGCGCGCCGCGCGCCTGACACCGACTGGCACGTCTCGCGCCTGTACGCGTTCGCGCGCGAGCTTGGCGCGTCAATGCTGGTGCCGCGTTATTCCCGCTACGTGGTCGATCTGAATCGGCCACAGGATGATGTCTCGCTGTATCCCGGTCAGAACACGACGGGGCTGTGCCCCATTGTCCGGTTTTCTGGCGACCCGGTGTATCTGCCGGGCGAGGCGCCCGCGCCGGAGGAGATCGCCGCGCGCATCGAGACCTACTGGCGGCCGTATCACGACACCCTGAGCGATGAACTCGACCGCCTGCATGCCGAGCATGGTCGGGTGCTGCTGTGGGAAGGGCATTCGATCCGCGGCGAATGTCCGTTCCTGTTCGACGGGCGTTTGCCCGATTTCAATATCGGTACGGCATCGGGCACGACGTGCGCCGCGAACGTGCAGGCACGGATCGAGGCGGCACTGCAGGCGCAGACCAGCTACGACTGGGTCGTGAACGGTCGTTTCAAGGGTGGTCACATCACCCGGCACTACGGCGATCCCGCGAACGGTATCGACGCGGTGCAGCTGGAGATTTCGCAGCGCATCTATATGGATGAGGATTCGTTCGCATACGACGAGTCGATAGCGATCGGCGCGCAGCGTGCGATCCAGATACTGATCGAAGCCGCGTTGTCGTGAGTCGGGTACGTGTCGCCGATGACGGGATTGCGCCCGTCGTATTGCCGCGAGGCTTCGATACCGGCGGCGCGCTGTTGGTGGCGTTCGGCGCGATCGCGTTTTCGGGCAAGGCGATCATCGTGAAATTGGGGTTCCGCTACGGAGCCGATGCCATCACCTTGCTCGCGCTGCGCATGCTGGTCGCGATGCCCTTCTTCCTGCTGATGGGGGCATGGGCCGCGCGGCGCGCACCCACGCTGTCGCGCAGTGATCGGCTGCGGGTGCTGGCGCTCGGGTTCTGTGGCTATTACCTGGCGAGCCTGCTCGACTTCCTCGGGCTGGCCTACATTTCCGCCACGCTCGAACGGGTGATTCTCTATCTCACGCCGACCATCGTGCTGCTGATGGGTGCGATATTGGCGCGTCGCCGTCCTACGCAGCGGCAACTCATCGCGCTGGCGATCAGCTACGCGGGCGTGGCGCTGGCGTTTGGGCACGACCTTCACGTGGCCGGCGGTCGCGTCCTGCATGGCGGTCTGCTGGTGCTGGGCAGCGCGACGGCGTATGCGGTGTATCTGTACGGCAGCGGCGAGATTGTCGCGCGGGTCGGCGCCGTGCGTTTGACCGCTTATGCCAGCACCGTGGCGAGTGTGCTGTGTATCGGCCAATACTTCTTGTTCGAGCGCTGGGCGCTGCCGCAATTGCCTTCACAGGTGTACTGGCTGTCGCTGTTGAACGGCACGATGTGCACGGTATTGCCGGTGTTGGCGACGATGATGGGGATCCGTCGTATCGGTTCCGGTCCGGCATCCCAGATCGGCATGATCGGGCCGGTGTCGACCATCGTGTTGAGCCTGTTGATCCTGCACGAACCGATGGGACCGTGGCAGATCGCTGGCACCGTGCTGGTGGTGATCGGCGTGCTGACCGTGTCGCGTTCGAAATCCGCCTGATCACCGAAGCGCGTTGAGATCATC
Source organism: Lysobacteraceae bacterium (assembly GCA_041751895.1). Taxonomy (GTDB): domain Bacteria; phylum Pseudomonadota; class Gammaproteobacteria; order Xanthomonadales; family Xanthomonadaceae; genus Lysobacter_I. The sequence goes on along the minus strand of JBGSID010000195.1, from coordinate 6,147 downwards.
GTTCTCGCAATATCGATAACGAAGTGTCGCTATTGGACCATTCGCATCAGGCCGCGACCGATGCCTTCCCGGCAGGCGGTTGTTGTGCTGACAGTGCATTGCGCATCGTCACGCTGTCGTCTGCGCCCTGTGTGTTGAGCGCCGCATTGATCATGCCGGCCAGACGTTCGCGGAACTGTTCATTGCCGAAACGCTCGGCATTGGCGCGCAGTACCACGGGGTCGAACGTGTCCTCGATCGATTCGAACGTCATGATCGCCGCGCGCAGCGATTTCGGCGTCTGTTGATCGAAGAACAGACCGGTCGGTTGCTCCGTCGGCCAACTGCGCACGGTGTCGCGCACGCCGCCGACGCCGTAGGCGATCACCGGCGTACCGCAGGCCTGCGCTTCCACCGGGACGATGCCGAAGTCCTCGTGCGCCGCGAACAGGAATGCACGCGCCCGGCGCATGTGATCGGCGACCTCGCGATCAGAGAGCGCGCCCAGGAAGACGACGTTCGGTGTGGCGATTTTTTCGAGCGCTGCGCGCTGTGGGCCGTCGCCGACGATCAGCAATTGGCGATCCGGCAGCGCTGCGAACGCGCGCACCATCAGGTCGTGTCGCTTGTAGGGCACCAGCCGTGACACCGTGAGGTAATCGCCCCCACCGCGTGTGTCGCGCAGAGCAAAGCGCGACAGATCCACGGGCGGCGGCAGCAGTGTCGACGTGCGTCCCCAGTAGCGTGCGATACGGCAGGCGGTGAAATTCGAATTCGCCAGCAGCAACTGTGGCCGTGAAGCGCTGGTCACGTCCCACATGCGCAGATGATTGAACAGGAACGACGCCAGAACCCCGCGCAGCCCACGATCCAGCCCGGCATCGCGACGATAGGTGTGTTCGAGATCCCAGAGATAGCGCATCGGCGAGTGGCAGTAGCACACATGTAAAGCGTCGGGGCGGGTGATCACGCCCTTTGCCACCGCGAAACTCGACGAGATCACGAGATCGTAGCCGCTCATGTCGAGCGCTTCGATCGCGGTAGGCATCAGCGGTAGCGCGAGTTTGTGGCGATGGCGCAGCCACGGAATCCTGCCGATCATCGACTGGTGCACGTTGCTCGTGCCGAGAAAGCCGCGCTCCGCTGCGGGCAAGGTGTCGGTGAGCGTGAATACATCGGCACCCGGGTAGAGCTTCAGGATCTGTTCGAGCACGCGTTCGGCGCCACCGATCACGTTGAGCCAGTCGTGGACGATCGCAACGCGAGATGCGCTGGTCTCGGCGTTGGTCACGACGTTCATGCCAGTTGCTCCCGCTGGAGGCGGTTCGCGTGAAGCACTGTCGACAACACCGTGTTGGCACAGGCGTCCCACGACAGATTCGCGGCGCGTTTCCGTCCGATCTCGATCTTCCGTGCGACCTCGCTCGCGCGTGTCGTCAACAGGTGAAGTTCGCCGCACAGCGCATCGCTGTCGCCCGCCGCGAAAACCCAGCACGCATCCACGCCGATTTCCTGTGCGGTGGGCAGATCGCTGGCGATGACGGGGCAGCCCAGAGCCATCGCTTCCGCCAATGGCAGGCCGAAGCCTTCGTAGCGCGATGGAAACAACAGCGCGCGCGCTTTTCGCAGGATCGCGACCATGGTCGGATCGTCGACATAACCCAGATTGAGCACATTGCCGTCGACGGACACCATGTCCTGCGGCGCATGGCCGAAGATGTCGTTGCGTCGTCCACCGATCAGCACGAGGGCCGGACCGGAGGGATTCGTTTTCATGAATTTCGCGTGCGCTTCGATCGCGGTGTCGATGTTCTTGTGCGGGGCGCGACTGGCGACGACCACGAAATAACCGCGACCTTGCGCGAGCGTTTCCACGGCTGAAGGCAGCGGTCTGTGCGCAACCGTGTGCACGTGATCACAGCCGGGCGCGGCCACATGCAGGCGTTCGCGCGAGAAGCCTGCAAATCGCTGCAGTTCGCGTGCCGAGAACACCGAGTTGGTGAGCAGGACATCGTCGCGCAAGTGATAGGCGCGATGCAGGGATTTGTACCAAGTCCGGAAACGCCAGCCGTAGGCATTGGAGATCGCGTAAACGCCGGCATCGTGGACATAGGTCGTCTGTGTGCCTGCGCATAGCGGTGCCGTGTTGCACAGGTTGAGTAATATGCCGTCGCGGGCGTGCCAAGGCAGTTCGATCTGTTCCCAAGCATTCCCGCCGAGCATGGTGCTGCGGATCACGGGAATGCGTTGTGGCGCTGCTTCGATCGTACCGGTTGGCGCATAGATGCGTGGGCGCAGGATGAGCCCATCGCAATGCAGCATGCCGTCCGCATCGAGTCTTTCGTCGAGCGCATCGACGATGCCGCGGGCCACGCGCTCGACGCCGGTGATCCGTCGAGTGAGATAGCGGCCGTTGATGATCAGTGGGATATGGTCCTTCTGACGGCTGTGCATCCTGTCCGACGCACGATCGGCGTCGGAGGTTTCCTTGCGCTGGGCCTGTGGTTGGATCGACATGGCATTGCCTCCATTCAGTGGATGCGCGGGAAGCGCAGGATTTCGAAACATTTCGCCAGTAACAGGCCGTAGAGCATCGCCAGTACCGGGTGTTCGACGATGTTGCTCACCGCGCCGTACCACAGCACGATCAGTGCGAAAGCACGCAGCGCGGCCGCGTTGTGCCATGTCGCTTTGCCAGCGTCCGCCGCAGCGATCCGCCATGCGCCGTATGCGGCGATGGCGAACAACGGCAGCGCCATGCCACCCAGCGTCACCAGCTGATAGACGAACAGGTTGTCTGCGGCGTTGAAACGCGATGGTTCGAACAGCGTCTGCGCCGCGCCGATGCCGCCCAAGCCTCGCCCGAGCAGAGGTAATGGACTGTCCAGCAGCAACTGCAGGGCTTCGGGCCACATATTGCTGAGACGGTCGAGATACGAGCCCTGGGCCGAATGCAGCTGCAGGCGCGCCGTCTGGCTGAGATCGACCGACCAGCCGAACAGCGGCGGCAAGGTCATCCACAGCAGGCCGGCCGCGAACAGTGCGCGTACCGCAAAACGCCAGCCGAGGCGTTCGCATTCAATCGCGATCGCGACCACCAGCATCGCCAGCAGAATGCCGCGTGCGGTCGACAGCAGCACCGCAGTCACGGCGAGACCCCAGACCGCACCACGCAGCCAGCGTCGCACTTCGCCTGCATTGAACAGCGCAGCCAGGACCGCGATCTGCCCGGCGGCATCGAACGATGATCGCGAAAAACCAGCCAGACGCTGACGTTCGCCGATGTGCCACTCGCGTGCGCCGCTGATTTCCTTGCCTGCGAGCTGGAAGTTCGCGCCGACCCACGGGTAGTCGGTCACGCTGTTGACGATGATGCCGATGCAGGCGATCGCAAGAATGGTCAATGCCGCGAATCGATGCCATGGATGCGCGGTGGCTGCGAGCTGGCCTGCCGCGAAGCCGTAGATCAGCGGTGTCAGCGCCCACGCGCCGAAGATGACCTGCTTTGCGGGCATGGAACACAGTCCGACGAGGCCCGCAGTCGCCAGCAGGCAGCAGAGCAGGATCGCGCTGCGCGAGACCGTGCGGTCGCGCAGATGGCTCATCGCGATCCATCCGATCTGCACCCAGAGCAAGAGCGTCGGCACATAAATCAGCGCCTGCAGGCCGACCATGCCCAGCGCCCAGCGCAGCACGCCTGCCAGCACCTGGCTCAGCAGGAATATCAGCAACACCAGTTGCGCGGCGCGCAAACGCCAATCGATACCGATGGCAATGCCGTGTTGGGGCGTGACGCCGGAAGCGAGCGGTGGCAGCGCCTGTGCAGTCATGCCGGCAGGGCACTCCGGTATTCGTCCAGCCAGGTTACGAGTTGTGAGACATAGCGGTGCGCCACGGTCTCGGGCTGGTGTTCGACACGGGTTTCGATCGCAGCGGTGCCGACGCGGGCTACGCGATCCGGATCCGTCGCACAGCTGTCGAGCAGGCCCGCGAGCGCGACATCGTCTCCGGCCGTGAAGCACCAGCCGTAGCGGCCGTTGCCGATGCGTTCCGGCAGTGCGCCGCGATCGGCGACGATACTCGGCACCCCGAGGCTGGCGGCTTCCATCACCACGTTGCAGAAGCTCTCGTGCGCACGCGACGGCACGACCAACAGGTCGATGCCCGGATAGAAACCGGACGACGCGACATTGCCGAGCCAATGCACGCCGGTGAGCGAGCCGTGTTTGCGTTTCAGACTGTCGACATAGTCGGTGTCGCCGGTGCCGGCCAGATGCAGTTCGAGTTTGCCCGGGGCCAGTCTCGCGGCGGCATCGAGCAGGGTGTCGATGCCTTTCGCGGCTTCGAGCCGGCCGATATAGCCGACGCGAAGCGGGCGATCATTGATCGCGCTGCGCGCGACGGCCTCGGGCCAACCGGGTGGCAGCGCATTGCCGATGACTGCGCTGCGTGGCACGTCACCGAACCAGCCGAAGCGGTGGTGACGCTCGATGATGCTGTACGAAGGACCGATGACGGCGAAAGGGCGTGCAGAGAGCGCCCGACGTGTTCGCGACAGACAACTGCACGACAGGCAAGGTGTTTCGCACAAGCGCTCACCGCGCGTCATCGCGGTGGCCGGACAGATCAGTTCGTGATCATGCAGCGCGTGCACGGTGCAGATGTCATGCTTGATGGCGGCTTGCCAGATGGCGGCAGACAAGCCCTGCAGCTTGTGGGTGATCACGACTTCTGGCACCAAGGTCTGGAGTTTTCTTCCGACGGCAGCCGCCATCATCGGGTTGTGTACATCCAGTGCATGCCAAGCCGCGCGCCTGGCGGCAGAAGGTCGGGTTCCGCCAAAAGGAAAATACAGATTGCGCAGCGGAATCCTGTGGACATGCGCACCGCTGTCTTCGACATAACTGCGTTCGCGTTCACCCGGTTCTGCCAGGGTGATCACGTCGACGTGGTGGCCCAGCGCTGAGAAGGCGGCGACCTGCAGTGCCAACTGCCGCTCGGCACCACCTTGCCAGCGGTGGTCGTAAAGGGACGCGATCACGCACAGATGCAGTGCTCTTGTCATGATGGGCTGTTCTCCACTGCTGCGATGCGCGTCGATTTGGTGCCTGTCGATTCGGTGCCTGCGCCGGTGTCGTGCGTAGCGCGATTGAATGAAGACGACAGCAGGGCTTCCGCGCCACTTTCCTGCGCATGACGGCGACGGTCGGCGACGACATTTCGGGTCGCGGCATGCCGGATCGCGACCAGCACCATCCAGGCGATGGCTTCGGCGGCGAGCAGACCGATCGCGGCGCCAATGGCAGCGCCAGACCAGGCGCCGACAGCGACGAATACCGTTGCCGTCACGGCTTCCGCGTATTGGCTGCGCGCGACATCGGCGATCCGCGACTGCGCGGCGAATTTGAGATTGACGAATGCGCGGCGGCTGGCGTACGACGGCAACCACGCGCACAGCACGGCCAGCACCGCCGCGCTGTCGGCGAAATCCGTACCGAACAACAGCCGGACCAGCCACGGTGCGACGACTGCGAGCACCAGACCCAGCATCGCGGTCGCGGCGAATACGGCGGACACCACCCAGGTCGAGGCACGTCCCGCCGCATCGGCATCGGTGCTGTGGCGGCGTGCGATCGGTGCGACGAAGGACTGATCCACCGCGCCGACCGCGAACACCACCGCGCGTACGAGCTTTTCCGCTGCGGCGTACAGCCCGACCTGCTGCGCGCCGCTGAAGGCACCGAGCAGCAACTGCGGCGCATACGAGGACAGCGACGCAAGAAAGCCAGCGCCGACGGCCGGTGTCGCACGCGCCACCAGGGCACGATGACCGTGGCGATCGAGCGTCGCGAACTCGCGCACGCGCGGCAGCAGGATTGCGGCGATGAACAACAGACCCGAGAATGCCGTGGCGCCACACTGCACCGCAGTAGCGAGCAGGCCATCGCCGGGATCGTGCACCCACAGCAGCACGCCGGCGATGGCGGCGATACGCCCCGCCAGCTGCAGCGCGAGCAGGGTGGCCGTGGCGCCTGCAGCGATCAGCCACCATTGCGCGAACAACAGGGTGCCGAGCAATTGCAGCAGCGAGGCCAGCACGTATGGCCATGGCAGATCGGGAATCAGGCTTCCGCAGGCCGCAGCGATGGCGGCGGCCGGCAGCGCGAG
>JBGSID010000194.1:0-6181 GCA_041751895.1 Lysobacteraceae bacterium | reverse complement strand
CGCAGGAATTCGAGCTCTTCGCCGCCGCGGCCGAAGATGAAGCCGTCGCCGCCTTTCAGCCGCACCACGCGCTTGCCGGCGCGGGCGTGTTCGAGCATCAGCGCATGGATCTGTTCCTGCGGCACATGGTGTTTCCCGGCTTCTTTGGCGACTTCGATGCGTTCGGCGTCGCGGCGCGCGAGATCGAGCACTTCCGCACTCACCAGGCGGTCGTGCAGGATCACATCGGCCTCGTTGAGCAGGCGCAGGCCGCGCAGGGTGAGCAGGCCAGCATCGCCGGGGCCGGCGCCGACCAGCGCGACCCGACCCTCGGGCCTGACATCGGCATAGGTGTCGATCAACGTCGACAGCGCGCGTTCCGCCACATCGGTCTCGCCACGACGCAACAGGCTTTGGATGTCGCTGCGTAGCACGGCGTCGAAGAAGCGGCGGCGTGTGCTGGTGTCGGGCACCCGGGCACGGATGTGTCGGCGCTGCCTGACCAGCAGGTTGCCGAGCGTGCCCAAGGACTCGTCAAGTTCGGTTTCGAGGCGTTCACGCAGGTGACGGGCGAGCATCGGTGCGCCGCCGCCGCTGGAAATCGCGATCTGCAGCGGGCCGCGCTCGATCCGCGCCGGCACCTGGAAGCTGCATAACGGGGCGTCGTCGACGACGTTCGCCCAGATCCGACGCGCTTGTGCGGCCTCGGCGACAGCGCGGTTGGTGTCGGGATCGTCGGTGGCGGCGATCACCAGCCAGACTTCGTCCAGCCATGTCGGCTCGAAACAGCCGTCGAGGTGCTCGATCTGCCCAGACGCGACCCACTCGGCGACTTCTGGTGCCAGTGCGGGCGCGCCGACCCGGACGAGGGCGCCTGTCGGCAGCAGTGCAGCGATCTTGCGTCGCGCGACGATGCCGCCGCCGACGACCAGTACCGGTCGGCCATGGAGGTCGAGGAAAGCCGGAAATAGCGTGGGCACGGCGTCCGATTCGGCGCAGAGGACGGTGTCCCGGGCCTGTTCGGCCAAAGACGGCGAGTCTGCTTGCAGCTGATCCGGGGCCATGGTCCGAAATACCGGTCATGAGGGCCGTCAAACGTAGTTCCGGCACAACCACGCGGGAAATGACTGGCCCGCTTTCCCTTATGCCTTTTTGGCATGTTGCGTGTTGTATATTCCAAACCGTTATCTGTTATTCATATCGCTTGATCCGAATAAAAAGATGCCATGCGCTCAGCCTGTTACGGTTGTGCATGATTTCAGCGGCACGTGATCGCTACAGCCTACGTTTTATGGAACGACCGAGATGACCCTGGTCCAGCTACGCTATTTCGTCGCCATCGCCGATGCCGGTTTCAACATCACCTTGGCCGCAGAGCATGTGCACGCCACCCAGCCGGGGCTGTCGAAACAGCTGAAGCAACTGGAAGACGAACTCGGCTTCCTGCTGTTCGTCCGCAAGGGCCGCAGCTTGGAAGCGCTGACGCCTGCGGGCACGCAGGTGCTCACGCACGCACGAAAGCTGCTGAGCGAGGCGGCGAACATTCGTGCCTTCGCAGCAAATCAGCGCCGCGATGGCCAGGGCCAACTGCTGATCGCCACGACCCACACCCAGGCGCGCTTCGTGCTGCCGGCGGTCATCGCGCAGGTACATCAGGCCTACCCGCAGCTCAGCATTCATCTGCAGCCGAACGCCGATAGCGACGTGCTGACGCAGCTCGCCCGTGGCGAGGCCGATCTGGCGCTGATCAGCACCGCAGGCGATGTGCCCGTCGACGGTATCGCCATCCCGTTGTTCCGCTGGCGGCGCGTCGTGGTGTTGCCGCGCGCACACCCTCTCGCGCAGACCGGCGCGCAGCCGACCCTGGCCGATCTCGCCGGCCTGCCGCTGGTCAGTTACGAATCCTCGATCCGCGCCGATTCCTCGTTGCGTCGTGCATTCGCCACCCGTGGCCTTGAGCCGCAGCTGGCGATGACCGCCCGCGATGCCGATCTGATCAAGACGTATGTCCGCGCCGGCATCGGCGTTGGCCTTTTGGCGGAAATGGCGATGAGCGCGATCCACGATGCCGATCTGGTCACGTTGCAGGCACCGGATGCGATTCCAGAATGCACTGCATGGGCGGTTCTGCCCCGTGAACGTGTGCTGCGTGATTACACCGTGGAACTGTTGGTCGCGCTGGCACCGCAACTGGATCGCCACGACCTGAGACGGATCCTTGCGGGCAATCAGGTCGCTGATTGGCCGGCGCCGCCGACGTGGGCGGAGTTGAGTCAGGTGATCACGAGCTGAGTTCTTTCGTGTTTTCATCGGGAAGACTCGATGGATCTGACCTTACGTAAGAACTCCGCGAAAAAAAGTGCCGTCATCCCCGCAAAGGCGGGGATCCATGCCCGTTCCTCGGGCAACTCGCGGCTTGCGCTGTGCGCATGGAATGCATGGATCCCCGCCTTCGCGGGGATGACGGAAAAAAAGCGAACGCTTCGTGTGTGATGCTTCTGTCGATACCGAGCAGATGCTTCAACGGCGAAACAAAGCACAACAGCGTGCGCGCATGGCGCATCGGAAACATGCATTCCAGGAGTGACGGTGCGCCATCGGCGCACCCTTGATGCGTGTTCGACGGTGTTACGCCGTCTTCGCCAACTCCGCCCAGTCTTCGTGCAGGCCGCATTCGCGCTTGAGACCGAAAAAGCGCGTCTCTTCTTCGCTCATGCCGGCTTCGAGGCGACGGGTGGTGTGGGTATCGCCAATCGATACGTAGCCTTCATGCCACAGCGGGTGATAGGGCAGATCGTGGGCTTCGAGGTAGCGCCAGATATCGTGATCGTTCCAGTCGGCGATGGGGTGAAGTTTCCAGCGACCATCGCGCAGTTCGAGAAAGTCGATCTCGGTGCGGCTGCTGGATTGGCTGCGACGCAGGCCGGCGATCCAGGTGCGGATGCCAAGCTCGCGCAGGGCGCGCTGCATCGGTTCGACCTTGCGCAACTGGTTGTAGCGCTGGATGCCTTCGATGCCGTTTTCCCACAGGCGGCCATAGCGCGCTTCCATCCAGGCGACGCCTACTTGCGGGCGATAGACCTTGAGGTTGAGCGACAGGCGTTCGCTGAGGTCATCGACGAAGCGGTAGGTTTCTGGAAACAGATAACCGGTGTCGATCAGGACCACCGGAATATCCGGTTTCGCCTGCGTGGTCATGTGCAGCGCGACCGCGGCCTGGGCGCCGAAGCTCGACGACAGGGCGTGATGGCCGGCGAGATGTTCGACCGCCCATTCGACGCGTTCCGGTGCGGTTTTCGTGGCCAGCCAACGGTTGAGTTCGGCGAGCGCCTGCGGCGATTCCGCAGCGGTGATCGGGTCGGGGAGGCTCATGCGATCAACTCCATTGGCAGCGCCTTGCTGTCTTTGCTGTCGACCAGCACGATGTTCTTGCGCACCAGAAAGTCGCCGAAGCGTTCGGCTTCGGTGCGTTCTGCGGCGTATTGCCCGAACAGCGGGTCGAGGGTGTCGAGAATGGCGGTTTCGTCGATGTTTTCGCGATACAGCGTATTGAGACGCTGGCCACGATGGTCCGCACCGAGCATCAGGTTGTAGCGGCCGGGTGCTTTGCCGACGAGTGCGATTTCGGCCAGATACGGGCGTGAACAACCGTTCGGACAGCCGCTGATGCGCAGGTGCAGGTCGGCACCGTCGAGGCCGTGTTTCGCCATCACCGTTTCGAGGCGATCGACGAAATCGGAGAGATAGCGCTCGGCTTCGGCCATGGCCAGGCCACAGGTCGGCAATGCGACGCAGGCCAGTGCGGCCTTGCGCAGCGGCGATGCTTCGCGATGCGTGTCGAGCGCGTACTCGCGGACGAGCGCATCGATGCGTTGGCGCTGACCGTCGTCGAGATTGGCGATCAGCATGTTCTGGTTGGCGGTGAGGCGGAATTCCGACGTGCCGCCGGCAGCCTCCAGCAGGCGCGCGATCTCGCGCAGGCCGGTGAGGTGGCGGACACCGTCGCGGTCCCAGATCCGTCCGGCGATGATCCGCAGGGTCAGGTGCCAGCGGCCGTCATCGCCTTGATGCCAGCCGAATTCGTCAGCGTTGTGCGCAAACGCGAATGCGTGCGCCTCGGCGAAGGTGATGCCGGCACGGCGTGCGACTTCCGCAGCGAACGGGGCCAGGCCGTGATCGTCGATGGTGTACTTCAGGCGCGCGCGCTTGCGTACGGCGCGATTGCCCCAGTCGCGTTGCGTGGTCACCACGGCTTCGGCGACCGCGATGACCTGATCCGGCGTAATGAAACCGATCACATCGGCGATGCGCGGATAGGTTTCGGCATCACCGTGAGTGGCGCCCATGCCGCCACCGATGCTGACGTTGTAGCCGAGCAGGCTGCCGTCATCGCCGACGATGGCGATGAAACCCAGATCCTGCGCGAATACGTCGACATCGTTGCTCGGCGGGACCGCGAACGCGATCTTGAACTTGCGCGGCAGGTAGGTCGCCCCGTAGATCGGTTCCTCTTCCTCGCCGCTGCCGGCGACTTTTTCCTCGTCCAGCCAGATTTCGTAATAGGCGCGGCTGTTCGGCAGCAGATGTTTCGAGACCGCTTCGGCCTGCGCCTGCACGGTGCTGTGCACCTGCGACAGATACGGATTCGAGGCGACCGCGATATTGCGGTTGACGTCACCGCAGGCGGCGAGGGTGTCGATCAATGCGGCGTTGATCGCCTGCATCGTCGATTTCAGTTCGCCCTTGATCACGCCGTGGAACTGGAACGCCTGGCGCGTGGTGATGCGCAGGCCGCGTTCGGCGTAGGTGGTGGCGATGCTGTCGAGCTGCAGCCATTGCGTCGGCGTGATCACGCCGCCCGGGGTGCGGGTGCGGATCATGAACGAGAAGTCGGGCTCCAGCTTCTGGCGGCGGCGCTCGTCGCGCACGTCGCGGTCGTCCTGCTGGTAGCTGCCGTGATACTTGATCAGGGTCTGGTCGGATTCGGCCAACGCGCCGGTGATCTGATCGGCCAACGACTGCTGCAGCGTGCCGCGCAGGCGGCCGCTCTGCTGTTTGATGTCTTCGACTGAATGCGCGCTCATCTCAGTACACGTCCCGTGCGTAGCGGCCGGCAGACTGCAGCGAATTCAGATAGTCGGAGGCGTCTTCGGCCGACTTGCCGCCATGTTCGGCGATCACATCGAGCAGCGCGGCATGCACGTCTTTCGCCATGCGCGTCGCATCGCCGCAGACATACAGATGCGCGCCGCCTTCCAGCCAGTCGTAGAGCGCGCGGCCGTGTTCGCACAGCTTGTGCTGCACGTAGACCTTGTGGGCCTGGTCGCGGGAGAACGCGAGATCAAGGCGGTGCAGTTCGCCGCGCTTCAGTGCGTCCTGCCATTCGAGCTGATACAGGAAGTCGTAGCGGGCATGCGGATTGCCGAACAGCAGCCAGTTGCGGCCGGCGGCGCCTGTTGTTACCAAACGCGTCGCTGCACGTTCCTGCACGAAGCCACGGAACGGGGCGACGCCGGTGCCGGGGCCGATCATGATCACGTCGCGCGAGGCGTCGGCCGGCAGGCGGAAGCGTTCGTTGCGTTCGATGAACACCGGCAGCGAAGCGCCTTCCTCGCGCGTGGCGAGGAAATGCGAGGCCGCGCCCCAGCGCTGCGCGTCGCCGTGCCGGCTGCTGTGCAGGTACTCGACATGGGCGACGGTGAGGTGTGCTTCCTCGCCGACGGCCTTGCGGCTGGAGGCGATGGAATACAGCCGTGGCTGCAGCGGGCGCAGGGCTTCGACCAGCGCTTCGGCAGTCCACGTGCCGGGGTGGTCGTGCAGCAGGTCGATGATCTGCGACTGCGCCATGAGCGTAGTCAGTCCATCGCGCTGGTCCGGGCCGAGCAGGCGGTTCAGCGCGTCGCTGCCGGCATGCGCGGCGTGGGTGGCGATGAACGGGCGGCTCAGGCGGGTCAGTTCGCGTTTGCGGCCCAGCCAGTCGTGCAATGGCAGTGTCTCGCTACCTTGCGTGACGGTGCTGTCGCCGTCGAGCTCGAGCGTTTCGAGCACCGCCTGCACCAGTGCCGGCGGATTCTCGATCCACACGCCGAGCGCATCGCCGGGTTCGTAGTCGAGGCCCGCGCCTTCCAGCGAGAGCTCCAGATGCCGGATATCGCGATCGGAACCACGGCCGGTGATGGGCAGATTCGAGAGCAGTTCGGCC
>JBGSID010000193.1:0-9175 GCA_041751895.1 Lysobacteraceae bacterium | reverse complement strand
CGCTGCGCTGACCACCGCCACCGTAGCTGCCGCCGCCACTCTCGCGCGGAGCGCGTGATGGCCTTTCGCCACCGCCGCCGCCCTCGGCACGACCGCCGAGCATCTGCATCTGGTCTGCGATGATTTCAGTGAAGTATTTTTCGACGCCATCCTGCCCCGTGTATTTGTCGTAACGGATCGAGCCTTCGACATAGACCTGCGACCCTTTCTTCAGGTATTCGCCGGCGATCTCGCCCAACTTGCCGAAGAAGGTCACACGGTGCCATTCGGTGCGTTCCTGGCTGTTGCCTTCCTTGTCCTTGCGGACACTGGAAGTCGCCAGACTGGCCTTGGTGATGGCCATGCCACCCTGGGTGTATTTGGTTTCGGGATCGTCGCCGAGGTTGCCGACCAGGATCACCTTGTTGATACCGCGTGCCATGAACAGTTCCTGCTGAGTCGCCGGTAGTGGCGACGAACATTGGATTATAACCGCCCCTCCCCCGGAATCAGGCACCACCCCATCCCGGGGTAGGGACTTTCCGAATCGACAGGGCCAGAGCCTCTTATAATGTCGGCCTGACCTGTCTGGATCCCCCATGGAAGTGACTTCGGCGCCTGTTTCCCTCGACCTGCCCGCCATTCAGGCGCTGGCAGCCCCCGACATGGCTGCGGTCGACGCCCTGATCCGTCGGCGCCTCAGCTCCGACGTCGCGCTGGTCAATCAGGTCGCGGAACACATCATCGCCGCAGGCGGGAAGCGCTTGCGCCCGATGCTGCTGTTGCTCGCGGCCCGAGCCCTTGGCCATGGCGGCCCCGATGCCCACCAGTTGGCGGCAGTGATCGAATTCATCCATACCGCCACTCTGCTCCACGATGATGTCGTCGACGAATCCGACCTGCGCCGGGGCCGCAAGACCGCCAACGCGCTGTTCGGCAACGCGCCGAGCGTGCTCGTCGGCGATTTCCTGTACTCGCGCAGCTTCCAGCTGATGGTGGAGCTGGAACGCATGCCGGTGATGAAGATCCTTGCCGACACCACCAACGCCATCGCCGAAGGCGAAGTGCTGCAGTTACTGCACATCCGCAACCCGGACACCGACGAACCGGCCTATCTCAAGGTCATCGAACGCAAGACTGCGGTGTTGTTCGCGGCTGCAACCCGGATCGGAGCCCTGCTCGCCGGCGCCGACGATGCACTGCAGCAACGGATGCACGACTACGGCATGGCCCTCGGTTACGCCTTCCAGATCGCCGATGACGTGCTCGACTACAGCGCGGACGAAACCGCGCTGGGCAAGCATCTGGGCGATGACCTGGCCGAAGGCAAAGCGACGCTACCGCTGATCCATGCGATCCAGCACTCCGAGCCGACCGTGCGCGAACGACTGTGCGCCATCGTCGAGAATGGCGATGTCGATGCCATGCCCGAAGTCCTGGCCGCGATCGAAACGACCGGCGGCCTCACCTACAGTCGCCAGCGGGCCGAAGATTACGCAGATGCCGCCGAACGCGCACTGGAAGGGTTAGCGGACAACGATGCCGTTGCCGCACTGCGCGGGCTCGCGCGTTACGCGGTCCGGCGCGACCACTGACACGACGGGGCTTGTGTGAGCTTTTCCGCCGATGAACGTGTGGTGCTGCTGGCCGTGAAAGGCGTCGGACCTACCGTGGTCGACCGTCTGGAGCAGATCGGCTTCGACTCACTGGAAGTCTTGGCGCGCACCGATGTGGATCATGTGGTGCGGCAAGTGGCGGCAATGCTTGGTGCTACCTGTTGGCGCAACAGCCCGCAGGCGCGTGCGGCGATCGCCGGAGCGATCGCCGCCGCAGACACTCAGTTACCGAAACGCTCGTAGAAGAACTGGTTCATCATCGTCGTGGCGCGTTTGGCCGCACGTTCGTTGTAGACGCAACCGGGCGGGCTCTTCGCTGATTCAAGCGCGAAGCAATGCACCGCGCCGCTGAAGTTAACGAACTGCCAGTCCGCGCCAGCGGCGTTCATTTCCTTCTGGAACGTCTGGATCTGCTCCGCCGGGACATAGCTGTCATCGGCGCCATTGAGGACCAACAGGCTGGTCTTGAGCGTGCCACCATCCGCCGGCATCGTGGTGTCGAGGCCGCCATGGAAACTGACCACACCGGCAATGTCAGCACCGCTGCGGGCAAGTTCGAGTACCGTCTTGCCGCCGAAACAGAAGCCGAAGGCACCGATACGCGCAGTATCGATCGGTGCATTCGCGGCCTGTTCGCGCAGGAAGTCCAGTGCGATAGCGGCACGACTGCGCAGTGTCGGCAGATCCTGATACATCTTTCCGACGAGGGCAGCGGCGGCCTTGTCGTCCTTCGGGCGAATCCCCTTGCCATAAACGTCGGCGACCAGCACCACGTAACCGGCGTTGGCGATCAGCTTCGCCTTTTCGACCGATGCCGGGGTCACGCCTTTCCAGTCCGGCACCATCATCAGGCCGGGGCGTTTGACGCTGGTCGAATCGTTGTAGACGAGATAACCGCTGAAACGCTGTTTGCCTTGCTTCCACTCGACCGCTTTGGCCTGCATGGCTGCAGATGCGGGCAGCGACACCACCAGAAAGCACAGCAGGGCGAAGACGCCCATCCATTTCATCGAACGCATGCTGGTCGAACGCATGATCTCACTCCTCAAGAACGCAGGTGGGGGGCGCCACAGACTATCCCAAAACCACGACAGTCGCCGTGACATCCATCGGCCGGTTCGTGGCGTTCACGAAGATCTCCCGGAATGTGACGCCGGCTTCAGCCGCTGGTCGCAATGTGCCTTCAAGGCGCACTCGCGTCGAGCTCATCCCGCCAGCGTGAAACCGGAAACGTTGCCAATCGCGATGCGATAGACTCGGGCTGTGCCGCCTGCGGGCTGTCCCGGGGAATAGCAGCGGGCATCGCGCAGATGAACGAAAGCGGCCTCGTCGTCGCAATCGTCTTGTTCCTCATCCTCCTCTTCGGCTGCCTCTTCTTCAGCTTCGGACTCGTCGTTGCCGGATTCCTCGTCATCGTCGGACAGCAATTGGAAGTACAGAGACGTCAACGGATGATGGGCCATGTACGCCTCCTCAGACACGACATGCCCGGTGATCAGCGCACCACCCACGACGAGGGTGATTTCCGTTTCGATCGGCGGGTCTTCTTCGGCCATCGCAATGATGTATTCGAGCAGTGGATCGTGCATGGGTGGCTCCTTGGTACGTGCTCCACCATCGCGGTGAAGCTGGAAAAAGATGGGGAACGCAAATTCAGCGTCAACGGATACCGAGGCCCGGAATCGCAGAGATCGTCTCGGGGTCGAATCCGGCCAACGCGGCGAAATGTCGCCCGCGTTCGGTGTAGTCGCGATAGCTGCCGAAGCTGGGCGCGCCGGGCGACAGCAGGATCACGCCCTGCCCACCCAACAGTGCACGCGCCCGGGCGACGGCATCGCTGAGATCACCCGCTTGAGCAAGCATGAAGCCCGCCGCCGCGGCCACCGGTTCGAGCAGCGCGTGGATCTTTGGGCCGTTCTGTCCAAGCGTGATGATGGCCGTGGGTGCCTGCGTCCGCATCATGTCGGCGAAGTCATGCCAGTCGATGCCACGGTCATGGCCACCGGCCAGCAAGGCGACCCGATGCCCGCGAAAACACGCCAAGGCGGCCAGCGTCGCATGCGGCGTGGTGCTGATCGAGTCGTTCACCCAGGTGATACCGTCGCGCAGCCCGAGGGTCTGCAGGCGATGCGGCAGCGGCTGAAAACTGGCCGCGTGCGGCGCAAGCGCTTCCGCGTCGAGACCGAGTGCCTCGATCGCGGCCAGCACGGCGCAGAGGTTGCTTCGATTGTGTTGCCCGGGCAACGGCAGATCGCTGGTATCGAAGATCGCGCGTTCTCCGCGATAGACCACATCGCCGCGCAGATGCCAGCCGCCTTCCACGCCGACATGGCGCACATCACTGTCGGGCAGCACGAGCGCCGCGAGCCTGCGATCGTTGCCATTGAGGATCGCAGTGTGCGGCCTCGCCTCGGTGAACAGCGCAAGCTTGTCTTCGATGTAACGCACCTCGCTGCCGTGCCAGTCGAGATGTTCCGGGAAAATATTGGTCGCAACGGCGATGTGCGGACGTACGCCGGACGCAGCGACATCGCGGGTCTGGTAGCTCGACAACTCGATCACCCAGAATTCCGGCGGCGGCTCGGCATCGGAAAGGTCGGAATTGGGTAATCCGACCTCCAGCAGTTCCAGCAACGGCATCCCGATATTGCCGCAGAGCGCAGTGCGATGACCGCCCGCCCGCAGCAAATGCGCGAGCAGCGCCGTGGTCGTGCTCTTGCCCTTGGTCCCGGTTACGCAGATCGTGCGCGCCTCGGGATGTTCGGCGAACCACAGCGCGGTGCCGCCAATGAAGACCGTGCCGCGCTCGGCGGCGGCCAGCGCTTCAGGCTTGTAGGGGCTGATGCCCGGCGACTTGATGACGACATCGAACGCGGACAAACGCTCGGCAGAAACTTCGGTGTCGACCGTCAACAGCGCATCGTCAAGCGCGCGTGTCTCATCGACTTCCTCTCCCGAGCACAGCAGCGTCAGCGCCAGCTGCGGCAGACGACGACGCAGTACGCGATACGCCGCACGGCCTTCGCGGCCCCAGCCCCAGAGCGCGACGTGCCGGCCCGACAGCTGATTGATGTCAATTGGCAAGTTGTGCACGCAGTCGTTCCCAGATCGCGACTGGAACGCGATGTTCGTCGTCCAGCACCAGCAACTGCGCGATGTCGAGTTCAGACGTATCCAACTGCGGACGGATCTCGCGGGCGAAGCGTTCGACGATCTCGTCCTCGCGCCATTCCGGGCGCTCGCTCAGCGCGGTCATCGCCGCGCGCGACTCCCTGCCCTCGCCCACACACTCGAACGGCTTGTGATCCTGATATTCGAGCAGCGCGTCGTAACCGCCGATCTGCGAGGCGTCATCGAGCAGATTACGGCCGAAAATGCCGACCAGCCGTGGCTTGGTCATGAACGGCGCCAGCGCAAGGAAGACGAAATGGCATTTCGGACACACGCCGCACCAGCGATTCACCGGGCGCTCGCCGAGGATATGGAAGTTGCGGTTGCAGCTTGAGAAGTGGGCGTCGTAGCGGTCGGTCTTCGCGAACTGACGGGCGACCGCCAATTCACTGAGCGGGCGCAGCAGCGAGTAGTAGTTCAGATCTGCGGCGACATGGCGCTGTACGTGGTCGGCGAAGGCCTGCTCGAATGCCCAACCCTTCGACCACTGGTGATTCACCTCACCCGTTCCCTCGATCATGCTGCCGTAGCTGGCCGAGCGTTCGTTCGAGAACACCACCTGATCTGCGTCCAGCAGCACCGCTGCGAACACCAGGATCGCCGAGTTGACCGCCGTCACCGGGATGTGTCCGTTCCACGCGCCCTGACGGTTGTACTCGAACAGCTCCGGCGCGAGCTGACGACCGATGCTCAGCGTCGGCAAGCCGGTGCGTTCGGCGCATGCCTTGATCAGCTGCGAACCGCCGATCCAGGTCACCGTTTGTTCGACGCCGATGCCGCGCAGTGCCTCGATGCTCACCAGCGAATCCTTGCCGCCACCGATGGCGACCAGCGCGTGTTCGCGCAGGCCCAAAACGGGAGCCGGCAGCGCTTTCGCGGCTCGCGCCGCTCCTGTTGGAAATGTGATCTTGCCGTGCAGGTTCAGACCATTGCGATACGCGAACTCGCCGAGGCCGTTGAGGTAAATGGTTTCCAGCAACGCAGCGGTGTCGGCATCGATCGCATCACTGTCGATGGCGATCGTTGGCGGCACGGCCGCCTTGTAGTAGCTCACCCCAGCAATCAAATGCAGCAGCCGCAGCGCCTGTTCTGCGGCGGTGGCTCGCGCATCGTCCAGCAGGAACGGCGCGCCGGGCACGGTCACCGTTTCGATCAACTCCGGACCTTCGTCGAAGGCATACACCAACTGCGCGACGCCGGTCTGCGCATCGAAGCTGGCACGGACGAAACGGAAGGCGCGAATCGCGTCGCGATCGAAATGGAAAGCAACTGCGGACAGATCAGACATCGATGATTTCCTCTGCCGGCATCGCCCGCAGGTTGTAGGTATTGGCCATCGACATGCCATAAGCGCCGGCATCGGCGATCAGCAACACATCGCCCTCGCCCGTCGCTTGCGGGAGCATGCGCGAACGGCCGAACACATCGCTGGATTCGCAGATCGGGCCGACGACATCGAAAGCCGCCGTGAGCGCATCGTCGATGCGGGAAAGATTGTGGATGCCGTGATACGCGTCGTACATCGCCGGGCGCATCAGTGCATTCATGCCCCCGTCCGCACCAACGCGACGCAAGCCGTCTTTTTCGACCACCTGGGTCACATGCAGCAAGAGCACGCCCGCCTCTGCGACCAGATATCGCCCTGGCTCCACGGCAAGCCGGAAGCGCGGATAGGCGGCCTTGATGTCATCAAGGCCCGCGCGCCATGCGGCGATGTCGAAGATCCGTGCGTTCGGCGTGTACGGCACCGGCAGCCCACCGCCGATATCGAGCGTGTCGACCGTGCCGATCTGGTCGGCGATGCTGGCCAGATCGGCATAGACCTCGCGCCAATGTCCGGGGTTGTCGATGCCGCTGCCGAGATGCGCGTGGAGCGCGACGATCTTCGCGTCGAGCCGGCGCGCTTCATCGAGAAATGCGTGGAGTTTCGCCACCGGCAGACCGAACTTGGCGTCTGCGCCACCGGTGCGGACTTTGGCGTGATGACCATCACCGCGCCCGAGGTCCAGCCGCAACCAGAATGCACGACCGCGAAAAATCTCGGGCCACCGCTGCAGCGCTTCGACATTGTCGACGGTGACATGGATGCCATGCGCGAAAGCGGCGGCGTATTCAGCACGCGGCGCGAAACTCGGCGTGAACAGCACGCGCGATGGATCCAGCCCGGGAAGGGTCGCGAGGACGTGTTCGACCTCGCCCAGCGACACGCATTCGAAGCCGAAGCCTTCCGCTTCCAGCGCCCGCAGGATGGCGGGGTGTGGATTGGCTTTCAGCGCATAGAACCGATGATCGATCGCGGCGGTCTCGCGCAACACCTGCGCGCGTTCGCGCAAGGTCGGCAGGTGATAGACATATCGCGGTGTCCCCGCCGCAGCGCGGACGACAAGATCGCCGGCCTGCGCGCGCCACCAGGGCGTCTCCCGCTGGGGTTTGCCATGGGCGATTTCATCCCAGCTCGGCCCGAAGACCGCGTGCTCCTGCACCGGCATGGCGCCGCTGCGGATCAATTCGCCGTGCAATTCGTTCAACAATCCGTCGGCGTCGGCCTCGTCGATGACGAAGGTGAGGTTCAGATCGTTCGACGACTGCGAAATCAGGTGCACGCGTTCGCGGCCAAAGGTGGCCCAGACATCCGAAAGCCGATGCAACAGCGAGCGCATGCCGCGACCGACCAGGGTGATCGCCGCGCACGGCGCGATCACTTTCACCCGGCAGATTTCGGCGAGATCACCCGACAGCTCGGCGAGCACATCGCTGCTGACCAGATTCTCGCTGGGATCGAGCGAGACGGTGACGTTGGTTTCCGACGAACCGATCAGATCGATCGACAGTCCGTGGCGTTTGAAGCGCTCGAACACGTCGGCCAGGAAACCGACCTGCTGCCACATGCCCATGCTTTCCATCGACACCAGCACGATGCCGTTGCGACGGCTGATCGCCTTCACGCCCGGTACGGTCGCGGCACCGCCGTCGATGCGGGTGCCAGACAGCTCAGGGCGTTCGGTGTCGAGAATCACCATTGGCACGCCGCTGTCCCGGCAGGGTGCGATCGAACGCGGATGCAGCACTTTCGCGCCTGTTGTGGCGATTTCCTGCGCTTCCGCGTAATCCAGCCGCGCCAGCAAGCGCGCATCGGGGACTTCGCGCGGATTGGCGCTGAACATGCCGGGCACGTCGGTCCAGATTTCCACCCGCTGCGCCTTGAGCAAGGCGCCAAAGTATGCTGCGGACGTGTCGGAGCCACCGCGACCGAGAATGGCGGTTTCGCCGTCGTCGTGGCGGGCGATGAAACCCTGCGAGATCAGCATCTGCGTCGGCTGCGCGGCAAAACGCTGGGGGAATCCCGGCTCGTCGCGATATCTGCAGTTCACCGACAGGCGCTGCGCCCACGCGCTGGCGTTCGGCAACGAGACCGCCGACAACCAGTCACGCGCATCGCACCAGCCGAAGTCGAGGCCCTGCGCACGCAGATAAGCGGCACCGAGGGTCGACGACAGCAACTCACCCTGCGCGAGCACTTCCGCCTGCCACTCGATCGGTCGCGACAGTGCGCGCGGATCGCTTCCGATTGCTCGCAGTGCTTCCAGGCGCGTCGCGAGCACGAGATCGGGATCGAGCCCCAGCTCGACGCAGAACAGGCGGTGACGCTCGATCAGCGCCTCGATCCGGGCATCGATCTCGCGACCATCCGCGATCGCCTGCAGTTCATTGGTGACGCCGGACAGCGCCGACACCACCACGAGCACGCGCGCATCGGCGTCATCGGCACGCTGTTTCGCCAAACGGCCGATGGTGTCCCAGCGGTGGCGGCGCGACACGGAAGTGCCGCCGAATTTGAGCACGATCCAGGCGTGGTTTGCGCCGGAATCGGCAGAGAGCATGTCGGGCATGGGGAGTTGGGGGTCGGGTAGACTGGCCGCGCGTCTGGCGCCGCCTGAACGCAACATTCTAAGCCAGCCGAGCCACCCGCATGATGCCGCTTCGCTATCTGCAAATGGATGTCTTCGCCGACCGCCCCGGCGCGGGCAATCCGCTGGGCGCCGTGATCGAAGGCGAGCGCTTCGATCCTGCAAAGATGCGGGCTTTTGCCGCATGGACCAATCTGTCCGAGACCATTTTCCTGCTGCCGCCGACAACACCGGAGGCGGACTACCGCGTGCGCATCTTCACGCCACGTCAGGAACTGCCTTTCGCCGGACATCCAAGCGTCGGGGCAGCCTGGGCGGTGCTCGAAACCGGTCTGGTCGCGCCGGACAGGACGCGACTGATACAGGAGTGCGCGGCGGGACTGTTGCCGGTGGACATCACGCACCACGGCGACAAGCGCTTGCCGAATGTCCGTGCGCCACGCGCCACGCGCATCGGTGGGCAGGCCCTGGCCCCGGGGCTGGTCGATGCCGCGACGGCAA
>JBGSID010000192.1:0-1911 GCA_041751895.1 Lysobacteraceae bacterium | reverse complement strand
GGATCGAGTCGCTCGGTGGACGGCTGCGCATCGACTCGCGCAAAGGCGAAGGCACGCGCATCGAAGCGCGGGTGCCGCTTGCCGCGCAGCTGGAGCACGACGACGCGCCCGCTGCGGCGATGATCGATGAGGTGCGCGCATGATCCGCATTCTGTTGGCCGAAGATCAGGCCATGGTGCGCGGTGCATTGACCGCATTGTTGTCGCTGGAAACCGACATCGAAGTGCTGGGTGCTGCCGCCGACGGCGAGGCCGCCTGGCGCGAGCTGCAGCGGCTCAAGCCCGATCTGCTGGTCACCGACATCGAAATGCCCGGCCTCAGCGGCCTGGAACTCGCGCAGCGCATCCAGCGGCACGCCCTGCCGACGAAAGTGGTGATCGTGACCACCTTCGCCCGCGCCGGCTTCCTGCGTCGCGCGCTGGATGCCGGTGTGTCGGGCTATCTGTTGAAGGACGCGCCGGCCGAAGATCTGGCCGAAGCGCTGCGAAAGGTCCATCGCGGCGGCCGTGCCATCGACCCACAACTGGCGCTCGAAGCGTGGTCTGAGGCCGACCCGCTTAACGACCGCGAACGCCAAGTGCTGCGACTCGCCGGCGAAGGCCAGTGGGCGGGCGAGATCGCCACCCAGCTCAACCTGTCGCATGGCACCGTGCGCAACTACCTGTCCGAAGCCATCGGCAAACTTGGCGTCGGCAACCGCATCGAGGCCTACCGCCTCGCCCGACAGAAGGGGTGGCTATGAATCCAATGCCCGTTCGAACGACTCGTGTGCGACGCGCTCGCTGGTGCAGCTTGTCATCCGCGCGCTCGTCATCCCCGCGAAGGCGGGGATCCATGCCCTGAATCCTGAAGCCACTTGCGGTCGACGCTGAACGCCCAACGGCATGGATCCCCGCCTTCGCGGGGATGACCGCGACCGAAAACGGCCGGCCAGGACCCGCCCCACGACTTGGTTTCGAACAATCTTCTGCCGATGTGTCACATCGGCGGTACGGGGCCGTCTTGTCCCTCCAAAGCCTTTCCACCCCGCATCTCCCGAGGAGTCGCACCATGAAATTCTGCACACACCGCCGTTCCGGCATCAGCTTTGCGATCGCCATCGTCATTGCAGTCACCGCATCGGTCTCCAGCAAGTCGCACGCCACGACACCCGCCCGCGACAGCGATCCCGACAACGATGTCCTGATCCACAACGTCCGCGTGTTCGACGGCCAGCAGGTGCTGCCGAACACCGATGTGCTGGTGATCGACGGACGCATCGCTGCCATAGGCACGAAATTCGATGCGCCGAAGAACGTTCCCACCGTCGACGGCAGCGGCAAGACCTTGCTGCCCGGTTTGATCGACGCGCACACCCACAGTTGGGGCGATGCCGCCCGCGACGCGCTGCGTTTCGGCGTGACCACCGAACTCGACATGCTCGGCGACTGGAACCGTCTGCCCGCGCTGAAGACCAAACGCGAATCGCTGGCGCGCACCGATGAAGCCGATCTGTGGAGCGCGGGCGCTGCGGTTACCGCGCCCGGTGGTCACGGCACCCAGTACGGCATGAAAGTGCCGACGCTCGCTGCCGATGGCGATCCAGCGGCATTCGTCACGGCGCGCGTGGCGGAAGGTTCCGACTACATCAAACTCATCATCGAAGACATGAGTGCGTACAGCGCGACGAATCGCATCCCGACGATCACCGAAGCGCAGGTGAAATCCGCCATCGCCGCTGCGCACAACGCGAACAAGCTCGCAGTGGTGCATGTCTCGCGCCTGCGCGATGGCAAGGCCGCTATCGATGCGGGTGCCGATGGCCTCGTGCACATCTTCGGCGAACCCGGCGACGCCGCGTTCATCGCAGCCGCAAAACAACACAAGGCGTTCGTGGTGCCGACGCTGTCGGTGCTGGCGACGATGGCGCAG
>JBGSID010000191.1:0-3158 GCA_041751895.1 Lysobacteraceae bacterium | reverse complement strand
CAAAGGGGTGACGCGACGATTGTTGTGGAGCGAGTACCGCGATCAGCATGAAGACGGCATCGGTTACAGCGTGTTCTGCGATGAACTGTCTGCGTATTCGGCGGACCGGGATCTTGCCTATCGCAACGATCATGTGCCGGGCGAGAAGGCCTACTTCGACTTTGCGGGGCCGACGCTGCGCTATCGCGATGCTGAGGTTGAACGCGCGGCGCAGATCTTCGTTGCGGCGCTGGGCTATTCCAACGCGATCTTCGCGCATGCCTACGCCGATCAGACTGCGGCAAGTTGGCTGGATGGGCAGCATCGGGCGTTCGTGGCGTTTGGCGGGGTGCCCAAGATCGGGGTGCCGGACAACCCCAAGGCGCTGGTCGCCAAGGCGGACCGATTCGAGCCGAAGCTGACCTCAGGCTACTACGACTTCGCCCGTCACTACGGCATTACCATCGTGCCGGCGCGGGTACGCAAACCCAAGGACAAGGCAGCGGTCGAAGGCGCAGTGAAGGTGGTCACCATGCGCATCCTGGCGACCATGCGCGATCGGGTGTTCGCATCACTCGATGCCTTGAATGCATGGTTGAGCGAAGCCTTGATCGCGCTCAATGCGGCGCCGTTCCAGAAGCGCGTTGGCTCGCGACAAAGTCTGCTGGCTCAAGAACAACCACAGCTGTCGCCGCTGCCCACGAACCGCTTCGAGTTGCCGAGCTATTTGGCACGCAAGATCGCCCGCGACTATCACGTCGATGTGTATCGGCAGTACTACAGCGTGCCGTATCAACATGCCGGGCAAACGGTCGAGGTACGGCTCACGCGCGACCATGTCGAAGTGCTGCACCTGGACACGCGCATTGCCTTGCATCGACGCATGCCGATCACGCAGCGCTTCGTCACCGATGCTGCGCATATGCCGGCGCACCACCGCGCCTTCCATGATCCCAAGATCATGCAACGTGCGCACGCCATCGGTCCGGCAACGGTCGCCTTCATCAATGCGCTGTTCGTCAAGCGTCGGCATCCGGAACAGGCCATCCGCAGCGCACAAGGCGTACTCGGCTTGCGTCGCGACCACGATAGCGCAGCGCTTGAAGCGGCCTGCGCACGTGCCCTAGCACTCAATGCCATCGGCTACGGCCATATCTGTCGCCTGCTGCTTGCTGATCGAGTGCAAGTGCCGCCGGCACTCGCGCTGCCGATCACCACGCACGAACATGTGCGCGGCGGCGACTACTACGACACGGAGACCACCCATGCTGCATGAACCGCTGCAACAACAACTCGTCCGTCTCGGCCTGCGCGGCGCCGCTGACGCCATGCAACGATTGTCCTGCAACGACCAGGCCATCGACGCGCTCGCCGTCTTGCTCGACGCCGAATGTCTTCATCGCGACAGCCTTGCCCAATCGCGACGCATCAAACTCGCCAAGCTCGGTCAAAGCGCGCATCCCGCTGACGTCGATCTGCGCACCCCACGCAGCCTCGGCAAGACCCGCTGGCAGCAGCTCATCTCCCTCAACTGGTTCAAACAACACCAGCACCTGCTGCTCGTCGGCCCGACCGGCATCGGCAAGAGCTATCTCGCCTGCGCACTCGCCAAAGCGGTCATCGATCAGAAAAAATCCGTGCGCTATCTACGACTCCCGCGCCTCGGCGAAGAACTCGCCACCCTGCAGGCCCAGGGACGCATCAGTCACTGGCTCAAAACCCTCGCCCGCATCGATCTGATCATCCTCGACGACTTCGGCCTCGTACCCATGAACCCCAGCCATCAACCGCTGCTGCTCGAACTCCTCGAAGATCGACAGCAGCGCGGCAGCATCCTCGTCACCAGCCAATTTCCCATCAAACTCTGGCACGGCCAGTTCCAAGACCCCACCCTTGCCGACGCCATCCTCGATCGCCTCGTCCACAACGCCGAACGAGTCGAACTCTCGGGCGATTCCATGCGCAAAACCGCCCAGCCAGACCACAACAACGAGGACAAATCCCACCCAAGACCCTAAACTACATCCCCCACCTCAACCAACCCCACAGCACTGGCTTCCCATGGCCCGGAATGCTGGCTTCCCATGCGCCGGAACCGTGGCTTCCCATGACCGGAATATCCACCGGGATGTTCGGTCGATGCAGTTGAATCCCTGGATGACCAGCTTCGCTGTTGGACAGCGCTTCAGCGGCTCCGCCGTTGAGAGCGCGTCAACCATGGCTTCAAATTAACGCAAAGACGCAGAGACGCGAAGACGCAAAGGATCCTTCTGGTACTTCTTCGCGCCCTTGCGTCCCGGCGTCTTTGCATTGAGTGTTTCGACGATTCACTCGTGTCGGATTGACCAGCTCCGCTGTTGAGAGCCGGTCATCGGAGGCCACCAGACTTAACGCAAAGACGCCAGGACGCGAAGGCGCAAAGGATCTTTCTGGTACTTCTTTGCGGCCTGGCGTCTTTGCGTCTTTGCGTTGGGTGTTTTGACGATTCACCCATGCCGGATGACCAGCTTCGCTGTTGAAGAGCGCCTGCGCTACGCTTCATCCGGGCTACACTTCCGGTTTCTGTCTTCTATTTTCCGTCTTCTGTATGCGCCAAATCGTTCTGGATACCGAAACCACCGGACTCGACCCGAACCGCGGCCACCGCGTGATCGAGATCGGTTGCGTCGAGCTGTGCGAGCGCCGCCGCAGCGGGCGCGAGTTCCACCGCTACCTCAATCCCGAGCGCGGTATCGACGCTGGCGCCCAGGCGGTGACCGGACTGACCGAGGAGTTCCTCGCCGACAAGCCGCTGTTTGCGCAGGTTGCGCTGGAATTCCTTGAGTTCATCGAGGGTGCCGAACTGGTCATCCACAACGCCGCCTTCGACGTCGGATTTCTGGACGCCGAGCTCAAGCGACTGCCCGACGCTGGCAACCTGGCCAGCCGCTGCACGGTGCTCGATACGCTGCAACTGGCGCGTTCCCGCTATCCCGGCCAGAAGAATTCGCTGGATGCGCTGTGCCGGCGCCTGTCGGTCGACAACGCCCACCGCCAGTTGCACGGCGCCCTGCTCGACGCACACCTGCTGACCGAAGTCTATCTGGCGCTGACCGCCGGCCAGGGCGATCTGGGATTTGCCAGTGCAGCCGAACCCGCGCTGGCCGGCCGCGCCGAAGTCCGCGTGGTCGGCGGTCGCC
>JBGSID010000190.1:0-6270 GCA_041751895.1 Lysobacteraceae bacterium | reverse complement strand
CGCCCGCAGGCGCCACGGATCGAACGCCCGCCGCCGGCGCCGCCGTTCGACCCTTTCACACCGATCATCAATGGCATCCGCAGCTGGTTCACCGAAGGCAATGTCCCGGTGAAGATCGGCATGCTGGTGCTGCTGGCGGGTGTGGCCGCGTTGTTGAAATACGCCAGCGATCAGCGCTGGCTGGTCGTGCCGATCGAATTACGTTTGGCGGGAGTCGCTGCTGCTGCGATCGGTGGCCTGGTGTTCGCATGGAAACACCGCGAGACGCGGCGCTCGTTCGCATTGTCGCTGCAGGGCGGCGCGATCGGTGTGTTGATGCTGGTGACGTTCGCGGCCTTCAAACTGTATGGCTTGATCCCCGCTGGCGCTGCATTCGGGATCACCGTCGCGCTGGTCGCGGGGGTTGGCGTATTGGCGGTGTTGCAGGATGCGCTGGCGCTCGCGGTATTCGGCATCCTGGCGGGGTTCCTTGCGCCGATCTGGCTGTCGACCGGCAGCGGTAACCACGTCGCGCTCTTCAGCTATTACGCGGTGTTGAATCTCGGCATTTTCGGCATCGCGTGGCACCGCGCGTGGCGCCTGCTCAACCTGCTCGGCTTCGTGTTCACCTTCGCCATCGGCACGCTGTGGGGCGTGCTGGATTACCAGCCGGAGAAGTTCGCCAGCACCGAGCCCTTCCTGCTGCTGTTCTTCGCGCTGTATCTGCTGATTCCGATCTTCTATGCGAATCGTCGCAGCGAAGATCACGACGGCACCTCGCATCATCTGGTCGACGGCACGCTGGTGTTCGGTACGCCGCTGGTGGCTTTCGCGCTGCAGGCCGGATTGTTGCAGGGTGAGCGCATGCCGCTGGCGCTGTCGGCGCTGGGTGCGGCCGCGATCTATGCGTTGCTCGCCGCTTTCCTGCGAGGACGCGACCGCTTCGCATCGCTGGTTGATACCTATGCCGTACTGGCCGTCGGGTTCTCGACACTATCGGTGCCGTTGGCGCTGTCGGCGCGTGCGACTGCCAGTGTGTTCGCGCTGGAAGGCGCGGCGCTGGTGTGGCTGGGCGTGCGCCAGGGGCATCGTCTGCCGCAGATCTCCGGCGTGTTGCTGCAACTGGCCGCCGCATTGGCCTACGTCGCTGGCGTTGGCGGCATCAGCAGCGGTTTTTCGCCGATGGACATTGTCGTAGAGCATACGGCCATCGCGAATCCTGCGTTCATGGGCGCGTTGCTCATTGCGCTCGCTGGTTTCGCCACGGCCTGGACCTATCGTCGTGAACTCGATGGCGGGCTGGTCGGGCTGTTCACGCTCTGGGCCTTCGGCTGGTGGACCTTCGCAGGCCTGCAGGAGATCGGCGAATTCGTACCGTACACGCATCGGGTCGATGCGATGCTCGCGTTCATCGTCTTCACCGGTTGGATGGCCGCAGAGCTGCGTCGCCTGTTCGTCGAGATGACGATGCTTGGCGTCATCGCTGCCATCGCGTTGATGATGGGCACGCCATTCGCGTTGGCACAGGTGGTGGATCATGCCCATCCGTTCGGCGAATGGGGGGCGGCGACCTGGGCAGTGTTCGCGATCCTCGGTTGGCGCGCACTGACCTGTCTGCGGGATACCGGCACGGGTGTGCGTTTCATCGCGCAGGGTGGCTGGTGCTGGGCCTGGGTCACCGTGCTGGCCAGTACTGCCCATGAGTTTGCACAGCGTGCTCATCTGGGTGAGGGATGGCTGGCCGCATCCATTGGCGTGCCGGTCGTGGCCTTCGCTGCGATCCTGCAATTGCAGCCGTCGCGGTTGGCCCCGCCGCTCTCTCGCGGTTTCGATGACTACCGCAGGTGGTTGCTCGGCTCCGCGCTGTTCGCGACGGGCCTGATGTGGTTCGTGTCGCTGATGCTTCCCGGTGACAGTGCACCGCTGCCGTGGGTGAGTGTGGTCAATCCGCTCGAACTGCTGCAATTGGCGGTGTTGGCGTTGTTGGCGAATTGGGCCTGGGGCAAGCACGAGGCCGGCGGATCATCGATGGGCGTCCCGCTGTTCGCCCTGACCGCGTTTGCATGGATCACCTTTGCCACGCTGCGTGCCACCCATCATTGGGGCGGAGCGCCGTGGTCGCCAGGCATGCTCGACGACTACGTTGTACAGACAGCGTTGACACTGGTGTGGAGCGTGCTCGGCGTACTCGGCTGGATCTTCGGTTCTCGCCGTGGCGACCGCCTGCTCTGGGGTGCCGGTGCGGTGCTGATGGGCGTGGTCTTGCTGAAGCTGGTCTTGATCGATCGCACGCATCTGGGCAACCTGTTCGGCATCGTGTCGTTCATGGCTTACGGACTGCTATGTACGGCGGTGGGATATTTTGCGCCGGCGCCGCCGCGCAGGCCGTCAACATCGGAGGTTTCGGCATGAATCGGAAAGGCACGGATCAGGGGGGCGCAGTCGTAGAGTGCGCAGCTCTGAAGGGTAATGGTCTGAAGTGCACCGCACTCAAGCGCGCGGCGCTCCTGGTGCTGACGGCGTTCGCGACCGCCTTTGCGGCCTCCGCCGCCGAGCCGCCGGCTCCGACCAACGATTACGCCTACCGGTGGCCGCTGAAGACCGAAGGCCAGAACGCGGCCTGGCAGTTCGAGTTGACGCCCGAGGTCTATGCTGCGCTGGTCGATCCGGCGCTCGGCGATTTCGAGGTGTTCAATGCCGATGGTCAATCGGTACCGGTGGCTCGGCTGACGGTCGACCCCAAGGCGCAGACGGGGATCGCCCAGGTCGCGCTGCCGGTGTTCGCGCTGCCGCGTACTGCCGAGGGTACCGATGACCTCTCGTTGCGGATCGAGCGTGAAATGGGTGGCCGCCTGCATCTGCTGCAGACGCAGGTGACGACCAGCGTGCCGGACGCAACGATGCCGACACCGATCGATTACATCATCGATGCCGATATCAACCGTGACCCGCGGCGGCCGTCCAGCATCGATCATCTCGATCTGAATTGGCCGCAACGCGGCGATGTGCGTACGCGCTTCGCGGTGGACGCCAGCGACGATCTCGAACATTGGCAGACGCTGGTTGATGCTGCGGCCATCGTATCGTTGCGCAGTGCGGATGAGCGGCTGCAGCGGCGTGATATCGCCGTACCGACCACGTATCTGCGTTACCTCCGTCTGCGTCAACTCGACGGCGATCCGCTGCCGGGCCTGCAGATCATGGCGCGCCGTGCGCGCGCCGGTGTGTCTTCGCCGCAGTGGCGACGGCTGCGTGCCGAATTCGTCGAAGCCGGTCGGGACGAAATCGGCAAGGACCATGTCTATCTGTATCGCCTGCCGGCCAAGCTGCCGGTCGGCAAGGTCGATGCGAAGCTCGGGACCGACAATGTCACCGCCGAAGTCATCCTCGATGCACAACGCGATGCGGTGTGGACGCCAATGGGCCGCGTGCTGCTGTTCCGGCTGCAGCAGGATGGTCTGCGCGTCGACAGCGGCGATTACACGCTCGGCGCTCCCTTTTCTGCCAGCGAGTGGCGGTTGCGCAGCCCGGTTGCGTTGAATCCGGCGCCGGTGATCGACGTGGCGTATCTGCCGGATCGTTTCGTCTTCCTCGCGCAGGGGCCGGGGCCGTACACGCTCGCCGCCGGTAGCCGCGATGCGCGTCGCGAGCCCTTGCCGGTAGAGCGTGCGTTGACGCCGCTGCGGGCACGTTTGGGGGCCGAATGGACGCCGCCGGTAGCGACCCTTGGTGCACGCACCGAGGGTGCGGGTGCCGTTGCCTATGCCGACAAGCCCAAGCCGCCGGACTGGCGGCGCTGGCTGTTGTGGGGTTTCCTGATCGTGGGTGCGGCGATCGTCGGCGGATTCGCGTTGAGCCTGCTGCGTCAGCGCGGTGGCGACACGAAAACTTCCGGGCCTGTTCCGGCCTCTCCGGATGCCGGAGAACGGCGATCCACACCGATTCCGATCGCGCGGTTTGATGCCGGCCCACCGGAGCAGGGACAATACCGGCCTGCCCCCCAGGAGCCACGCATGTCCATCGTCCGCATGACCGATCTCGCCCTTGCCGGCAAACGCGTCCTGATCCGTCAGGATCTGAATGTCCCGGTGTCACACGAGGCAGGTGCCGATGCGGAGGTGACTTCCGACCAGCGCATCGTCGCGTCGTTGCCTACGCTGAAACTCGCGCTGGAGCGCGGGGCTGCGGTCATGGTGATGTCCCATCTCGGCCGGCCGAAGGAAGGCGTGTGGAGCGAAGCCGATTCGCTGGCCCCGGTGGCGAAGCGCCTGGGCGAACTGCTCGGCCGTGACGTGCCGCTGGTGAAGGATTGGGTCGATGGCGTGGATGTCGCCCCCGGTCAGCTGGTGCTGCTCGAAAACTGCCGCATGAATGTCGGCGAAGGCAAGGACGACGACGCGCTGTCGCAGAAGTACGCCGCGCTGTGCGATGTGTTCGTGATGGATGCGTTCGGCACCGCGCATCGTGCGCAGGCGTCCACGCATGGCGTCATCAAATTCGCGAAGCAGGCGGCGGGCGGCCCGCTGTTGATGGCCGAGCTTGACGCGCTGGCCAAGGCGCTGGAACACCCGGCGCGACCACTGCTCGCCATCGTCGCCGGCAGCAAGGTCAGCACCAAGCTCGAATTGCTGTCTTCGCTGGTGTCGAAGGTCGACCAGTTGATCGTCGGCGGCGGCATCGCCAACACCTTCATCGCCGCGATGGGTTACGGCGTGGGCAAGTCGCTGGTCGAAATGGATCTGCTCGATACCGCGCGCCAGATTATTGCTGACGCCAGGGCGCGCGGCGCCGATATTCCGATTCCCAGCGACGTCGTGGTCGCGCCCGCATTCGCGGCCGACGCGCCGGCGACCATCAAGGCCGTTGATGCGGTAACGGATGACGACATGATCCTCGACATCGGCCCGCAGACCGCTGCGCGCTATGCCGAGTTGATCAAGAGCGCCGGCACCGTGGTCTGGAACGGCCCGGTCGGTGTGTTCGAATTCGACGCCTTTGGCAAGGGTACCGAGACCCTGGCCCGTGCCATCGCCGACAGCCGCGCGTTCTCGATCGCCGGTGGTGGCGACACGCTCGCGGCAGTGGACAAATACGGCATCGAAAACGAGGTGTCGTACATCTCCACCGGTGGTGGTGCCTTCCTCGAATTCCTCGAAGGCAAGACTCTGCCGGCGGTTGCTGCGCTGCAGGCAAGAGCGGGTTGAACGAAGCACGCCGTCATCCCGGCGGCTTTCAACAGCCGAATGGCTGGTCAAGCCGGGGTCGAGTCGTGGATTGCCGTTTGCTTCGTACGAAACCATCATCCCGACCTTCGTCGGGATGATGGTGCTTTGATGCCTTCTTCTTTGCCGGTGGCCCGCATGAAAACCCTGTTCTTCGACCTCGACGGCACGCTGATCGACTCTGCCGTCGGCATCACTCGCTGCGTCGCGTATTCGCTGGATCGGATGGGGCATCCCGGTCTGCCGGACGCCGAGTTGCGGCGCTGGATCGGCCCCGCGCTGCGCGTCAGCTACGCCACGCTGTTCGACAGCGCCGCCGATGTTGAACGTGCGGTCGAGCTATACCGGGAGCGTTTCGAGAGCGACGGCTGGCGCGAGCACACCATCTACGCCGGCATCGGTGACGCGGTGAACGCGGTGCATGCCGCCGGTCACCGGCTCGCCGTGGTGACCGCCAAGAACGAACCGCATGCGCGCAAGATCATCGCGACATTGCCGTTTGGCGACCTGTTTGAAGACATCATCGGCGCCACGCCCGACGGCCGCCTCAGCCACAAGCCCGAGTTGATCGCCGAGGCGCTGGCGCGGCTCGATCTGCGTGCCGAGCACTGCGCCATGATCGGTGATCGTCATATGGATATCGAAGGCGCCGTGCATCACGACATGCGCGGGATCGGCGTGCTCTGGGGCTTCGGTGATGAAGACGAATTGCGTGCAGCGGGTGCGTACGCTCTGGTACGGACGCCGCAAGAACTTCCGGCGCTGTTGCGTCACGTTTGAGCGGTTGCGCGTCGCCTTCCGCAACTGTGATCGTTTGCAGGCGGGTGCATGTCTGTATTGCCGTAACGGCATGCTAGGGTTGGGCGATCAGGAGAGAGCCATGACCGAAGCACGCAAAACCGAACAGCGCCGCCGCACCAAGATCCTCGCCACCCTCGGCCCCGCCACCGACGCACCGGGCGTCCTCGACGCGCTGCTGAGCGCGGGTGTCGATGTGGTCCGCCTCAATTTCTCGCATGGCGATCCGTCCGCGCAGATCGCGCGCGCCGAAGCGGTACGCGCGGCGGCC
>JBGSID010000189.1:0-12894 GCA_041751895.1 Lysobacteraceae bacterium | reverse complement strand
GCCGCCGCCGCCTCGGCGGTGATGGGTGCGCTGTATGCCGTCAGCACATGGTGGGGTGCACAGGCGCCGACACCGTTCGCAACCCTGTGCGCGATGACGGCATTGCCTGCGGCGATGTGGTGGGGGCATCGCGTGTGGCTGCGGCGCATCGCGCGAGTAGCTGCCACCGAGGGAGCGCGGCTGCCGAATCCAGAGGCCGCCACACGAGCGCGTGATAAGGGGAACACAATGAGGAACGCATCATGATCCGCCTGAAAAAAAGCCTGATCGCCGACACGCATCAGGGCCATGCCGCGAGGCTGCATGCGCTGAAGCACAAATTGCAGATCGCGATCGAGCTGGAGCATTCGACCATCCCGCCGTATCTCTACGCGCTGTACTCCATCAAGGATGGCTGCAACCTGGAGGTCGCCGCGCTGATGCTGTCGGTGATCAAGCAGGAAATGCTGCACATGTCGTTGGACTGCAACATTCTCAACGCCATCGGCGGCGCGCCGAAGATCGACAGCCCGCGTTTCATTCCGCATTACCCGGGGCATCTGCCCGGTGCGGTGGAAGCGGGATTGATCGTGCCGCTGGCGCCGCTGTCGAAGCAGGTGGTCCTGGATGTGTTCATGGTGATCGAAGCGCCGGTCACCACGGTCGACGATACGCCCGGCCCGGACGAAGGCGTCACCATCGGCCAGTTCTATCAACATCTGAAGGACGAGATCGTCGCACTCGACCAAGAACAGTCGATCTTCACCGGCGACCCGGCCCTGCAGCTGAGGACCGGTTTCACCGAACTGCAGAACCCCGGCGTGGTGGACCGCGACACTGCGTTGGCAGCGATCGACATGATCGTCGAGCAGGGCGAGGGCAGCGATGTCAGTCCACTCGATCCCGAACACGAGCTCGCGCATTTCTACAAATTCGCCGAGATCTATCACGGCCGCAAACTCATCGCGAATCCCGACCCGTTGGCGGCGAAACGAATGCCGTGGGTGTTCAAGGGGCATCCGATCGCGTTCGATCCGGCCGGTGTGTATCCGGTGATCGCGAATCCGTCATCGGACGCATATGCCGGACATCCGCGACTGCGCGATCTCAACCGCACCTTCAATCTCGGCTACTCGGATCTGCTGCGCAGACTGCACCTGGTGTTCAACGGCCAGCCCGATTGGTTGGGTCCGGCGCTGCTGGGCATGCAGGCGCTGAAAGCACAGGCGCAGTTGCTGATGACGCAGGAGGTGGTGCCGGGACAGACGGCAGGGCCGACGTTCGACTACCTCCCGGCCGATGCCACGCCGCGCGTCATTGCCGCCATCACGGCATGAACGCCTGCATGTATCCCAGCACACCACACGGCACGACACAGCGGAGAGCCTGACGATGGCCAACAGCAATTGGTGGATGTTCCATGGCGACCCCGCGCACAGCGGTCAGGTGCAGGGCAGCCGTATCGCTCGCGAGACGCTGGACCGTTTCGAGCTGCTGCACGATATCGAGATTCCCGGGCCGGTACTGTCGGTGCCGGCGATCGTCGACGGCATGTTGTATGTCGGTCTGGCCAACAATCACGACCTGCCGGGTGCGAATGGCGGCAAGGTGCTGAAGATCGAGCTGGCCAGCGGCAAGACCGTGGCACAGTACGAATGGCCGATCGACCCGAAAGAAGGCGACAGCCACGGGTTCATGGGCATGGGCTGCACGCCTGCGGTGTGGAACGGCAACCTCTATTTCAGCGCGTTCAACGGCAAGTTCTATTGTCTGAAGACCGACGATCTGAGCCTGCGCTGGGTGGTGGATCTGCGCCACGCCGATCCCGCGTTCAATCAACCGGTCACCAACCTCGGCGAACCGTTGCCGAACCCGCCGGCCGCCGGCTGGTCGTCGCCGGTGATCTCGATCGACGACGGTCTGGTGTTCGTTGGCATGGGTGAGGGCGAAAACCCGGGCTGCTATGGCTTCGTCTACGCGCTCGACCCCGACAGTGGCCAGGTGCAGTGGATCCATTGCACCTGCGAATTCGTGCCGGGCGTGCCGAATGCGCCGAACGTGCTGCCGCCCAGCACCGTCACTGGAACGCCGCCCGCGCCGTTCTCGGTGGGTCCGTGCAATCCGGAGATCCGTGGCGCATCGGTGTGGTCCTCGATCGCCTACGATCCGCAGCTGGACAGGCTGTATTGCGCCACCGGCAATCCCGTTCCGGACGGCCCGCTGCCCACCAAGGGTCTGTCCAACGGCATCCTGGCCCTGGATGCGCCGACCGGTGAATTTCGCGGGTTTTTCCAGGCGCTGCCGGAAAGCAGCTATCGCGCGACCGACGTCGACGTGGATTTCGGCGGCTCGCCGACGCTGTTCACGATCAATGGCCGCCGTGTCGTCGCTGCCGGCTGTAAGAACGGTGGTTTCTTCGTGCTCGATGCAGCGACGCTGGAACTGCTGAATTGGCGCCAGCTGTTGCCTTACTACAACGACGGCACGCAGATTCCCAGCGTCGATCCGCACGTCGGCCCGAACGACCAGCGCATGGATCCATTCGTACCCAATCGCATGTCCGACGACATCGATCAGGAAAACTATTCCGGTACCTACAGCACCGCTGCGGTGCACGCGGGGCTGGGCCGGCTGTTCATCGGCGTGGGCGGCAACAACTATCACAACGTGGAGGCCGGGATCGACTACGCGACCACGCCATTTCTGCGTGCGCTCGACTGGAACACGCTGGAAGACGCGTGGGCGATGGACGACAGCAACCCGCGTCTCTACATCGAGGCGCAGCCGCCGATGTATCGCACGCCGGGCGAATCCGGGCTCAGTTCGCCGGTGGTGGTGAACGATCTGGTGTTCTGTTCGACCTCGAAAGTAGCGGTCTACGCCTTCGACGCCTATTCGGGAAAGATGCTCTGGCACGACGATCTGGGCGAGCAGACCGGCGGCATGAACGGCGGCTACGGCTATTGCCTCGGCCCTGCGGTCAGCGGCGACTACATGGTGGCCGGCGCGCTGATTTTCGGGCGTCAGGGCGGCGTGCTGCGCGTCTACGGTCTGCGCAAGTAACGCGGCCATGGTCGAACTGCTGATCTTCGGTGTGCTGGCCGGTCTGGACAATCTCCAGGTCAGCTCGGCGTTGTCGATGCTGCCGCTGCGCAAGCGGCGCGTGCATCTGCTGGCGGTGGCGTTCTGCGTCAGCGAAATCGGCGGCGCGCTGCTTGGTCTGCTGCTCGGCAAGGCCTTGTTGTCGGCGCTGGCACCGGTGGCTGGTTGGTTGGCGCCAGCGGCGATGCTGGCCTGCGGTATTGCCGTGCTGGTGCTGGCGCTGAGTCGTGACGAGCCCGATGCGGAGGCGCTGTCGACGGGGGAGGCGCCAATGGCGGCGCAATCGATGAATGCGCGGAGCAATGGGCGGAGCAATGCGCGATCTGGGACCGACCGTGGCATGACCGGTTTCTCGAATCATGGCGCGCTGTTGCTCGGGCTGCCGCTGTCGCTGAGCCTGGACAACGTCATTGCCGGCGCCGCGATCAGTTTTGCGGGCTATCCAGTGCTTGCAGCGGCGCTCATCGTCGGCTCCGTCAGCGCGGGGATGGCGTGCGCGGGTTTGTATGCGGGACAACGGTTGCGACGGTTTCTGCCCGAACGTATCGAAGTGGTGGTCGGCGCCTATCTCTGCGTGCTCGCGCTGCGCGCTTTTTTCATGGGGGATATATGACAGTGCGGATGGACGTGGTCGTCGATGGCCTGAACTTTCCGACCAGCCTTGCGTTCGGTCCTGACGGCAGCCTGTATGTCGCCGAATCCGGCCTGCCGTTTGCCGGTGCGCCGCCGGGCGGCGTGATCTGGCGCGTGGATGCGGACGGCACCCGCACGCGCCTGCTCGATGGCCTGCGCGCGCCGGTGAACGGACTGCTGTGGCACGACGACGGTTTGATCGTCTCCGAGGGCGGCCATCCGGGTCGCATCCTGCGGTTCATGCCCCAGACCGGCGCCTGCACGACATTGGTCGATGGCCTGCCGGGGTTCGGCAATTACCACACCAACATGGTCGCCGCCGGGCCGGACGGGAAGCTGTATTTCAGCCAGGGCGCGATGACGAATACCGCCGTCATGGGCCCGGATTCGATCGATATGGCGTGGCTGGGAGAATTGCGCCACAACGCCGACATTCCCGGCTACGACGTCGTGCTCGCAGGTGTGTCCGCCACATCGCCCGACCCTGACGGGCAACAGACCGCCACCGGCGCGTTCGCGCCGTTCGGCACGGTGTATCCACCCGGCACACCGTTGCAGGGGCGGTTGCCCTGCACTGCGGCGCTGATGCGCTGCAACCCGGATGGCAGCGCGCTGGAGCTCGTCGCCTGGGGCTTGCGCAATGCCTACGGTCTTGGCTTCTTGCCCGACGGTCGCCTGCTGGCGACCGATCAGGGCGCCGACGTTCGCGGCGTGCGTCCAGTGTGGAACTGTCCGGACTGTCTCTACGAAGTGAAACCGGGCGCCTGGTACGGCTGGCCCGATTATTTCGGC
Source organism: Lysobacteraceae bacterium (assembly GCA_041751895.1). Lineage (GTDB taxonomy): Bacteria > Pseudomonadota > Gammaproteobacteria > Xanthomonadales > Xanthomonadaceae > Lysobacter_I. The sequence goes on along the minus strand of JBGSID010000189.1, from coordinate 8,388 downwards.
GGGCTGCCGATCGATCACCCGCGTTTCTGCGCGCCTGACGGTCGCGCACAGCCGTTCGTGCTTGCGGATCACACGCAGTTGCCTGCGCCCGAGCGCCCGCTGGTCGAGTTCGACATCAATGCCTGTGCGGTGAAGTTCACGGTGATCCCGCCGGGACAGCCGCATGCTGGCGATCTGCTGGTCGCCCAGTTCGGCGACGAACGTCCAATGACCGGCCCTGCGGGCCCGCAGGTCGCGCGCGACCTCTTGCGCGTCTCCACGCGCGATTGGACGCTGCATGCGGTTGCCGCCGAAGGCCCGCTGCGGCCACTGGATGTGGCGTATTCGCCTGATGGGCAATGGGTCTACGTGGTGGATTTCGGCGCGTTCGAATTCACCGGAAAAAAAGGCATCGAAGCCCGCGCTGGCAGCGGGCGCGTCTGGCGCATTGCCGCCGCCGCTCTGGAGCACACCACCATGACCACCCGCATTTCATTCGAACGCGATATCGCGCCGCTGTTCGCCCAGTTCCGCGCCTCGATGCTGTGGCGGCTGGATCTGACCCGCTACGAACACATGAAGCTCAACGCCGACATGGTCTACAACCAGATCAGCACGCAGAGCATGCCGCCGCCGCCGTACCCGCCGATGACGGATGCGCAGGTGGCGCTGTTCAAGGCCTGGATGGATCAGGGGTTTCCGCCCTGACGTTGACTGTTCTTGAGACAACGACGTATCGCGCAGGCCGCTTCCGGCCACTACGACAGGAGTCGAGCATGACCCGTACCGCCGCTTCCAAAGCCTCTGCCAAAGCATCCGTCAAAGCATCCGTCAAAGCAGCATCCACAAAGCCTGCACCGCCGACGCGCTCGATCGTCGGTACGTGGGCGATGGTCGAAGCCTGGGATATCGGTGACGATCCCTCGAAACCGAAGAAGAAAACCTGGCCGTGGGGTAAGCCCTGCGCGGGCTATTGGGTCTACGACAGCAGTGGGCATTTCAGCCTGATGATTTCGCAGAATCCGCCACTGGCCATTCCGGCCGATCCTTTCAGCGGTGCGCCGCAACCCGGCTGGCTGAGCCCGACTACGCCGTGGCGCGTACCGCGCGACCTGTTGATCGAGAGTTTTTCAACGGCCCAGCCCTATGCCTATTTCGGAACATGGCAGGTCGTTCCTGATCCGCTGCATCCGGACAAGGGCGGCACGATTGAGCACACCGTCACTGCCGACATCATGCGTGCCTACACCGGCACCGTGCAGAAGCGGCCGTTCGTCTTCGACGGCGACGATTACCTCAACGTCGGTGTGCCCGGGCAGTACCTGCGGCGTCTGAAGCGCTTGACCTGACACCCGCCGCGCCGCCAACACGCTGCACCGCAGGACTTTTCCCAGGAGAGACCGACATGAGTTACCTCAACGCGCTCCGGCTGCACTTTTCCGGTCGATTCCAGGCCAATGTCTCCACGGTCAACAACGACCCTGCGCATTTCGACAACGCCAGCTTCAAGCCCAGTTATCAGGCAATGGAAGGCGCACACATGCAGCCCCCGAACGGCTGGTTCAATCCGCAGGGCGATGCCGCGTGGCGGTTTCTCGGCTGTCAGGTCACGTCGGCGTCGACGCCCGACGGAGCGGTCGGCAGCAGCGATCCGGTGCTCGGTTACATCGTGGCCGACTCAGACCGTCGCGCGCCGGCGAAACTGGTCGATCTCGACAGCGAGCAGCAACTGGTTTCCGAAATCTGGGGCCTGCAGGTGCGCATCGCCAAAGCCGACGGCACGACGATGCTGATCGCCGATTTCGAGCCGGCTGCATTCATCGACATCTGGGACCGCTCCACCGATTCTGCAGGTGGCGATACGATCGCCGGCGCGATGTATCAGTCGGTGCTGCGCAATCTGCAGTGGAGCGACGTGTCGTCGTCTCCGTTCCTCACCGCACTGCAGGCGGCGGCGACCGATGGTGTGCTGTCGATCAAGTTCAACGTCGACAGTTTCAACATGGACTTCACCTCGCCTGATTTCATGACCGGACGGATCGCCGGCACCATCGGCCCGGCCACGCTGAGCGAGCCGCAGCACATGGTGCTTGGTCGTCAGTTCATGGCCAACAGCAATCCCTACTCGTTGCCGCCGGGCAATTTTTTCCGGCCAGACAGCGACATCAATTTCTGTGTCGGTGTCGTTGATGCCGCAAGTCGCCAGTTTCTTGTCGATCTGGGTAATGCATTGCCGACCGGTGCCGGTGGTTCGATCCTGGATCTCGGCGATCTCGCGGTGATCGCATTCGACCCGCTGACCGGCGCGTCGTACAAGATCGCCACGATCCCCTCCAAAGGTGCAGGCGGTTATACCGCCGACCCGCAGTGGTACGCGCGTACCGCTGGCGTGGTCACGGTGCCGATTCCTGCGGACAAGCTGCAGCAGGCGCAGACCATGCCCTTGAGTCTGGTCAGTGCGATCGCACGGATCAGCGAATCGAGCACGGGTGCGTTCCTTCGCGCCGATACCTACGTGTACCGGCTCAGCCCGGGCGACAGCGTCGACATCGCCGTGTACGCCACGCAATGGGGACAGCCGCTTGCAGGGGCCGGTGTCACCTTCTCGCTGGATTCCTCGCAGCTGCAGCCCGGCAGCGGATTTCCCTACGTTGCCGCCAGTCCGCCGGTGGCGACCCCGACGTCCGCGCTCGTGTTCAATACCACCGCGACGACCGGAGGCGATGGCATCGCGCATCTGAAACTCACCGCGAGTGATCCCGGCACGCCGCGCTGGTTCAACAACGGCGCCGACTACGGTATCGACGGCCAGGTCTACGGCATCCGCCCGCAATTCACCGATGCCGAGACATACGGCGGCGGTGCGCAGAATCAGTGGAACTTCATCAGCTTCCTTGTGTGGAGTGGCTTCACGCCGTCGAACCCGGTCACCTGGACCGATCTTCAGCCGATTTTCCAGCAGTACGCGAACCTCTATCCGGTGATGAATCGTTTTCTCGATCTCGGCAACTACGCGTCGGTCCAGAAGAATGCCGGTCTGTTGTCGCTGGCGTTCGGTCTGAATCCGGACGATCCCAACGCAATGCCGGTCACCCGCGATCTGTCGCCTGCGAAGCGCGACGCGATCCTCTCGTGGCTCGCGGGCGACATGCCATTCGGCGTTCCATCGCTCGAGCCGGGCCCGGTGATCGTGAAGGACGCCGCTCCTCCTGCTGCGCTTTCCGCCGTCGCAGCGACGGGCAAACCCGCCCCGCAGGGCGGCAAGGCCGCCGCCGCCGCCCGCCGCCTCGTGCTGCAGACCAAATAAGGAGAGACGCTCATGGTTCTTCTTCAACGTTCGATGCTGGACGGCCTCACCGGCCCGGCCATCACGCCTCAATCGGTCTGCGCTTCGCTGCAAAGCGCGGTGGAGCTGGAACACGCCACCATTCCGGTCTATCTCTATGGGCTGTATTCGCTGGATGCCGCCAAGAATCCGGAAGTCGTGAGCATCATCCAGTCGGTGGTGGTCGAGGAAATGTTGCACATGACCCTCGCCGCCAATGTGCTCAACGCGCTGGGCGGTTCGCCCGTCATCGACAGTCCCGATTTCATTCCGAGCTTTCCCGGGCCGTTGCCTGGGGGCGTGGAAAGCGATCTGATCGTCAATCTCGCGCCGTTTTCGATGGACCAGTTGCAGACGTATCTGCAGATCGAAAAACCGGAAGACCCGCTCGACATCAAGCTGCTCAAGGCGACCAGCGGCACCATCACGATTGGTCAGTTCTACACCGCAATTTCCGACGCGATCGCTGTTCTCGGCGACAGTGCTTTCGTCGATCCGCCGCGCAACCAGATAGGCCCGGACCTGATGCGCGAATCGGTGGTGGTGGTGGATGTCGCCAGCGCGCAGCAGGCCTTGAACATCATCATCGAACAGGGTGAAGGCACGACCACCTCCCCCGAAGACGGCTACGGTGAGCCCGCGCATTACTACCGTTTCATGCAGATCCAGAAAGGCGCGCTGCTGGTGCCCGCGCCCGGCAACACGCCGCCGTGGGCCTATGGCGGTGCGCCGGTGACGTTCGACCCGACGGGCGTGTATGCCGTCGCCACCAATCCCGCATTACCGCCGGGTTATCCGGCGGGCTCCGTGCAGGCTTTCGCCAATGACAATTTCAACTACACCTACACCAATCTGCTGCAGTCTCTGCATGCGCTGTTCAACGGCGATACGACCCAGGACCAGATGAATCGCGCCATCGGGTTGATGATGTCGTTGAAGGGTCAGGCCAAGGCAATGATGGCCGGCATCCCCGATCCGTCGGTGATGACCGGCCCGAGTTTCCAGTATCAACCGGTGAATCCGGCGGGTTGAGGCTGAGATTCGAGCACGCCGCTGCAGCAGAGCAGGTCGCTCAAGCACTCACACCGCACATCAACACGAATCCGCCGCCCGGTGCGGCGGTACACACAGAGAAATCTCGCCATGTCCGCCACCATCACCGTCGGTTTTCCGCTGTATCCCGGCTGCACCCTGCTCGATTTCGCCGGCGCCACCCAGATCTTCGCCTACACCCCCGGCTTCGAGGTGGTGTGGGTGGCGGCCACGCTCGACCCCATCGCCACCACCGAGGGCGTGTCGGTCATGCCCAACATTACTTTCGAAGACTGTCCGCCATTGCGGATCGTGTTCGTCCCCGGCGGTGGCAGCGATGGTGTTGCTGCGGCGATGCTCGACCCGGTCTATCAGACCTGGCTGAAACACGCTGCCGACAATGCAGACTGGGCGGGCTCGGTCTGCACCGGTGCCTTCATCATGGCGGCCGCCGGCCTGTTCGACCGCTGCGAAGCCACGACCTACTGGAGCGCGCGTCCAGTACTGGAACTGTTTCCGGACGTGAACGTGGTGGAGGGCTATCCGCGCTGGCATCTCGATGAAGAGAAGAAGCGTTTCAGCGGCGGTGGCATTTCGTCTTCACTCGATCTGGCGTTGCGGCTGGTCGAAGTGATCGCCGGGACCGCCACCGCCAACGCGACGCAGTTGATGAACCAGTACGCGCCGAGCCCGCCGGTGCACTCGGGCGATCCGACCGAGGCTTCGCCTGAGCTCGTGATCAGCATGACCCAGTCGCAGGCGTCGTTCACTGCCGGATTGGTCGCAGCGACACAGAAGGTGCTGGGGCAGGGCTGAGCTTCGCGAACGACCGGCAAGGTATTCGGTTGCAGGTGTTCGAGAACTGCTGCGACGGTTAGCATCGCGGCATGGATTCGATCACCCACCTGTTCTACGGCGGCGTCATTGCCGCCGCCATCGCGCCGCGTGCACATCGTCGCGCGGCGCTGCTCGCGGGTATGGCGTTGAACACGCTGCCCGATCTTGATGTCGTGCCTTTGGCCTTGTTCGGCGATCCGGTCGCGCAGATGACCTGGCATCGCGGGCCGACGCACTCGCTGTTGCTGCTGCCGTTTCTGGCCTGGTCGCTGTGGGCGTGGTTCCGGCGGCGCGGCGGGCGCGTTGCCGAAGCGTCCGTGCGCTGGTTCTGGGTGTTCATGGTCACGTTGTTGGCGCATCCGTTCATCGATGCCTTCACGGTCTACGGCACGCAATTGCTGTGGCCACTGCCGATACCGCCAACAATGTGGTCGAGCCTGTTCATCATCGATCCGCTGTTCCTGCTGCCATGGGTGCTGGCATTCGTGGTCGCAATCTGGGTGCCGGAAAAGAAGCTCGCGGATCGCGCGCTGACCGCAGGCCTGGTGCTGGGTTTCGGCTATCTCGGCTGGTCGCTGGTGGCGAAAACGATGATCGAACGTGCCGCCGGTGAAACACTGATGGCGATGGACTTACAGGACGCGCCGCGTTTCTCGGTGCCGATGCCGTTCAACACGCTGCTGTGGCGTGTCGTGGTGATGACGCCCGATGGCTATCTCGAAGGCGAGCGTTCACTCGTGGCGGACCATGGTCCAATGCGTTTCCGCGCCTTCCCTGCAGACCCGGAAGCACATGCGATCGCGCGCGCGATTCCGTCGGCGGTACAGTTGCTGTGGTTCAACCATCATTTCGCCAAAGTCGAACAGCGTGACGGTGCGCTGATGTTGACCGATCTGCGCATGGGCGCAGAACCGGACTACACCTTCCGCTTCATCGTTGCCCGCCACCATGGCGATGGCTGGCGCGCGGTGCCGCCGCAGCAACTGAAATGGCCGTGGGACGCCGCCGCACGTTTGCGCGACATGTGGTCGCGGATCTGGAACGCGCCGGTTCCGGAATGATCCGGCCGCGTGCGCGGTCGAGTAGGGCCACCATGTTGTGGCGATGCAGGCTTTTCGCTCACGCCGCTGCCGGCAATTCCGGTGCGACGCCCGCGATCAGCGCATCGAAATAATCGCCGGTGAGTCGCGATTGCGTCTCGGCGGTTTCGGCGCGATTGACCACGGCACGGAAGGCAGTGTTCTCGGGCCGGTCCTTCGCGTACCAGCCAAGGTGTTTGCGGGCGATGCGCACGCCCTGCCGCTCGCCGTAGAACGCATGCAGATGATCGAGATGGCCGAGCAGGATGTCGCGGATTTCGGTGAGCGTCGGTGCAGGCAGGTGTTCGCCGGTGACGAGGAAGTGTGCGACGTCGCGGAAGATCCAAGGTTTGCCCTGGGCCGCGCGTCCGATCATCACCGCATCGCAGCCGGTGGCGTCGAGCACGGCGCGCGCTTTTTCGGGTGAATCGATGTCGCCGTTGGCGATCACCGGAATCTTCAGCAGCGACTTGATTTCCGCGATCGTCTCGTACTCCGCCGTGCCGGTGTATTGCTGATCGCGGGTGCGGCCGTGTACGGTCAGAGCGGCGATACCGGAGGCTTCGGCAATGCGGGCGATGATGGGTGCATTGCGTTGGCCGGTCGCCCAGCCGGTGCGGATCTTCAGCGTCACCGGCACGTCCACTGCACTCGCGACGGCGTCGAGAATGCGCGCGACCAGCGCTTCGTTCTGCATCAGCGCCGAACCGGCCCATGCATTGCAGACCTTCTTCGCCGGACAGCCCATGTTGATATCGATGAGCTGCGCGCCGTGGTCGACGTTGTGGCGCGCGGCGTCGGCCATGATCCGTGGATCGGTGCCGGCGATCTGCACGCTGATCGGCGCGGGTTCGCCGTCGTGATCCATCCGGTGCATTGATTTGCGGGTGTGCCACAGCGTCGGGTCGGATGTGGTCATCTCCGACACCGCCAGGCCAGCGCCCAACCGTTTGCACAGCTGCCGGAACGGTTTATCGGTGACGCCGGCCATCGGGGCCAGGATCACGCGCGGGGCGATGGTGTGTGGGCCAATCTGCATGTCGGCATTGTAAGGCCCAATAAAAAGCCCGGCAGAAGCCGGGCTCTCGTGCGAATCAGTCTTGTGCTCAGGCGGTTTCGTCGACGACTTGAGCATCCGCTGCATTGGTTTTCACCGATTCGATGCCGTTGTCGCGGCCGGCTTCGTCGGCGTACATCTGGCTGCTGCCGATGACCTGGCTGTTGCCGGCTTTCAGATTGAAGAAGAACTTGCCGTTCGATGCGGTTTTACGCTCGAAACGGGCATCGTCCGGGGCATTCTTCTTCACCGACTCGATGCCATTGGTGCAGCCGCTGCGGTCCTTGTAACCCTCGCTGCTGAGGATGACCTGACCGTTGCCGGCCTTGAGGTTGAATTGGAATTCGCCGTTGCTGCGCTTGCTGATCACGAATTTACCGGCCATCTGTGCGCCTCCGTTGTATAGGAATCACGAGGTTAACAGCTGGATGCGACCGATAGGTCGCTCAGGCCGGGAATCGGAGGTCCAGTTCCTCGCGGGTGGGCATCGACAGCGCCGCGCCGGCACGTTCAGTGGAAAGGGCGGCATACCGTGTGGCTTCGCGCAGGTGGGTGGCGAACGCTGCGCCCGGGCGCAAGGCCAGTGCTGCCGCCAGTGCGCCGTTGAAGGCATCGCCGGCGCCGGTGGTGTCCACTACGGTTGCGGGTTCCGCTGGGAGCCGGTACCAAGCGGTGTCATCACCACGGGTGGCATTGTCAGGATGCGAGACGAAGCAGCCGGCCGCGCCCAGGGTCACGACCACCGTGCCGCCCGGGAGCAGATCGCGGCACAGTGCGTGCAGGCGGCGTGATTCGAGACTGGCGATATCGTCGCCGTCGAAGCGTTCGCCGATGCGGCGGAACAGGGCCGCGCATTCGGTTTCGTTGGGCGTGAGCACATCGGCTAGCGCCAGCAGCTCGGCGGGCGTCTGCGCGTTGGCGGGGGCGGGGTTGAGCATGGCCAGGCCGCCGGCCTCGCGGCAGTGCCGCAGCGCTGCGATCGCGGTCTCGGCGGGTGTTTCCAGTTGTACGAGAGTCACGCGGGCGGTCGCGATGGTGCCGGCTTGGGTGTCAATGAAGTCGGGCGACAACGCGGCGTT
>JBGSID010000188.1:0-2298 GCA_041751895.1 Lysobacteraceae bacterium | reverse complement strand
GTCCGCACGCGGACGCGCAGCCGGCCATGCCCGAGCTGGAGGACGCCTACACCTGGTTGACCGGCCCATCTGCGAAGGGCACTGCTGCCACGACTGCGCGGGGACACTGACATGGACGCCCTGCAGCGCTTCTCCGCCATCCTGTTGGCCGATGTGCGCGAGCGCACGCGCACGCCACGCTTCTGGGTGGTGCTCGGGCTGATGGCGTTCGCGACCTGGTGGTGCTTCCCGGCGGAGGACGCGGGTTACACCACGCTGTCGTTGATCGACGGTTCGCGCGGCCGTTATTCCAGCGCCTGGGCCGGCATGGCGCTGGGCCTGATCTACAGCACCCTGCTGAATCTCGTGGGTTTCTATCTGGTGCGCGGCACGCTGACCCGCGACATCGAAACCCGCGTCTGGCAGTTGCTGGTGACCACGCCGATGACTCGCGGCGGCTATCTGCTGGCGAAATGGGCCAGCCACATGGCGGTGTTCGGGATGATCGCGCTGGCCGGGATTGCGGTGGCGCTGGCCGCGCAGTGGGTGCGCGCCGAGGACCGCCACATCGATCTGATCGAACTGCTCAAACCGCTGCTGCTGCTCAGTCTGCCCAGCCTCGCGCTGACCGCGATGTTCGCGATCTGGTTCGATCTGGTCCCGTGGCTGCGCCGCACGGCGGGCAATATTCTGTATTTCGTGCTGTGGACGACGATGCTGACGCTCTCGGTGGCGCCGTACGCGGGACAGAAACACGCCGATCCGCAGGGCTGGACCAGCGATCCGAGCGGGATGATGGTGGCCGCACGCGAGTTCAGCCGTGTACGCGAAGCGCAGACCGGCATCCCGGTGGAATTCGGTTTCAATCTCGGCAGCACGCCCAACGAAAAAGATGCCGAGCCGTTCGAGTGGACGGCGTGGAAGCCTGTGGCAAACGTCGGGGTCAGCCGCGCGCTGTGGCTGCTGCTGGCGCTGTCGCTTACGCTGGCGGCGGCACCGCTGTTGGACTGGGCGGCTTCGCGCGGACTGTCGAAGACGACGACGCGTTCTGCTGCGGGCCGTTCGATGGCGTGGCTGAACCGCGTTCTGGATCCGTTCGCGCGCGGACCGCTGGGCATCCTCACCGTCGCCGAGCTGAAACTCGCCCTGCGTCAGCGCCGGATCTGGTGGTGGCTTGCGACGCTTGCGGTGCTGGGGGTGCAGACGTTCGCACCATTGGAGGGCATGCGTAACGCCCTGCTGTTCGCATGGCTGTTGCCGCTGGACGTGCTGGCACGCAGCGTGCTGCGCGAACGCGACCACGGCACCGGCGGACTGGTGTTCACGGCGCCGGACATTCTTCTGCGCCTGCTGGCGACGCGATTCCTGGTCGGCTTCACAATGTTGTTCGCGTTGAGTCTGCCCACCTTTGTGCGGTTGCTGATGAACGAACCGCTTGCCGCGCTGGCGACGTTGACCGCGATCGTCTCGATCGCCAGCTGGGGGCTGTGCCTGGGTGCGCTGTGCCGCAATCCGCGACCGTTCGAACTGCTGATGGTCGGCGCGGTCTATGCCGGCCTGAACGGCGCGACGGTGCTGGACACCGCCGGTCATCCGATGTCGACACTGACCCTGCATGCCAGCGCACTGCTGCCGGCGTTGCTGCTGCTGACCTGGGCGTGGCCGCGATTGGCGCGGCGGTGAGGGGTGGGATAACGGGGTGATGAGGGCGCCACCTTGATCGAGAGCCCCGGCTCTCGCCTTTGGCGAGAACCGGGCTACGGTAGTGGCTACGTTAATCAACTGAGCGTGGCCGCGATTTGCATGACGGTGACGCTGCGGCTGCGGGTTGCACGATGATGAAGGCTACGGCTGCGGGTCGTAGACACCGGGAGTACACTCCGGCCATGCGCCTTCGCCCGCTCCTGCTGCACGCCCTGCTCTGCCTCGCCCTGGTGGCGAATGGCATCAGTGGCGCGATGGCGTCGGTACATGCGACTTGCGCGCACGGCGCTGTCACTGAAGCGTCACTCGTTGCCGAACCGCCTGCTGCTGAACCGCCTTGCCATGAAAACATGGATATGGCCGCATCCAACGCGCACAGCGGCATGCAGCACGACGGCATGTCTGATGACAGCGTGGCCCACAGCAGCCTGCGGCAGCACCTACCCGCTTCGGAACAAAAAGGCTGCGACGACTGCGCCCGTCATTGCCAATGCGCCTGCATCGCGCATGGTCTGGCGGCGCTGATGCCACCGCCGCTTCTGCTGCCTGCAGCCACCGGCATCGCGTACACGCCCGCGCCATCGTATGCGCATGCCGCGCCCGCGCTGCCGCATC
>JBGSID010000187.1:0-7582 GCA_041751895.1 Lysobacteraceae bacterium | reverse complement strand
GGAAACCGCGCGCGCGCATGTCGGCGGCCTGCCAGGCGCTGTCGCCGATGCGCTGGAAGCCGAACATCGAATAGAAGATGTAGAACGGCAGCATCGGCAGATCGTTGGTGCTGTAGCTGGTGGCGGCAGCCATCCACGACGAGAACGCGCCGCATTCGGTGATCCCTTCTTCCAGCACCTGGCCGGCGGCGTCTTCGCGGTAGTACATCAGCTGGTCGCGGTCGACCGGCTTGTACTTCTGCCCTTGCGGGGCGTAGATGCCGAGCTGGCGGAACAGGCCTTCCATGCCGAAGGTGCGGGCTTCGTCGGCGACGATCGGCACGCAGCGCGGGCCGACCTCTTTGTCGCGCAGGATCATGTTGAGCGACTGCACGAAGGCCATGGTGGTGCTGATCTCGCGGTCGCCGCTGCTCTTGAGCAGGCGATCGAACACTTCGAGTTTTGGCGCTTCCAGTGTCTGCGTGGATTTCCGGCGGCGCTGCGGCAGTGAGCCGCCCAGTGCGCGGCGACGCTCCAGCATGTATTCGACTTCCGGCGATTTCGGGCCGGGGTGATAGAACGGCACCGCGCCGTCTTTCAGCTGATCGTCGCTGACCGGGATCTTGAAGCGGTCGCGGAAGTGGCGGACGGCTTCGTCGTCGAGCTTCTTGGTCTGGTGCGTGGGGTTGAGCGATTCGCCCGAGGCGCCCATGCCGTAGCCCTTCACCGTCTTGGCGAGGATCACCGTGGGCATGCCCTTGGTGTCGACGGCATTCTGGTAGGCGGCATGGACCTTGTGCGGGTCGTGCCCGCCACGGTTGAGACGGTAGATGTCCTCGTCGCTCATGTTGGCGACGAGCGCGGCGGTTTCGGGGTACTTGTTGAAGAAGTGCTCGCGGGTGTACGCGCCGCCGAAGGCCTTGCAGTTCTGGTATTCGCCGTCGACGGTTTCCATCATCAGCCGCTTGAGCTGGCCGGTGCTGTCCTTGGCGAGGAGCGGATCCCAGTAGCTGCCCCACACGGTCTTGACCACGTTCCAACCGGCGCCACGGAACACGCCTTCGAGTTCCTGGATGATCTTGCCGTTGCCGCGCACCGGGCCGTCGAGGCGCTGCAGGTTGCAGTTGATGACGAAGACCAGATTGTCGAGGCCTTCACGGCCGGCGACCGAGATCGCGCCGAGGCTTTCGGGCTCGTCGCATTCGCCGTCGCCAAGGAAGGCCCAGACCTTGCGGTCGGACTTCGGTATCAGGCCGCGACCTTCGAGGTATTTCCAGTTGCGCGCCTGGTAGATCGCGCTGATCGGGCCGAGACCCATCGATACCGTCGGCGCCTGCCAGAAATCCGGCATCAGCCACGGATGCGGGTATGAGCTGATGCCGCGACCGTCGACTTCCATGCGGAAGTGGTCGAGCTGGGATTCGCTGAAGCGGCCTTCGAGGAAGGCGCGGGCGTAGACGCCGGGCGAGCTGTGACCCTGGACGGCGATGAGGTCGCCGGGGTGGGCGTCGCTGGGCGCGCGCCAGAAGTGGTTGAAGCCGACGTCATACAGCGTGGCCGACGACGCGAACGAGGCGATGTGGCCGCCGAGGTCGCCGGGCTTGCGGTTGGCGCGGACCACCATGGCCATCGCGTTCCAGCGGATGAGGCAGCGGATCCGCCATTCCATGTGCTGGTCGCCCGGGATCTGCGGCTCCAGATGCGCGGGGATGGTGTTGATGTATTCGGTGGTGGGCGCGAACGGCAGATGCGCGCCAGCGCGACGGGTCAGTTCGACCATGCCTTCCAGCAGCTGGTGCGCACGGCCGGGGCCGTCCGTGTCGATCACCGCCTTGAGCGACTCGACCCATTCGCGGGTCTCGGTGGGATCGGGGTCGTTCTGCAGCAGTTCGTTCAACCAGCTCATGCCTTGGGCTCCGCTGCGGCCTCGGGGCCGCATCCTGTGGGGGTCGTGGGGTTTACGGTTTTGATTTTAGAGTTTCGATTCTAGCAGCGGGTGCGGCGACTGCCCCGTACGCTGGGGTGTGGGCTGTGGGTTCGGTGCAAGAATTCGATTTCTTGGGGCGTTGATCGCTTTCCGTGTAATAGGGAATGTTCGCGGCTTGCGCCGCTCCTACAGGTGCGATTGCGGTTGTAGGAGCGGCGCAAGCCGCGATTCCACGCCAGAAGCGGCAATGCCCGGCATGCAAATCGGATTTTTCCGATATCGCTGGTGCAGAGGGCACCGGATGATCGGTGCCATGAATACATCCATTCGCCCCAATCAGCGAAGTCTTCGGAAGGGCCGTGTCTCCATCGCCGGTCAACGCTATCTCATCACCATCGTCTGTCATCGGCGCGAGCGACGTTTCCTGTCGTGGGAGGCCGCTGCAGCCGTGGCTTCCAAGCTGGATGATCGAAGCCTGTGGCTCGACTCAATCCTTTTATGTTGGGTTTTGATGCCGGACCATCTTCATCTGCTGGTGGAGCTTGGTCATGCCGAAGATTTGCCCAGTCTGATGCGCCGCATCAAATGTGTATCGGCGCGGGTCGCGAATCGGGCCGATGGGCGCAGCCAGGCTATGTGGATGCGCGGTTTTCATGACCGCGCTTTGCGATCGGAAGAAGCAGGCGTTGCCGTGGCGCGTTACATCATCGCCAATCCGGTTCGAGCGGGATTGGTTGAGGATGTCGGTCGATATCCTTTCTGGGATGCGGTTTGGCTGCAGACGTCAGCGCACCCATTCCAGTAGCCGAAGGCGAATGTCGGGGCTTTGGAGCAATCGCGGCTCGCGCCGCTCCTACAAAAGCCTGTGTCCTTGTAGGAGCGGCGCGAGTCGCGATAGACAACAGCGATCAGCCACCACGATCAGCCGCGAGCCTCATCAATCCTCCCGCATGTCCTTGCGGTTGCTGGCGTGGGCTTCACGCTGCTGGCGGATCTGCGCATCCACCGCAGCGATCGCGGTCATGTTGACCACGCGGCGTGGGGTGGAGGCAGGGGTAAGGATATGGGCGGGCTGGTCGAGGCCCATCAGGATCGGGCCGATGGCGACGCCGTCGGTCATCACCCGGACCATGTTGTAGGTGATGTTGGCGGCGTCGAGGTTCGGCATCACGAACAGATTGGCGCGACCGTTGAGCGAAGTGTTCGGGAACATGCGCTTGCGCAGGACGTCGTCCCAGGCGGTGTCCGCCTGCATTTCGCCGTCGACTTCGAGTTTCGGCGCGCGGCTGCGGATGATCTGGTAGACCTTGCGCATCTTCGCGGCGCTGGCGTTTTCGTGGCTGCCGTAGTTGGAGTGCGACAGCAGCGCGACCTTCGGTTCGATGCCGAAGAGTTTCAGGCGGTAGGTGGCCTGCAGCGTGGCCTCGGCGATCTGTTCGGCGCTCGGATCCACCTGCACATGGGTGTCGAGGAAGAACCACACGCCCTGGTCGTTGATGACGCCGGTCATCGCGGAGGTGCCGCTGACGCCCCGGTCGAAGTCGAACACGCTGCGCAGGTAGCCGAGTTTCTTGTGGAAACGGCCGACGAGGCCACAGATCATCGCGTCTGCTTCACCACGCTCCACCATCAGCGAGGCGATCAGCGATGGCCGCGAGCGCAGCAGGTTCTTCGCTGCCGCCGGGGTCACGCCGCGACGTTCGGTCAGTGCGTGGTATTGCTGCCAATACTCGTTGAAGCGCGGGTCGTCGTTGATGTTGGTGAGCTCGAAATCGATACCGGCCTTCATCCGCAGGCCGAGGCGCTGGATGCGGGTGTCGATGACGTCCGGGCGACCGATCAGGATCGGCCGCGCCAGTTGCTCATCGATCACGGTCTGCACGGCGAGCAGCACGGTTTCTTCTTCACCTTCGGCGTAGACCACGCGCTTGCGGTCGTTGCGCGCACGGTCGTAGACCGGCTTCATCACCAGGCCGGTGCGGTAGATGAACTGACCGAGTTTTTCGCGATAAGCGGTGAAATCGGCCATCGGCCGCAGCGCGATGCCCGAGTCCATCGCGGCCTGCGCCACGGCCGGCGCCAGCACGGTGAGCAGGCGTGGGTCGAACGGACGCGGAATGATGTATTCGGCGCCGAAACGCGGCACTTCGCCGCCGTAGGCGCCGCCGAGGTCGGAAGCTTCCATGCGTGCGAGCTGGGCGATCGCGCGCACACAGGCGAGCTTCATCGCTTCGTTGATCTCGGTCGCACCCACGTCCAGTGCGCCACGGAAGATGTACGGGAAGCACAGCGCGTTGTTGACCTGGTTCGGGTAGTCGCTGCGGCCAGTGGCGATGATGCAGTCGGGACGGACGCGCTTCGCGTCTTCCGGCAGGATTTCGGGGTTGGGATTGGCCAGCGCGAGGATGACCGGCTTGTCGGCCATCGTCGCCACCATCTCCGCCTTCAGGACGCCGGCTGCGGACAGACCAAGGAACACGTCGGCGCCGACGATGATGTCGGCCAGTGTGCGCTTGTCGGTGTCGCGGGCGTAGCGCGCCTTGTCGGGGTCGAGATGTGGGCGGCCGGTGTAGAGCACGCCGTCGCGGTCGACCGCGAGGATGTTTTCGGGCTTCAGGCCCAGCGCCACCAGCATGTCGAGGCAGGCGATACCGGCGGCACCGGCGCCGGAGGTGGCGAGCTTCACGTCTTCGATCTTCTTGCCGACCACTTCCAGTGCGTTGAGCACGGCAGCGCCGACGATGATCGCGGTGCCGTGCTGGTCGTCGTGGAAGACCGGGATATTCATCCGCTCGCGCAGCTTGCGCTCGACGATGAAGCACTCCGGCGCCTTGATGTCTTCGAGATTGATGCCGCCGAAGGTCGGTTCCAGCGAGGCGATGATCTCGACCAGCTTGTCGGGGTCGCGTTCGTCCACTTCGATATCGAACACGTCGATGCCGGCGAACTTCTGGAACAGCACGCCCTTGCCTTCCATCACCGGCTTGCCGGCCAGCGGGCCGATATCGCCGAGGCCGAGCACTGCGGTGCCGTTGGTGATCACCGCGACCAGATTGCCGCGTGCGGTCATTTCGCTGGCGGCGTTGGGGTCTTCGACGATGGCCTCGCAGGCGTAGGCGACGCCGGGCGAATACGCGAGCGCGAGGTCGCGCTGGGTCAGCAGCGGCTTGGTCGGTGCGACCTTGATCTTGCCCGGCGGGTCCTGACGGTGATAGTCGAGGGCGGATTGTTTCAGGTCGTTTTCAATGTCGGACATCGGAGGCTGCGCCGCGCCAGTATTTGGGATCGGGCCGTTGATTCTAGCGGCAACCCGCGTCTTCCGCCGTGCGGTGGCGGATGGTGGCCCCCGGTCGAGCGGCCTTCAGTCCGCTGCAGGTTTCCGGAAATGATTCAGCGGCCTGAAGGCCGCTCGAGCGGGGGTGGTCAAACGCCCAGGCCCAGCACCAGGTCATCGGCGTCCACGCGATCCAGGCGGATCTTGTTGGCGAACAGCGAGAACGCGAGCATGCCTGCGAGTCCATTGGCCCGCTGCATCCACGGCGGCAGGTAGCGTGGCTGAGCGATGACGCCTGCATCGAACATCGGCTGCAGCGCGAACACATCTTCCAACGCCAGCTTGCCCGCGAACAGCTGATGCGCGACGGCGAGTTTGCGGTGGCGCAGGCACCAGCGGAAGAAGGTGTGGACGCCGAGCAGGCCGTGCAGATACACGGTGTCCTTGGTGAAGGCCGCGCCGCCGCCGAGCGGCGCCCCGCGATACACGCGTTGGGCCGAGGAGAAGCTTTCGGCGGGTGTTTGTCCGGCATCAATGAAGAAGCGGAACACCTGGACGAAATCGGCGCCGTTGATGGCCATGTCGATGGCGACGATGCGCAGACTGATGCGCTTCATCCGTTCGATGTCCATCGAGCCCGAGATCAGTTCGGCGAAGGTCGCCAATCCTTCCTGCGTGGCGGTGGTGCGTGGTGCGCTGCGCGCCATCGATTTCAGCAGCGGCTGCTCGCGGCCGTTGAGCCCGGTCAGCGTATGCACGAAGGCTTCGTGGACCAGGAGTTGGTGGCGGTCGTATTCACTGAAGCCGGTGTTGGCGCGGAGACGGATGCGGGTGGGGCTGGCCGCAGCCTTCGAGATCAGCGCCGGATCGAGTTCGACCCGGACCTCGTGGTCGGTGAAGAAGGCGTTGATATCGTGCTGCAGTTCATCGCGCAGCGTCTCGGCGGAAACGACGGCCGCTGGCTCGAACAGCCGCAGCTCCTGGTCCATGTCGTCGGCCAGATGCACGAAATGCTGGGCGGCTTCCAGATTGGTGGGGCCATCCCCCGGCAGCATTTCGACCGGCCGGCCGTACAGGCGGGTCGAGTACGCGGTGACTTTGTGGCTGCCCACGGCATCGAGCAGCCGGGTGGCGATGCGCCAGCTGTCGGCGGTCTGGATCAGATAGTGACCGAGCGGATGGTCGGGGTCGGCGCCCGCGCTGACTGCCTCCAGTTCCGCGCGCACGGCGTCGTAATCGCCCTTCGGATAAGCGATGGTCGGCAGATGGATGCGACCGATCCGCCATGCGGCCAGAAACGTCTCCTGGGCATCGGCTGGCCAGCTCAGAGTGTCGAGCAAGCGGATCCCGCGTACCGCCGCGACCAGACGCGCATCGAGCGCGGCGTGGTGGGCGATGTCGGGCATCGGCGTCATCGCAGTCCCTGTAGGAGCGGCGCGAGCCGCGATCGATCGTGACATCGATTCTGCAGAGCTATCGCGCCTTGCGCCGCTCCTACAGAAGCGGGGTCAATCGCGCCCATATCGGTCGTCCGATGGCTTGTGGCGCGGCTTGCTGCCTGACTTCGTGGTCGTGTTCTGCACCAACCGTGTCGCCAACAGGGTGGCGGCGCCGGCCACTTCGTCGCGCAGCTTCAGATAGTTCGCAAGCCGCGCCGGATCCAGCGTGCGGGCTTCGAGCGCGGCGCGGATCGCGCAGCCGGGTTCGCGGGCATGGACGCAGTCGCGGAATCTGCAGTTGGCGGCAAGCGCTTCGATATCGGCGAAACCGCCATCGGCGAGCGTTTCCTCGCCGGTCGGTTTCAGTTCGCGCATGCCGGGTGTGTCGATCAGGCAGGCCCCGGACGGCAGCGGAATCAATGTGCGGTAGGTCGTGGTGTGGCGGCCACGGGCGTCGTTCTCGCGGACCGCGTTGGTCTTCATCTTCTCCACGCCCAACAAGGTGTTGGTCAGGGTGGATTTGCCGGCACCCGACGAGCCCACCAGCACGGCGGTGCGGCCGGGGCCCAGCCACGGATCGAGCGCAGCGACGCTGTCGCGGTCCTTGGCATTGACTGCCACCGCTGCGATGCCCTGTGCAGCCAGTTCGGCCAGCATCGACAGTGATGCCTCGGCGTCGCTGCCATCCTTGTCGGCCTTGGTCAGCACGACGACGGGCTCGGCGCCGCCGCCGCGTACCAGCAGCAGATAGCGTTCGATCCGGCGCGGGTTGAAGTCGGCATCGAGGCCGCAGACCACGAACACGGTGTCGATGTTCGCGGCGATGAGCTGCTGCTGGTAATGCTCGCCGGCGGCCGCGCGTTTGATGGTGCTGCGCC
Source organism: Lysobacteraceae bacterium (assembly GCA_041751895.1). Lineage (GTDB taxonomy): Bacteria > Pseudomonadota > Gammaproteobacteria > Xanthomonadales > Xanthomonadaceae > Lysobacter_I. The sequence continues at coordinate 85 of JBGSID010000187.1, read as the reverse complement.
GGGGCAGCAGAGCGACGATCTGCGGGCGCTCGGTGCGGTCTTCGATGAGCACCCAGTCGCCGACGGCGGCGCGATCCTGTGGCGG
>JBGSID010000186.1:0-5524 GCA_041751895.1 Lysobacteraceae bacterium | reverse complement strand
TTCGCTGGTCGGTGGCGGAAACGCGCAGGCCTCAAACTGCAAGGCCTCCTCAATCGCCGTGCCCATCTCCGCACACGTTGGAATGACATCGCCCGGTGCGTGCGGCGATCCCGCGCAGGTGCGGAACAGCGCAGCGATCTTGTCCGGATCACCCCGCACTGGGTCGGATTCAAGCCCGGTGCCTTCGATCAACTCGTGATCGGTGTACACGCCGGGGCCGGTTTCGGTCACAAGCGTGATGCCGTTGCTCAACACCAGCTGGATGCGGTGATCCTGCAGGACGTTTATCTGGCGGATTTCGATGATCTGCGGAAATGCTGGAATCTCCGGCAGGCCGTCGATGGCGTTCTGCAAATCCGCGCAGGTGGCGATGGCCGTACCCGCGCGAAGATCGGCACCAGCGCAGTCGGTGCCGATGATCGTCCCGGTCATGCGACCGTTGATGATCTGGGCGTTGACCAGGGTGATGTTCTGGACGGTCTGGCCGTCGATATTGGTTTCGTCGCAGCAGCCCACTACGGGCCTCCTTGGGCGATATGGGGAGAGGGCGCGGTCGCGATGGGAATATCGGTTTCGGTCCAATACACGACAGTGTCGAGATCGCCCTGACAGACCTGCACGCGGTAGGTGCCCGGCTCGGCCAGCACGATCTGGTTGTGACGACCGCACAGCACGGTCTTGCAGCCATTGCGACGCCACGTCGCCCACAATTCGGGCGCGCTCGGCGGCGCGCAACATGCCTGCGAGGCGTCCTTGATGCGCGGGTGGATCAGAAACTGCAGCTCCGCGCAGCCGCTGCCGGCGAATCGCAGCAGCACCCAACTGTGCGTGACTTCGACGTTGGGCACTTCGTCGGCCACCGCTGGCCACGCGCCGTAGTACAGAAAACCATTACGTGCCATCGCCGGCCTCCGTCGTGCTTGGCACCGATCCACCCGGCTGCTGCGGCAGCACTTCGAGCAGCGGCGAGCCCACCAGCACCGCCCACAACGCGCGGAAACTGCGCAGCATCAGCGCCCATACGCGCGCATTCTTGGCCGGCAGGAACACCACCGGATCATGCCAGTAGAGCGTGCGGCGTCGCGATCGATCGTTCACGCCGCTGGGCAAATAGCCGGCGGCGTACTGGCCGTAGCGGACGTAGAACACGCCCTGCGTCGTATCGATGCGATGCACCACGCCGGGGCCGTACACGATGTCGAACACGGCATCGCCTGGCACGATGTCGTCGCCGTCCATTTTCATGCGCTTGGTTCCCAATACTGAGTTTGAAATTCGATGAAGTATTATTTATGAAATTAGTGTTCACGCTTCAGCTGGATTTTTTGTCTCAGCTGTATCGGCTTCCTTTTCGCAACATCATTCCTTCCTTCAAACCGACAAAAATAGTGCCATGAAGAAAACTGAGACTGCCACTTGCTATCACTGCGATTCCGCAGGCACCGGGAGAGAACATGTGCCACCGAAATGCTTGTTTCCCAAGGAAGGAAGCTGGCCGGCACTGATAACAGTTCCCTCCTGCGCAAAGCACAACAATGGAAATTCAACTGCAGATGAGTATCTAAAGTTCATACTCGGCGCAAGTACATCAAACATCCCAAACCCGATCAGAAGTGGCGTGACAAGGGGCGCGATCAGACTTGCACAGAAACGCAGTCGTAATTTGCACCTCTACGGCCTTCGATGGGATAGAAACACACTGGTAATTGAAAAGGACTTTCCGCTCAATTTTGAACTTCTGAGCATGTGCTTGGAAAAAATAGCTCGTGGCCTCTATTTTCATCACCACTGCGGCCAACGGAAACTCTTGGGCGAATTGAAGGCCTGTCCCCTTTTCATACCTGTTGATGCTTCGCTAGCGCCAGAACTTGCATCGACAGTGAGGGAGATTCAGGAGTGGACTGCAAAAGATTTCGAGCAGCTACCTATACTCGGGCCGCATCAAGAGATTTTCGCTTATCAAATAATTGACTTGCCCCAGACACTTTTAATCAGCATGCAGTTTTACGGTATGCACCGGGCATCTGTGATGGCGCACCAGACAGCTGCCATAAAATTGATGACATAAATTTCTGCATAAAGTCTTGATTTTCGACTCTACTTGGCCATGAGCCTGCCCGCGCCAATCGCCGCCTTCGATTTTTTGAATGGAATCAGCTCATATTTGATCGTTTCGCAGCGCGGTCACGACAGGCGCCTGTCGACCGTCCAGCGCGGGCATCGTGGTCCCGGGGGTGGACGCCACAGGCGTCGCGCCCATTCCGGAGGGATAGCCGGGCATAGGCGCGCCCGCCGGACCAGCCACTCCCTGCGCAGCCAACTGTTGCAACAGATCTTCGGGCAACTGTTTGCCGAAAATCAGATCGGGCTCGAAGCCTTGCAGCTTCAGCCACTCGCGCAGCAGGTTCACCACGCCAATACGCGGGATGATCGGCATCGGCCCGGTCGCGAACGGCTGCAGGGCCTGCAATGTCTCCACCGTGCGCGCCTGACGCATCTCGCGGGCCATGATGCCCTTCGCACCGCGAGCGACTGCGGTGGCGTCGGCCTTCACGTTCTGGTCGGGGTACAGCAGCATGTTCAGCAGATACAGGCCTTCGATCACCGGCTCCACGAGATATTTGTCGAGGTTGCCGATGGCCTGTTTGATGCCCTTCAGTGCGCTGTTGTAGAGAAGTGACAACCCGCCCATGGTCGCGCCCGCACCTTGTGTCGGTGCGCCACCGCCGTAGCTGTAGGCGGGAATGCCACAGACCTCATCTGCGAGCCGCCAATACGCCTGGAACACCGCCAGCAGTTCGGCCGCGACGCTCGGCACCTTGTCGAAGTTGATCGCCTTGCCTTTGTTGTTGCCGCGCGTGTAGTACACCCGGTACGGCCGGATCACATTCGGCGTGTCCTCGGTTTCGTCCAGCGCGTCAAGGTTGATCTCTCCGATGGGGCCGGAGGCATAGGCCATGTTCTGGACCAGTCGGCGTGCCGCGCTGTTGGCCTGTCGTTGCAGGTCGCGCAGCAGCATCACCACCGACTCGCCCCAGAACGATCCAGGCAAGCGGTTGAAGCTGGTGGTCGAATACGGCCGCTTGCCGGTCGGCATCGGATTGAACAAACAGCGCAGCACCAAGCCGGCGCAGTGCCACACGTTCACCTCGTAGAACTGCTCCGGGTCGATGCGTTCGGGAAACGCAGCGTCCGGCTCCTTGCCCTCGTGGGCGACCCACTCCAGCAGCAGCGCACCGGGCACGCGACCCCAGAAGTCGATGATATCGAACAGCCCATCGCCGCCAGCCCAAGCATTGCCACCCTGGGCTTCCAGCTGGCGGCGCTCGGTTTCGTTCGCGGTCTGGCCCCGGTAGCCGTTCGGATACAGCGTCAGCAGCGTGGAAATCGCCTCGCGGCTGAAATGCGGCAGCGCCTTGCAGTCGACGATGGCCTTGCCAGTCATCGGCATCCGCTCGCTCAGGCTGTTGCCGTTCTGCGGATCGGTTGCGTCGCGCGAGGGATACAGATCGAAGGGCGAGACGCGCTCCACCCGGATTTTCGCCACCTCGCGGATGATGATCCGCTCGCCGTCCCACTTGGGCTGCGGCATGCGGCGCACGATGGGCGACTTCACGACCGCGTTAGGGAAGACGGTCAGATCGTCGATCATCGCGTCGAACGCCTCGCGCCAGCCGCCCTCCTCCAACTGGTCGTGGATCAGCGTCTCCATCCGCGTACAGGCCTCGCGGGCGGTGTCGCTCTCCATCTCGGCGGCGATATCCTCCAGCTGTTTGATGCGTTCGGCAGCTATGCCCGGCGGCAGCATCGAGAGCATCACGCCCTGTCGCTGCAGATCAAGCCAGAAGGCCTGCCGCGCGGCGAGCTTGCCGCTCGCCGACAGTTCCGGCAGTGGGGTCGGCTCCAGCGTCCACGGCTTGTCCTCGGCGTTGGCGAGCGTGTCGCGAATCCACGCACCGGCCGCCCTGGCCTTCATGCTGGCCAGCGGCATGTAAACATCCACCCCGTCCAGCGACCGCGCCAGCTCCGGGTCGTACTCGTTGTTGCGCATCCGCAGGCAGCGCATCAGCGTCTCGTGAATGCTCACGCCGTTGCGCCAGATCGAATTTTCCTTGTGGCGCTTGGCGTCGAGGTATTGCTCCTCCACGTACTGTCCTAGTCGAGTCCGGAGCTGCAGTTCCTGCGATAGCTGGTACTCGTCGGCGGCACGCTCCCGTCCCTCCAACGCTTGTTGCGCCTGTTGGATCGAGTAGGGCAAAAACATCTATGTGATTGGTTTTGTTATGGAGGCGCCAAAGTTATGCACAGGTTGAAGCAATACATTTTTTCTGTAACTGAGTTGTTTTGTGACCGGACAAAGGGTAAATCTTCACCTACGTCGAAAGCATCGGCTAGGAACAGGCGCCGTCACACAAATGAAAAATCCGAAACCCAGCACGTTCAAATCTCTTTTTGCCCGATCGTTCGATCGATGTGCATTCCCTGGATGTTCAAGCCCGATGACAGAAACGAACAATGTCGTGACGGGCGAGGTATGCCACATCAAGGCAAGTAGTCCAGGCGGCCCACGCTATGACCCCAATCAGACCGACGAGGACCGGCGCTCAGAGGGGAATTTGATACTGCTTTGCGGTCGTCACCACACGCTGATTGATGCGGACCCAAAGCAATACACGGTAGACGTTCTGCTTCAGATGAAACGAGACCATCAGGGGAGCGGAATACCTTCAATCCCTATTGGGATCGACCGCATAGCAAAGCAACTACTGAAGAACTACGAATCACAGATCGCTATTCATGCCAATTCTGGTGTTGTCGCCATCAACAGCCCAAATTCGACCATCATTCAAACGGTCAATATAAAGCAGACGCGCGCAAAGCAGAACATTTCAATCGAGCCGCCTATCGGCAGCATCGCTAGCTCACAGCCCATGCTGCTGTATATCGGCCACCTGATCGATCGGTATCAGGAGTTCCAAAAGGCGCACACTGACAAAGCTGGCAATAGAAAATTCATGATGATTCACATAGCACTCAAACGTGAATTCAAAGGCGACTGGAAGCTGTTACCTGCAGATCGATTCCTAGAACTAGCTTCATACCTTCAAGGCAGGATCGACAAAACTTTGCTTGGCCGCATCAACAAATCCAAAGGAACCAAGAACTACTCGACATTCGAGGAACATCAACTTTTTCGGCGATGACATTCACCAAGCGAACCCAGCCGACGCGCCTTCCGCGCCTCGACGGGTGACAGCCTGTGGCGGCTTCGGAAACTTCGCCCCGATATCGTAGATGCGCGCCACCGCATCCAGCATGTCGTCATGCAGCCCCGCCGGGAACGTCAGGTACTCGGCATTGACGAAGCGCTCCACCACATCGGCCGGCGAGCCGTCCGCGAGCGTGCGCGGCAGCGCCTTCGGCAGCCACCAACGCCCATTCTCAAAATCCGGCTGTAGCCGCTCAATGCGGTCCTCCTTCGACATCTGACCGCCCAGCGGTTCGAGGTCGAAGCGGTAGTTCT
>JBGSID010000185.1:0-1675 GCA_041751895.1 Lysobacteraceae bacterium | reverse complement strand
CGCCGACGTGAAGCTGCCGGCCAACGTCGGCAATACTCAGGGACTCTGGGAACTGCAGGTGTTCGCCAACGCCGACGGCATCCAGCGCGACGCACGCACCGCATTCGCGGTGGCCGCGCCGACCGCCCGGTTCAACGGTGTCTTCGCCTTCAATGCCAAGACCATGCGGATGGCGTTGCCGGTGCAAACCGGTTCCACCGGTCGTTACGAAGCCCGTGGCACGTTGTTCGCCACCGCTTCCGACGGCGTGATGCGTCCGGTTTCCGAAGCGCACAGCGCGGCGTGGATGAAGCGCGGCAAGGGCATGCTGGTCCTGCAGTTCGACCGTGCCCATCTGCCGCAGGGCTACGGTGCGCCGTTCGAAGTGCGTCAGCTGGAACTCAACGACCAGTCGCGCATGGCGCCGCTGGAAAGTCGCGAACGGTCCGGCATCGTTCGCTGAGTCCTGTTTCAATCGACTTCAATCGGTTTCAAAACGCTGAAACGACAAGGGGCCGCAAGGCCCCTTGCCTGTGGTCTCCGGTACAGTCCTGCGCCTGCCGCACCGTCAGCGGCCAATATGCGCGCTGTCACGGTTTTGCCGCAATGCGGCATGACAAACGTCAATACGCCCCCGTACTCTGCTTCGCGATGCCATGCCTGTGCGCTGGCAGCGATCAAAGGATCGACACTGCAAACTGCCGTGTCCTTCATGGAACTGGAAACAAACGAGGGGATTAACAACGTGCGTAGATACCTCTGCGGGCTTCTGCTCGCTCTGGCAGCGCCTTTCGCGCTCGCAAACACCGGTGTGGCATTCGTCCACGGTACGGGCGCTCAAACCAACGCCTACAACGACTACTGGCAACCGACCATGGTGGACTCCGTCCGCAGTGGCCTGCCGAACCCGGCGAACTATGTCGTCATCAACTGCGACTTCGGCCAGTACTGGTGGGACAGCCGGGCCGCCGGTTGCCTGGCCAGCCAACTGACGACCTTCATCAACAGCAAGGGCATCACCAAACTGATCGTGATCACGCACTCGAACGGCGGCAACATGATCCGCTGGATCATGTCCAACCCGACCTACGACAGTCGCTACCCGAACATCATCAGCAAGATCGCGCGCGTCAATGCGCTCGCCCCGTCCTCGACCGGCACCCCGCTGGCCGATGCGGTCATGAACGGCTCGGTCTTCGAAGCGGCGCTCGGCTGGCTGCTCGGTTACCAGAACGACGGTGTCCGCCAGCAGCAGCAAAGCTGGATGGCGTTCTACAACGCGAATTACATGTACGGCACCAGCGGTCGTCCGGCCCTGCCGAAGACCTTCCGCAGCGTGGTCGGTACCGATGTCGATTCCTCGCCGTTCGACAGCGACAGCTACTGCGGCGGCTACAGCCTGAATCTCGGCCTTGAAGTGACGCAGAACTGGCTCAACAGCTGTTCCGACGGCTTCCTCAACTGCACCAGCCAGTCGGCTGCAGGCAGCGTGTGGTTCTACGACACGTCGAGGATGGCGGGAAGCGAGCCGCTTTCGCACAACCAGAGCCGTCGCGCCTGCTTCGGCTTGAACACCATTCTCCGTACCGACGTCGGCCAGTGAGGACAACGCACATGAGACTCTCGATCGCAATCACTCTTGCGCTGTTCTCCTTCTCCGCTGCCGCCGCACGCCCGCTCATGCCGGCCGGCGCCA
>JBGSID010000184.1:0-13230 GCA_041751895.1 Lysobacteraceae bacterium | reverse complement strand
CCAGCAGCGAACTCGGCGGGCGCCGGCAGCGGCGGCAGCGGATCCACGGCCGCCGGCTTGGCCAGCTCCCAATGGTCGCCGTACTGCTGCTTGACGTAGGCCAGCGACGGCTTGAAGCCCATCTTGATGACCTTGCCGTCGCGATCCGTGATCGAGTCCAGATCCTCCGGCTCTTCCACCACGCGATACACGCGCGGCGGATCCGCGCCGTCGAAGTTGAACATGGTGAGCCACTTGAGCGGACCGTCGTTGAAGCTCTCGCAGATCAGATCCGTGTCGGCCTTCACGATGTCCTGGCGCACTTCCATATGCACCTTGGCCTGCGCTTGGCTGCTGCCGTTGTCGGTGGTCATGGTCTGGCCGAGGATCGCTTTGGCGATCGCTTGGTCCATCGTGTCGAACAGCTGCTTGTAATCCGCGGCGCCACTGCGCGCGGCTTCCTTCAGATCGATCTTCATGCCTTCCGGCAGGATGATGCCGGAGTCCGTGCGAATAGCACGCACCGCGGCCAGCAGTTTGGAACGCTCCGCTGCGATCGCACCGACCGGAAACGTGCCAACCGCTGTGGGCATGCCGAACTTTTCGAGAAAGGTCAGCCAGAAGCCCATGCCGTGGCGCTTGAACAACGCTGGCCAGTAGCACCAGTGCGCAAGGCCCAGGCCGAAGGGTTCGTCGTCGTTGTCAGCGCCGGTGGCGATGTGCCAGAAATAGGGCTTCTTCGCGGGCTCCCCATCGGTCATGTTCTGCGGCGTGAGGAGCCGCAGCGCGCCCGCCTGGTCAAACGAGAAGCGCCGACGATTGCGTACCTTGATCGCCTGCCAGCCCAGCTTTCCGTCTTGCACTTCCCAGATCAGCTCGGCTGCGCTGTAGCCATAGAAGGCGGCGAACAGCATCCGATCCGTGATGCGGTCCCAGCCGGCACGCTGGATTTGCTCACGCGCGAAGTCGGCGGCCTTGCGGTCAGCGCGTCGATCGCTTGCCGGATCCACTCTCCACTCGCAACTGATCACTGCGCTGCGGCGCTGCTCGAAGCACGCCTTGACCTGCGTGTCGGACATTACCTGCTCGTAGATCTGCAGGTCGCCGCCGCCACGGCCAGTCAGCACGCGGTCGCTGGCCTGCATCAGGCCGGTAGTGTAAGGCCGCGTGATATCGCGGCCGTCGCCGGTTGTGGCGATCTCCAGGCCGGGGCGCGGGGTTTCGATGGTCTCAGTCATACATAGCCCGTTGTATCGGAATGGCCAGAGATGGTTCCCCAGCCTGTGTCAGTAATCATCGCTTGTGCTCCGGTCAGAGCCTCGGTAATTCCAGAGGAAGCTGTGCGACCTGCAGACTGGAAGTCGATTGGGATTCTCGGATTGCCGACCAATTGATTGAACGCACCAGAGAGTGCGTCAACCTGGTCATCGTGCCGGCCTTTTGGGAAGCTCTCCAACTCATCAAGGAATGCGGCATTCCAATCGCCGCGAACCAATCTGATCTTGCGTTGCTCAGCTTGCACAGATGCTGGGGATGCCCGCGTCTCTTTGTCTCCTTGAGGCGGCACAGTAAAGACGATGAACCCAGCAAGCAGCTCCACATAGGTAGCTGCTTCAAACTTTCCGGCAGCTCCAGGATCCTGCTCAATGCCAATCGCGATCGTTTTGCCATCCTGCTCAGCTATAGCCTTGACATTGCGCGTGACTTTGCCTGGCGTCCCGCGAAACCTCTCGACGTGCTCTACGTAGTAGAAACCATCAGTTGCAAACAAAAGGCGTAGCCCGGCCGTCCAGTCTGGGTCTGGATTGGTTGCACTCGGTTCGGTAGCTGCGCGGTCCCAATATCGTATGCGCTGCCCCTCGGCTGGGGCCGCATCCACGATATCGAAATTGCTTTTCTTGAAGTAATCGCCAGAGGAAGGCTTGACCTTCCAGTTGCCGTTTTTTAGCCGCTCGCGCTCTACGGTCGGCAGCGCCTCTAGATTGGCCAGATAACCCGGATCACGCTGAAGGCCTATCTTGTTGTCGCTGAAAGAAGAGGCAATAAAAGTAAGCGACTTCGGAACTGATCCGGGGTTATCTCTGCGCAGTTCCTCGGCAGAGTCACCCCAGATAAGGGTGTTGTTCCGACGAATGAACCACCGGATCACGCCTGACCGCTCTGGAATTGCGTAGCCAGTTTCCGGATCGATCCACCATGCGATCAGATCCGCTACAAAACTATCGGGATCCGGGTTACACGTTGCTCGAACATACGGACGTATGCCGTTCGCTGATGGGTTTCTGTTGCGACTGACGAGATACCAGAATTGACCTGCAGTGAAATGCGTCAATTCGTCGAAACCGAGCAATGTGATCTGCGATCCCTGCCAGTCGTACTTGTTCTTTTCATGCTCCAGATGCGCGAAAGAAATAACCGCGCCCTCAGGAAACTTGTATTGCAATCGACTTACGTTGGATTGAGCATCGAGTTGGGGATAGATGTCACCAGCGGTATCCCACAAGCCGCCTTCGTTTGTAATCTGTTTCGTAGTGCGGCGAAAAATTACCGCGCCGAAGCTCGCATCGTCGGTATATCTTGAGGCTTCCAACAGCAATGCAAATGTCTTGCCGCCGAATGCGGCGCCGCCATAGATGGCAATGTCAGCGCTTGTAGAGAGGAACGCTTCCTGCGGGCCAGCCTGCGGGCGGATAGACTCCATCATCGCTTGTTGTCGGGCAGATAGATGGTGATGCGCTTTCCGACGGCCTGCAGCGTTTCGGAGTCATAGCCTTCGCCGACCATCTGCTTCAACGCTTCCTGCTGCTTACGAAGCAGCTTCTCCCGCGCCATCCGCTCGATCTGCTCGCGTTCTTTCAGCGACAGCGACCGCGCCGTGATCACGTCGCGTGCGGCGCGTGCCAACTTGCGGATGTCGTCGATGCCGATGTCGGCATCCACCGCATTGGCTTCCAGTGCGGCATTGGCGGTCAGCGCGGTGATCGCCTGCACCATAAGGGCGCCGGCCTTGTCATCGGGGTTCTCGCCCAGATCCGCCACGATGGTCTGTGCTGCCAGCTGCATGTCACGCATGCGGCCGGTCAGTTCTTCCATGCTGCCCTTGTAGCGGTACAGCGCGCTGCGCGACGGCACCGCCTCGGCGGGATACATCGATGCCAGCTGCGTGCGCAGGTCGTCGACGGTCATGCGATTGCTCGCAAGCATCCGGTCGATGATCTTCCGCATGTCCTCTGGCGTGCGATCCACGCTACCGATGCGCCGTGCCATGTCAGCCCCTCGGACGGGAAATGCCATCGATGCGTGCCACGCCAGTGGCCACATCGTGGCCACGCTCGTTCAACGTGACCACCAGCACGCCCTCCATATCTTCGACGGTCAACAGCCCTTGCTCTTCCAGCCAGCGCAGTTGCGACCTGAGGTAATCACGAGTGACCGCATGCCCCCAGGCATGCAGAGCGCTGGCCAGCACGCTGCTGTTGGAACGTGAAGCCGGCATCTCCGCCAGCACGCGCACCACCACAAGCCGGTGATCTTCAGTCAGACGCTCATGAAGTGTCTTGTGCTTGGACATCAGACCCCCTTCTCCAGCAGCAGATCTCGAATGGTGTTGACCGTTTCCTGGATTCCGTCCGTTTTAGTGTCGATGGATCCGACATCTTTCTCCAGCGAGCCCAGACGGTCGCTGATACGACGCAGGTCTTCATGGGTCGGCATGTGCTTGATCGATTGTTCGGCCAACGCAAGCCGCTGGACGAACGCGGCATGCTGTTCTTTTCGCTCGGCGATCGCGCCAGCGATCCTGGATCCCTGGGCGTCGTCAGACTCTTTCAGCCTCGCCATCTCTGCTTCGACCTTGGCGATGCGCTGGTCGTTTCGACGACGCAACCACATCACGATGATGGCGATATTGTTGGCCAGCACGATGCACAACGTGATGCCCTTGAAGATCAGATCCCAATTCACTCCATACCCCCTGTCATTTTTTCCAGCTGCTGCTGACAGCGCATGCAGCGCCTGGTCGTCGGCACTGCCTGCAGTCGCTTGCGGGCGATGACGTCACCGCAGCCCAGGCAATGCACCGTATGCGACGGCGCCGAGACGGCCACGCCGCCGCGGCTACGCTCGAAACGTTCCATCGCCTGCGCGTCCTGCTGCGTCACTCGATCCGCATCATCCATCGTCACAATCGCTCAAGCGTCGCCCTGCAGCTGATGCTGTCCAGGCCGACTGCTTCCAGCGCATCGCAGTACCAGGCCCAAGCGGTCCGCTGCTGTTCCCGCATTGCATGCAACAGCGCCGACTTTCCCGACGCGCATTCGTGGTACAGCCCCGCGACTGCCAGATGGTTGTCCAGTAGGCTGGGCAGGCGTGCGTCGCTTGCTTCCGGAAGCGCCGGGCATGGCACCGTCAGTGCGGCCTCGATCGCCGGTGCCGGCGGGGGCGGTGCCACCGGCGGCGCCTTGATTACTCTGGTTCCAGATGCGCAGCCCGTCAGCGCCGATATCGACAGCAGACAGGTCAGGGCGACTGTGCAGCAACGCAGCCATCTGCTGCGACTGCTCCAGCGAGAAACGTCGGTTCTTGGCATTCGTGCTCTCCAGCTCCGATGCGATCGCACCGATGCGTGCTGCCGCGTCGCTGTAGGCGGCGGCGTTGTTGGCGTCGCGTTGCGACGCTTCCTGCGCAAGTCCGCGCAGTTCTTCCAGTTGCTTGCGGGCGCCGCTCTGCTGCTGGCGTAGCGCGGCCGCATCCGCAATCGCATCGCGGCCTTTGCGCCATTCGTAGCCACCCCACAGGCCGGAGGCGAAAGCCACCAGGCCGACCACCAGCAACAGCCAGCCGATGGCAGGCAGCAGCCCGGACGTGCGTGCATTGCCGTACAGGGCGCGGATCATGCGTGTTTCTCGATAGGCGAACGCTCGCAGGCGCTGCGAGCGTTCGCGACATGGCGTGTGTGCGCAGCCATCACGGACACACCGGATTGCCCGCCCAACCTGCGGCGATATAGGCAGGCTCAAGACGCAGCAGGATGCGGCGGGGATAGTCGGTGTTCTCGCGATGCGCCCACGTGGCACGGCTGCGGAAGCCCTCTACCTCCCGCCATGCGTTCGGGTTCGCACCCGAAGTGAGCGCCATTTTTCTTTCGCGCAGCAGCCAGCCCTCGCCGCCGTTGTAAGCGCGGAATGCGAATGCCCAGCGCGAGCATTGGTCGAGCGGCGTTGTGCCAATGCGGCCCACACGCCGATACAGCCACGCCATGTAACAGGACTGCGCGCGGATGCTCCACGACGGGTCCCAGACATCGGGCGCGCCCACTGCCGGGCAAACCTCGGGAAGCCAACGCGCCGTTGCGGGCGTGAACTGCGTCAGCCCAGCGGCATACGGGCTTGCAGCATCGGCGCGCCAGCTGGACTCCTGGTGGATCTGCGCGGCAAGCCGCGCCACCGGCGCATCAAGGCCGAAGTTCCGTGCGGCTTCGCGCTCGATGCGCAGCCGGTACGTCACTGCATGCTGTGGCACGCGCACGCCTGGCTCTGCTGCGCTGGCCGTATGCGGAAACAGGGCGACGATCAGTGCCAGGCCCGCGCCCACCACGGTGCCCAGCAGCAGCGCCCACAGCGAACGCTGCAGGCGCGAACGGTCGGAATGGCGACGCATCAGGCCGGTCACGGGATCAGGCCGCCAGCAATGATCGCAGCCGCCACAATCAGCGACCGTCGCTTCCACGCCGCGCCGCGCGAGATGCCATCCAGCACGTGCGGGCGGTCTTCAGGCCGGAAGCACAGGCGGTCGGCCCAATAGCCGAGGTAGGCACACAGCGCGATCTTGCTCACGCCCCACAACGCCAGACCAGCCTTGGCCGGGTTGAGCATCAGCACCACCGCGAAGGTGAGCAGGAACAGCAGCAGCAGCGGATAAGCGCGAGCAAGGTCGCGCAGCTTGTTGATCAGGTCGGTTATGCGCGGGGTCATGCTGGCTCCTGGGAAGAAGCCGGCGGCGTTGAGCCGCCGGCTGGGTGCCGGCAACACCACCACAGTCGCAGCCGGCAGATGCCCCAGAATCCTCCGTGCGCGCGAGCAGCGAGGTCGAAGCATATCCTTCCAATGAAAAACCCCGCCGAGGCGGGGTTTCATGTCTTCGATCAGTTCAGGATATAGGGTGGGCCGTCGCCATCGAATGGGCGCCGTAGACAAGCGCTGGCGCACACACGTTTTGACGCGCTTGCACGATCATCGTCGAGCTCGATCTCGCAATGCTGCCCCCAGGCTTTGAAGGTATCGGGCACATGCTGTGGCTTTCCCGGGATATCGAAGGCAAATATTATCGGCTCGGCAATGGCAGGCACGTCGATCTTCACTACACGCAAATCAGGCGAGTAGTCGTCCAGCCCTGGGCAGACTTTGCGCGCGTCTTCGAGGGCCGCCAATTGCGCATCATTCAATCCAAGCCCGGGCGCGAGGTCTGCGGCGGTAAGCACGGACACTTCATTCGAGCAGGCGGTTAGTAGTAACAGGGCCATAAGCGTCATGCGTTTCATGCTTCGTTCTCTCCGAACAAGGGAAATTGGCGGCGGCCTCTACGTACAAGCAGTTGCTGCCGATAAATATGCTGGATCTGTCGCGTCGTCAGGCGATAGCGCCTAGCCAGATCCGGCACATTGCGCCCGTTATGCTCATGGAAGATACGTGCATGCGTCAACGCAGTGGCCAAGGCCTTCCCTTTCGGCAAGTAAAACTGCTGCCCGCCGAAATACAGTGCCTGTGCCAGCACCACCGCTTCGGCCAGACGGACGGAATCAATGCCTTCAACCCGCTCGCGAAGCAGTGCTGCCACCGTCACGTCGACCAATTCCGCCAATTGCAACGGCCAGCGATCGCGCGGCAGATCCTCATCGTCTGCCGACATGATGCTGTCGATCAGTTCGTCGGTGTCGTCGTCCTGCAGTAGGTCTTGCTGTTCGCCCATTGCGCTCTCTTCTGGTCTGAAGCTGCGGCCGGCAGGCGCCGGCCGCAGCGATAAGCAATCGATCAGCCAATCAGCCCGGACCGGGATCACCACCACCGGGCGGATCTTCACTGCCCGGCGGCAGGCCGGGCGGGTCGATGTAGGAGATACCGGGCGGTTCGCGCGTCTCATCGCTGGCCAGCGCGATCAGCTCGTGTTCCGCATAGGTGCGGCACACATAGTCACCGCCAGCGCTTTTGTGGGCGACGCGGTAATACGTCCCGCCGTTCGCATAATCGTGCCGGGAGTTGACCCAGCCGATGGTTTCGGTCAGCCGGATCTGTACCGGCTGCAGGTTGTTGAACTTGAATGTCATTGCGTTTTCTCATGTGTGGCGATGCCATAGCGTTCCCTGGCTGCGGACACCTCCTGGTCGAATTCATCCTTGGTAATTGCTTCGTACTCAAGCCGGCTCTTGAGGAAATCGATGTGGTTGTCGAACTTCTCTCGCTGCGTTTTCTCGCCCTTGGCAGGGTTGACGGTGCGGTGCTGGCCCGCTTTCCGCTGCTGCTCCACCTTGTTTTCCGCACGCGCATCGGTTGCATCGGCAATGCCGAACACCACCGCGCGCAGGTAGTTGTGGTTGGCCAGCGGCAAAGACAGCCCGCTGCGGGCGGCCAGCATTTGCTCGATGCCTTCTGCCCACATCGCAGGCGTTGCAGCGCGCCGCGTGTCCCCGCGCTCATCGCGGCACACGCTGCCGGTGGCGACCAGTTGCTTCAGGTCGCCCACCAGCCGCGTCGCACGCTGCATTGAAAGGGCGTTCTTGGGTGGTTTGAACAGGCCGAGATACCCCAACGTCGGACGGTGCAACTCGGCCGGAAGATCAAGCACGGCCGCCATCAGCCGCTTGCCATCATCGTCAGCGAAGAACGCCGCGATGTGGCCGATGGAACCGCACTCAGGGCAGGTCGCGCGCATCAGGACTCCAGCCATCCCGCCTTGTCCATACGGTCAGCCCAACACACGTCGTCTTGATATTTGAAGTGGACGGCGACCTCCAATTCACCGTTATTCACTATCAAAAAGACCTGCTCAACTTCGCGATAGTCTTCGTCTTCGTTGAGCATGACCATGTCACCAACTCTGGGCATGATCGGAAAATCACAGGTCTGAACCCAATCAATACCATTGAGGTCAGGTTCGCGCTTCTTGCCTCGCGGCCAGTTTGTTTCGACGAAGAACTTGATCTTCATGGATGAGATACTCAGTCCGTTGCGGTGACTGTCATGCCCGTGCCGAAAACCACATAGCTGACCGGGTAGAGTGTTTCTGGTTTGTTGATTCGCCACTTCACCGGCATCTGGATCAACTGGAAGTTGGTGACGATGCCGAAGTCCAATGGCACGGCAGCACCTGACGGCAACTGCACCTCGATCGAGGTTGCCGTAATGAAGGGTAGCGGCTCGTCCAGGTCATTCACTGCACCCACTGCCATCAATCTGGGCAGATCGGTACGGGCATCGAAGCTCGCTGCGACTTCATACCACGCCGAGATGACTGGAGCTGTGGTCGGAGGAAATGCATAGCTGGGTATGCCTGTGCTGCTGGAAGCTGTAGTCATTGGGCAATTCCTTCGTTGTTTGTCGTAATGCTGGCTTCATTTGATTCACGATAGCTGCGCACCAGCTTGAGCAGCTCACCAGGCATCACTGGGATGGTGGTGCCAAACTCAAGGCCGCTTTGCTTCACAGCGGCAGCTTCAAGACGGTCAAGTTTTTCGTATGTCAGTTCATCCATGAGCCACACCTTTGCTCATCGATTTGTCTATTTCGGCCAAGAGCATCGCAACCGACGCGCGGAAGGCCTCTCGATCTTTAGTGGGGACTTCCTGAAATGCGCTGCAGAATTCGCTTTGCTTGTAGTCGAGAACACGATTGATCTCTGCCGCCACTCGGTAAACGAAGCGGCTGGTGGTTCTCTTGAGGTGTTTTGTTCGCCGCTGGACAGGTATGCCAGTCGCTTGCACCACCATCGACTTGGCCATGTGCTGGCGGCTGCCTGGCGGATAACGCAGCAATTCCAGATAAACATCCTTCTGTGTACCGGCAGGCAATGTGGACAACACGACAGCCTCGGCAAAGCGCAGCCGCTCATTGTCCGGAACATCCGGGTGCATCAACGCCTGAAGGTCTCCGCACAGTTGTTGCAATTGCAGGTATTGGTATACCCATGCGTCGGACTTGCCAATCGACTCGACAAGGTCCAACACCGCCTGCCCACGCGTCATGCCTGCTTCGATTGCTGCATCCACCTGGTACTGCACCGCCTGCGATATTTCGATGTGCGTGTGCCCCTCACGCATGAAGTTGCTGGTCAGGGACAGCAGGTGTTGCGCAGCGTGATGAGGCAGCGGCTGCTCTTCAATATCGACACGGATGGTTGCAATGCCCGCGAGTGTGCATGCCCGCCAGCGGCGCTCACCGTCGATGATCTGGTAACGCGCCGTTGCACCTGTCCCCAGCTCACGCATGGTGATGGGCTGGCGTTGCCCGGTCTTCTTGATGGATGTGGCCAGCGAGTTCAGCGCAGACGCGCGAAAGTACGTGCGCGGCTGCTTCGGGTCTGGATGCACAGCATCTATCGGTACGACAAGGCTCATGGTGATGTCTCTCCGCTTGATTCCGGCACAGCTGGTGCCACGCTTTTCGTCTTGCCATCTCTTGTGACGATGAAGATAGGTTCGCCGCCGCTGAGCGGGCTGCCATCGTGGCGAGTCATCAGCCCCGCATCGACCAGTGCGGTGCAGTCAAGGTATTCATCACAGCCCGGCCCAGTGACGAAGTGATTGCGATAAGCGCGCCCGGTACCGTCTTGATTCAAGCCGAGCGCATGCCGGAGGATCGCGAGCTGGGCTGCATCTGGGTCAGCCATTGGCCACCTCCATTCCATTGTTGATCCGCTTCACGCTGACTTCGAAGTCACCTAACTGCTGGCCATCAGTTCCATAGCAATTTTCAAGTTTGAAAGTAAACAGACCGCCATTCGTATCTATCAGCAGACCCGCGAGGAACTGCGAAGCGGCAACTATCGCCTCTTGTTTATTGGCCTCTCGAAATTCACTCAAGAATTGAATAGAAGTCTGCCAACGTGCCGCATCCAAGAAATGTTGCTCTATCGCGATGCTTCGCAGCTCATCCGCTACTCCGTGTTCATCGCCATCATCTTCAAGAACTTTGGCAATTCTTATCAGACGGTCATCAGCCATTGGCCACCACCTTCGGCGCCGGCACGCCACGCTGGATGCGGTCGTAGATCTCTTGGCGGTTCACAGGCACATCCTTTGGCGCGACAGTGCCAATGCGCACCTGGTTTTCTTTGACGCCAAGAATGGTGATGGTGATCGGCGGTTTGCCTTCGCCCTGACCAATGACCAGGGTTTCGCCGGTACGACGGGTAAGAATCAGCATGGTGGTGTTTTCCTTGTGGTGGTTTTGACCGGCGTCTGCCGGCGGTTTGAGTCGATCTGCAGCGCGGACACCAGGGAATGCAGCTGGTGATCGTTCAGCCATTCGACCTTGTCGACTTGGTGCATCTTTTTGGCCAACCCGTGCGCATAGCTCCACGGCTTCTTGCTGTTGGTCAGCAACGCGCCGACCTTCCGCAGCATCGGCCGTGCCTTCATCAGCGCCGCTTCGGGCTGGCCTGGCCAGCGGCGCTTGTTGTTGGTCTGGGCGTCATTGCGCAAGCCAAGACGTGAGAATTCACGCAGCACGTCATTGCGCTGCTGGGTGGTCATGTCGGCCGATGACCGCAGGCCATCACATGCGCCAGGCACGGTTTCCGTCACCCGTGCCAGCAGCGCGCGGTAGGTGTCGTCATCCAACCGCAGCTGCTTCTTGCCTGCGTGGATGCGGGCCAGCTGCTGCCTGCGGGGGTCAGTCTTTCTGGACATCTGCGGCGACCTCCGTAGCGGGATAGATCAGCTGGATTTGATCGTTGTGCTGTTCGATATGCCGAACGAATGCGCTGGCAGTGGAGAAGAACGGACAGCGGCGCTTGTAGACCGCATCGCGGTATTGCTTGGTGCGGCGCTTCCAGAAGGATTTTTCCAAGGCATCCACAGTCGCCTTCTTGTGTACCTTTCTGGTGACGGTGCGATAGAACTTCCCACCTATTTCGTCACCCATCTCCATGCGCTTGAAGTCCAAGGTGCCGTCGACGTACACGACGATCTCGAAACGCATGGAACGCTTGCCTGTGCGCCCCACGCACGCCACGACCGCATGCCCATCGCAGGTGAGCTCAACACGCCCCCAGGGATGGCTAAGCGCATTGATCACCTTCTTGTGCTGGTCGACGCTCAGCTTCATGCCTGCACTTCCTCGATCCGGCTTTCCGCAGGCACGATCGAGAACTCTTCCTTCTGGACGAAGCTCACGCCTTTGATCGATGCGCCCAGCAGTTCGCGGTCAGCCAGCAGGGCTTCCTTGTCCACGTCCTCTTTGCTGCGGATGTAATCCATCAGGCCCTTGGCCTTCAGCAGCGCAAGCACTTCCTTGACGTTCTTCAGCGCCACGGCGAATGGCGTCAGGCGCCACTTGACCTCGCCGGTCGCGAAGACGTGAAACTTCACCTTGCCGTCTTTCGTCAGTGCCACGCGGTTGGCTTCGCAGTACAGCTGTATGCCCTTGGCCAGTTCCGCGATGCGTTCACCCGGCACCTTGGCTTCCGCGTCGTAGCGTGCCTTGATGGCTGCGATCTCATCGTTCATCGCGGTTTCGATGCGCAGGCGTTCGCGTTGCAGCATTCCGATTTCGGCGATCGCGGCGTTGACTTCATCTCGGTCTGATGGCACCCAATGCTCAACAGCATCCGCTTTGATCCTGATCTTCTTGGCCATGATGATTCTCAGTGCATGCCGATTTCTGCCGGCAAATGGATGGCGCTTAAATGAACACTCGCAACTGGTGCAAGTGGTAATTCGCTGCGGCGAGATGGTGGATTGCTGTCGGGCCCGCCCTATCTCCGAGCAGCTGTTCGAGCAGCGCACTGATATCTGCCTGAGCTTGGTCAAGGCGCTGGATCGGCGTGAAAGGCACAAATGCTTCCGCAAGCGGATCCGGAGGGATCTGTGGAACAACGCTGCACAGCTCAAAACTCACGACACCTTCGTGGGTATTGCTTCTCAGCCATCCATCAGCAATCGCGTCACTCATTTCTGAGATGACCTGCGTGGGAAGGAATGTCGGCGCACAGTGTTCGATCAAGGCATCGCGCGTCATTACGCCATTGGATTCCAGGGCAGCCCGAAGCACATCGCGGCACGTTTCTTTCGGGAACTGGATAGCCTCTGGACTGATTTCTGCAACAAGCAGCATCACTGCCCGAGAGTCGCCATCGACACGGCATCTGGCGGTAGCACCAGCCAGCGCGGCCTCTTCTATTGCATAGGCCGGCGCATTGATCACATCGTCTACCCTGACGATTACGTAGCGCTCAGCCATTGGCCACCGCCTGGAGCGTCTGCTCGTATTCGGTCCACTGGATCTGCAGGCCGAGATGATTGGCCGCATAGGTGCGCTGCACGCCGCCGGGCGATGGCTCGCGGCGGATCATGGCGATCTGCGTTGCGGCGAACTCGGGGTTGCGCTGCACATGCAACACCACACGCCGCCCGTTGTGGAATGCGTTGAAGATGCCGACGCCACGCTTGTCCAGCTGCTCCGCCACTTTCGTGGCCCAGCGCAGGTCTTCTGCGGTGATGAAGGTGGCGGGCTCAGATGCAATGGTTTCGATGGTCTGGTTGCTCATGATTCTTTTCCTTCGCTGGTGGTGGTGGGCACCGGGAGGCCGAGTTGCCCGTAGAGGTTCGGTATGGCCACGCGGCGCATCGCTGCGGCTTGCGTGAGGCTGGTCATGGCGCGGTTGACCAGGAACACGCAGGCGCGCTCCAGTTCTTCCGCGCTTGCTGCGAAGAAGTAGCCAGCGGATGGCAAGGCGCAGATCTCATGGCCTTGCCTGCGCAGGTATTCCACTGCCTTTCGCAGATTCCGCATGTCGGCGTCGCCGTTGCGTGCGGACAGCTGGAATGCCAGCGCGGCCGCGGTGATGCCGTTCGCTTCCCCGATGCGGTGGCGCAGTGCGTCCAGCACCGTGTCCGGCGTGATGCCCGGCTGGGGAAGCGGAAGGTTCATTGCTTGATCTCCGAAGGTGTGACGGTGTCGAAGCCCGCCAGCCATGCCAGGCGAAGGCACATCGCGCGGCGACTTGATCGGCTGTAGG
Source organism: Lysobacteraceae bacterium (assembly GCA_041751895.1). Taxonomy (GTDB): domain Bacteria; phylum Pseudomonadota; class Gammaproteobacteria; order Xanthomonadales; family Xanthomonadaceae; genus Lysobacter_I. Next base: position 21 of record JBGSID010000184.1, on the reverse strand, counting down.
GCGGTTCGCGTTCTTCGCTAC
>JBGSID010000183.1:0-4030 GCA_041751895.1 Lysobacteraceae bacterium | reverse complement strand
TATCGGCAACACGCAGCTGTATGTGCTCGGTGCGAATCAGCAATTGCAGCCGATTGGCAGCGTGGGCGAGCTGTACATCGGCGGCGCCGGCGTTGCACGTGGTTATCTGAACCGGCCGGAGCTGACCCGGGAACGCTTCATCGCCAATCCGTTTGGTGCGGGCAGGTTGTACCGGACCGGCGATCTGGTGCGTTATCTGGGCGAGGGCGATCTGGCGTTCGTCGGACGCATCGACGACCAGGTGAAGATCCGTGGGTTCCGTATCGAACTGGGCGAGATCGAATCCCAGCTGATGCGTCAGCCCGGTGTGCGTGAAGCTGCTGTATTGGCACGAGAGGACCAGCCCGGCGACAAACGTCTGGTGGCCTATCTGGTCGCCGCGACACATACGCCCGTTGAGCTGCCGGCCCTGCGCCAGGCGCTGGCGCAGACGCTGCCGGACTACATGGTGCCGGCGGCGTACGTGGTGCTGGAGGCACTGCCGTTGACCGCCAACGGCAAGCTCGATCGCCGGGCACTGCCGGCGCCTGGCGGCTCGGTCGCAGCACAGCGCGACTATGTCGCGCCGCAAGGTCCGTTGGAGACGGCGCTGGCGGGTATCTGGGGCGATCTGCTGCAAATCGAACAGGTCGGGCGATACGACGGTTTCTTCGAGCTCGGCGGGCAATCGCTGCTGGTCGTGCGGATGATCTCCCGTGTCCGCCAGTCGCTCGGGCTCAACCTGGCCTTGTCCAGCGTGTTCGCTCATCCGGTGCTGCACGATTTCGCGCGTGTGGCGGGCGAGACGCAAGTCTCCGCGCTGCCCGCACTCGTGCCGAGCACGCGGCCTGACGACATGCCCTTGTCATTCGCACAACAACGCCTGTGGCTGGCGGCCCAGTTCGGTGAGGACGCGAGTGCGGCATATCACATGCCGATCGGGATGCGGCTGCGCGGCCGACTGGATCAGCCGGCGTTGCGGGCGGCCTTGGATGGCATCGTGCGGCGCCATGAAGCGCTGCGTACCTACTTCGAGCTTGTCGATGACCAGCCGGTGCAGCGCATCAGCGCGGCGACGGGTTTCGGGCTGGGTTATCAGGCGCTTGATCTCGATGCCGATCAACGCGACGCCGCGATCGAGCACTGGAGCGGCGTCGAGGCGCGCGAGCCCTTCGATCTCAACCGTGGACCATTGTTCCGTGGGCGATTATTGCGGCTGGACGAACAGGACCATGTGCTGCTGCTCACCCTGCATCACATCGTCTCCGATGGCTGGTCACTGGGTGTGTTGGCCGATGAGCTCAGCGCGCTCTATCACGCTTATGCGATCGAAGGCGTCGCGCCTTCGGTCGACCCATTGCCGCCCTTGCCAGTGCAGTACGCGGACTACGCCCTGTGGCAACGACAATGCCTGGATGCGTCCATGCAGGCGCATCTGCTCGCCTACTGGTGCACCCAGCTCGCCGGCAGCCCGCAGATGTCGACGTTGCCAACCGATCATCCACGCCCGCTGACGAAAGGATTCGTCGGTGGCATGGTCCACGCGCAGATTCCGCAAGCGACGACCGTCGCCCTCAATGAATTGGCGGCGCGTCATTCGAGCACCTTGTTCATGGTGCTGATGGCCGCCTTCAATGTCGTGCTTTCACGCTACAACGGGCAGACCGATCTCAACGTCGGTACCGTGGTGGCCAATCGCAGCCGTGCCGAAGTCGAGCCGCTGATCGGCCTGTTCCTCGATACGCAGGCGATCCGCACCCGGCTCGACCCCGCACAGAGCTTTGAATCCCTGCTGCAGCAAGTGCGTGCAACCCTGATCCAGGCGTATCTGCATCAGGATCTGCCGTTCGACAAACTGCTGGAAGAGCTCAAGCCCGTGCGCCGCCCCGGTGTGCCGCCGATGTTCCAGGTCATGGTGCAGATGCAGAGCGTGCCGGATCCGGTCGTGCGCCTGCCTGAGCTCAGCATGGAAGAACTGCCGCTGACCGAGCACACGGTCAAGTTCGACCTCACGCTCTACGTGAACGAACGTGGCGGTGCGATCGACATTGCTTACGAGTACGACGTCGCCTTGTACGACGCGACCACCATCGAGCGACTGGCCGAACGTTTCACCCGCCTGCTCGATGCGGTTGCGATTGCGCCACAGACGCGCATCGACGAGTTGGGTATGCCGGAGGCATTGCCTGCTGCCGCATACGAAATCGTTGCTGTGCCTGAGACCGAAACTCGTCGCGGCTTGTCGCCGCATCAGCAGCGCCTGTGGTCCCTCGATATTTCCCGCGCCGGCAGTGTTTCCGATACCGCGCCGACGTATCACAACATGCCGATGCTGTTGGCGTTCGACGAAGCGGTGATGCCCGAGCCACTCGAAGCGGCATTGAACGTCGTGATCGCGCGCCATGACGCCCTGCGCACGCGAATCACGAGCGATGGCCAGGACGTCTGGCAACACGTGGAACCGCAAGCTCGACTGTCTCTGGCGCAGATCGTGCTGGGAGACGGCGAGACGCCGTTGGCGCGGGCACTGGCCGATGGGGTGGCGCGACCTTTCCTGCTCGGTCAGGAATCGCCGATCCGCGCCGCCCTGTTGCGCGATGGCGATGCCCGTTCCTGGTTGTGCATCGTCGTCCATCACATCGTGGCCGACCGGCGCTCACTGCAATTGCTCGCGCAGGAGGTTGTCACCGCGTATGCCGCGTTTGCGGAAGGACGGACCCCCGTATTGCCGGCGTTGCCGCTCGGCTTTGGTGACCACGTGCGCTGGCAGTCGACGCTCGGTGCCGACGTGCTCGAACCCGTGCTGATGTATTGGAAGCAGCAATTGCGTGGCCGACTGCAACCGTTGGAACTGCCTTCGAACCGGCCGCGTCCTGCGCTGCACAGTTTCACGGCCGGACGTCATGGCTTCGCCATCGATGCGGCTCTGGGCGAACGCCTGACGGTCTTCGCGCAAGACCGTGCGGTCACGATCGAGGATGCCTTGCTTGCCGGTTTCAACGGCTTGCTCAGACGCTACAGCGGACACGAGGAACTGGTCGTCGGCACGAGTGTCGCGGGCCGTAATCCATCCGGAGTGGAGGCAATGGTTGGCCCGCTGGCCAGTCTGCTGCCACTGCGGACCGTGATCCCGGCGGAATGTGATTTCGAAACCTTGTTGACGGATGTGGCACGCACTCGCAAGCGCGCCATGCAGCACGGCGATGTGCCATTCGATCTGCTGGCGACCAGGCTCGATCTCGGTCAGGACGAGAGCCGTACCGGGTTGCTCGATGTCGTATTCCAATACGACGCGCATGCCGGACAAGTCATCGAAAGCGGCAGCGTCGTGGCCCGGCCGGTGGAAACCAATCTGGGTTACGGCAAGCACGATCTGCACCTGTGCATGTTCCCGCACGATGGCGGCTTCGAAGCGCGGTTGGTCTACAACGCCGATCTTTTCGATGATTGGTTGATCGCGCAGATGATGCGTCATTACGTGCGTCTGTTGCATGAGATGACCGGGGATCCGCAGCGCCGGATCGATGATGTGTCGCTGCTCGACGCTACCGAACAAACGCGTCTGTGCGTGGACTGGAATGCGACGGAACGTGCGTACCCGCAAAGCTGCGTTCACACGCAGTTCGCAGCGCAGGCTGCGCGCACGCCCGATGCGGTGGCGCTGCATTACGAAGACCAGAGACTCAGCTACGCGCAACTCGATGCCAAAGCGAGTCGTCTTGCGCGTTACCTGCTGGATGCAGGCGTCACGTCCGGTGCGCGAGTGGGTCTCTACCTGTCGCGTTCGCCTGAGCTGTTGATCGCCGTGTTGGGCGTGCTCAAGGCGGGTGCTGCGTACGTGCCGCTGGAGCCGAAACTGCCGAAGGACCGCTTGGGCTACATGGTGCAGGACGCCGGCATCGGCTGGGCGCTGCTCGAAGCGGCGGCGATGGAAGAACTGCCATTGCAGGGTGTGGACGTGATCCTGATGGATGACGCGGCCCGCGAGGACGACTGGCTGGAAGACTACGCGCAAGGCGAACTGCCGAGCGTGGCGCTGTCGGACGTGGCG
>JBGSID010000182.1:0-7253 GCA_041751895.1 Lysobacteraceae bacterium | reverse complement strand
TATCGGCAACACGCAGCTGTATGTGCTCGGTGCGAATCAGCAATTGCAGCCGATTGGCAGCGTGGGCGAGCTGTACATCGGCGGCGCCGGCGTTGCACGTGGTTATCTGAACCGGCCGGAGCTGACCCGGGAACGCTTCATTGCCAATCCGTTCGCTGCGGGCCGGTTGTACCGGACCGGCGATCTGGTGCGTTATCTGGGCGAGGGTGATCTGGAGTTCGTCGGACGCATCGACGACCAGGTGAAGATCCGTGGGTTCCGTATCGAACTGGGCGAGATCGAAGCCCAGCTGATGCGTCAGTCCGGTGTGCGTGAAGCTGCTGTATTGGCACGAGAGGACCAGCCCGGCGACAAACGTCTGGTGGCGTATGTCGTGGCAGCTGACGGCAGCGCACCCGACGCGCACGGCTTGCGTGAAGCCCTTGCGCAGGCGTTGCCGGATTACATGGTGCCGGCGGCGTACGTGATGTTGACGGCGCTGCCGTTGACCGCCAACGGGAAGCTCGATCGCCGGGCATTGCCGGCGCCCGGAGACATGGCGTTCGCACAACGCGACTTCGAAGCCCCGCAGGGTGCGATCGAGAGCATGCTGGCCGGGATCTGGAGCGAATTGTTGGGCGTCGAGCGAGTGGGGCGGCACGACAACTTCTTCGAGCTTGGCGGTCATTCGCTGCTGGCAGTGCGTTTGATGGGTAGCCTGCGTCGCGAAAATTTGCACATCGATATCCGTGCCCTGTTCGCGCAGCCGACACTGGCCGCGCTGGCCGAGGCGGTGGAGAACGCGCAACGCATCGGCTCTGGCGATGTGATCGTGCCGGCCAACGGGATTCAACCGGATTGCGCGGCGATCACGCCGGAGATGCTGCCGCTGATCGATCTCGACGCCGCGCAGATCGAGCGCATCGTTGCCGCGGTGCCGGGTGGCGTGAGCAACGTGCAGGATATTTATCCGTTGGCGCCGCTGCAGGAAGGCATCCTCTTCCATCACCTGCTGCAGACGCAGGGCGATGCCTATCTGTTGTCGACCAGCATGGCCTTCGACTCGCGTGCACGGTTGGACGCTTTCGTGCAGGCGCTGCAGCAGGTCATTGATCGTCATGACGTGCTGCGTACCTCCGTGCTGTGGGAGGGCATGGTCGAGCCGGTGCAGGTGGTATGGCGCCAGGCGCAGTTCGCGCTGGGCACGCCGGATCTGCCTGAAGGCGATGTCGCGACCCGACTCGCCGAGCTCACCGATCCGCTGCATACGCGGCTCGACGTGCATCAGGCGCCACTCATGCGCGGCTTTGCCGCCTATGACGAACCCGGCCAGCGCTGGTTGCTGCAACTGGTGCATCACCACCTGGTGCTCGATCACACCGCGCTGGATGTGCTGCTGTACGAGATCGGTCTGATCCTGACCGGCCGCGCACACGAGCTGCCGGAACCGGTGCCGTTCCGCAACTTCGTGGCGCAGGCGCGGTTGGGCGTGAGCGCCGAGGAACACGAAGCGTTCTTCAGCGAGATGCTGGGCGATGTGGATGAGCCGACGGCACCGTTTGGGCTGCTGAAGGTGCAGGGCGAGGGTGAGAACGTACACGCTGCGGAGCTGAAATTGCCGCGCGCATTGTCATTGCGTCTGCGCCATCAGGCCCGACTCCTGGGCATCAGCACCGCGAGCCTGTTCCATTGGGCGTGGGCGCAGGTGCTCGCGAAGACCACCGGTCGGGACGATGTGGTGTTCGGCACGGTGCTGTTCGGCCGCCTGCAGGGCGGTGCGGGTGCAGAACGGGCGATGGGCCTGTTCATCAATACCTTGCCGATGCGGGTGCGGTTGGGCGAGATCGGCGTGCAGGACGGTATCCGTCAGACACACGCCATGCTTTCGGGTCTGCTGGGTCATGAACACGCCTCGCTCGCCTTGGCGCAGCGCTGCAGTGCATTGTCGGCGAGCACACCGTTGTTCTCAGCGGTGATGAACTATCGCCACAGTGTCGACGAGCACGCCGATGCCGACACACCGGACTGGGCACATGGCATGGAGATGCTGTCTGCGGTGGAGCGCACCAACCATGTGCCTTTCATCATGGCAGTGGACGATCTGGGCGAGGATTTCGAGTTGAAGGCGCTGGTCGACATGCCGGCCGAACCGCAGCGGGTATGCGCTTACATGCATAACGCGCTGGCGTGTCTGGTCGAGGCGTTGGAACACGCGCCGCAGACAGCGTCCTGGCAGATCGGGATTCTGGATGAGGCCGAGCGCCGTCAGGTGCTCGTGGACTGGAACCAGACACAACGCGACTGGCCGCACGCGGATGCCTGCATCCACGAACTGTTCGAGCGACAGGCGCAGGCCACGCCGCAGGCATTGGCACTGGCCCAAGGCGAGACGCGATTGAGCTATCAGGAGCTCAATGAACGCGCGAATCGATTGGCACGGCATCTGCACGGATTGGGCGTGAAGCCGGACGACAAGGTGGCGATCTGCCTGCAGCGCAGCGTGGAGATGGTGGTCGCGATGCTGGCGGTGTTCAAGGCCGGCGGTGCCTATGTGCCGCTGGATCCGTCGTACCCGCAGGCGCGGCTCGATCACATGCTGCGCGACAGCCGGCCGCGAGTGCTGGTGACCACCGAGGCGCTGCAGGATCAGTTGCCGGCCAGTCCCATCCTCTGGCGTACGCCGGTGGTGGACATGACCGAAGCCGCGCAGTGGCAACACCATCCGCACGACGACCTCGGCTGCGCCACGCTGGGCCTGGGTCCAGCGCATCTGGCCTACGTCATCTACACCTCGGGTTCGACAGGCGTGCCCAAGGGCGTCATGGCCACGCATCGGGGGCTGTGCAACTTGTCGCAGGCCCAGATCGCGGGCTTCGGCGTCGACAGCGACAGCCGTGTGGTGCAGTTCGCCTCCTTCAGCTTCGATGCGTGCATCTCGGAAGTCGTGATGGCGCTGCTGTCTGGCGCCAGTCTGCATCTGCCGCCGCCCGGAGTGCTGGCGGGTGCGGAACTCGTGGCGTGGCTCGATACACATCGCATCACGCACGCCACGTTGCCGCCCGCGCTGCTGACGAGCTTGCCCGTCGAGACGACGCTGCCGTACTTGCACACGCTGATCCTGGCTGGCGAAGCCACGAGTGCAGCGCAGGTAAAACGCTGGGGGCAGGGCCGCCGGTTGATCAATGCCTATGGTCCGACCGAAGGGACGGTGTGCGCGAGCATGCACGACTGCGATGTCGCCGCGACAACGCCGCCCCCTATCGGCAAACCGATCGCCAATGGCCGGCTCTACATCCTGGACGCGCATGGTCGGCCCGCGCCGATCGGCGTGGCCGGCGAGTTGCATATCGCCGGTGTGCAGGTCGCGCGCGGTTACCTCAACAATCCGCAGCTCACCGACGAACGTTTCGTTCCCGATCCGTTCGCCGCCGAACTGTTCTCAGCGGATAAGTTTGCAGCCGACAAGTTCGCAGCCGCTGCGGATGAGCGCATGTACCGCACCGGCGATCTGGCACGTTGGCGTCCCGACGGGACGATCGACTTCCTCGGCCGAAACGACCATCAGGTCAAGATCCGTGGCTTCCGTATCGAGTTGGGCGAGATCGAGGCCAAGCTCCTGGCCCAGACCGGGGTGCGCGAAGCCCTGGTGCTGGCACGGGAGGACGCTTCGGGCGACAAACAACTGGTTGCTTACGTCGCCGACGCAGCGGGTGCGGAACTCGACCCGCAGGTCTTGCGCCTCGCACTCGCACATGCATTGCCGGACTACATGGTCCCGGCGGCATGGGTGGTGTTGCATGCATTGCCGGTGACGCCCAACGGCAAGATTGATCGCAAGGCCTTGCCGTTGCCGATGACGACCGGTCTGGCACAAAGCGCGTATGAGCCACCGGAAGGGCGGACCGAAATCATGCTCGCGCAGATCTGGAGCGAGCTGCTCGGTGTCGAACGTATCGGGCGACAGGACCACTTCTTCGAACTGGGCGGACATTCATTGCTGGCGACTCGTTTGATATCGAGGGTCCGCAGTGAATGGGACATCGAAATCTCTCTGATGACGGTGTTTTCGAACGCCCGTCTCGCGGAATTCTCCGACGCCATCGTCGATTGTCAGCTCGCGCAATTCGATGCCGACCTCATCGACTCGATCGTTGCCCAGCAACAGGGATTGGTCCAATGAACAATACAACGCTGAAGAACATGACCCGTGCCGAGCGGGATGCCGTACTCCTCGCGGCCCAGGCCGCACGAACCAAGTCGAAGACGCCCAATCGTCCGACGGGTATTCCCGTGCGTACCGCCGCCCGCCCGCATTGGCCGTTGTCGTTCGCACAACAGCGCCTCTGGTTCATCGCGCACATGTGGCCTACGGCGCATGTGCTCACGTTCGGACTCAGCCTGCGCGGCACGCTGGACAAAACGGCGCTGCAGGCGGCGCTGGATCGCATCGTGCAGCGCCACGAAGCACTGCGCACGCACTTCGAGGTGGCGAACGATCAGCCGGTCCAGTGCATCGCGCCGTCGGCCACTTTCACGCTGCTGCACCATGATCTGACTGCCGGGTCGCAGGACACGGCGGAGATGGTCGATCACTGGCAGCGCGTGGAAGCCGGTACGCCGATCGATCTCGAACGTGGGCCGATGATCCGTGGTCGACTGTTGCGTCTGGCCGAAGAGGACCACGTCCTGCTGTTGACGATGCACCACATCGTTTCCGACGGCTGGTCCATGGGCATCCTGGCAAACGAACTTGATGCGCTGTATCGCGCTTACGCGATGCAGGGCCTGCCACCCGGCATTGATCCGCTGCCGGCATTGCCGATCCAGTATGCCGATTACGCCGTGTGGCAGCGTGATTGGTTGACCGATGAAGTGCAGCAGCGGCAAGCGACGTTCTGGCGCGAGCAGTTGGCCGGCGCGCCGGCGCTGGTCAGTCTGCCGACCGACAGGCCGCGTCCGTCGGTGCAGCGCTACAACGGTGAAATCCTGCCTGTCGCGTTCGACAGCGAACTGACCGCAGGGCTCAAGGCGCTGTCGCAGCGTCATGGCACGACCATGTACATGACACTGCTGGCGGCCTGGGGCGCGCTGGTCGGGCGATTGGCAGGTCAGGACCAGGTGGTCATCGGTTCGCCAGTGGCCAATCGGACGCGCGCTGAAATGGAGCCGCTGATCGGCTTCTTCGTCAATACGCTGGCCTTGCGCATGGACCTGAGCGACCAGCCCAGCGTGGCGCAGTTGTTGGCGCAGGTACGCGAACGGGTTCTGCAGACCCACAGTCATCAGGATCTGCCGTTCGAGCAGGTGGTGGAAGCGCTCAAGCCGGAGCGGACGCTGACCCACACCCCGATTTTCCAGATCACGTTCGCCTGGCAGAACACGCCCGAGGAGACGCTGGAGCTGGATGGCCTGAATCTGCAGGTTCTGCCGCCGCGCGATGGTGCGCACAACGCCCAGTACGATCTGGAGCTGGATCTGCACGAAACGCGGGGCGGGATCGCGGGTACGTTGGGGTTTGCGACCGCGCTCTATGACCGGGCCACGATGGAGCGCTATCTGGGTTATCTGGAAGCATTCCTGCGCGGCATGGTGCGTGACGATACGCAGGCGGTGGACCGCATCGAGATCCTCAGCGCGGCGGAACGGCAGCAGGTCTTGACGGTGTGGAACGCGACGCAGCGCGATTATCCGCAGGACTGCTGCATTCACGAATGGTTCGAGCGACAGGCGGCCGCTGCACCGCATGCGGTGGCGATCGAATACGAAGATCGAAGCGTCAGCTACGGCGAACTGAACGAGCAGGCCAATCGCCTGGCCCATCAGCTCATCGCGCAGGGCGTGCGTGCCGAAACCCGGGTTGCAGTGGTCATGGCGCGTGGCCCGGATTTGCTGACGGCATGGCTCGCGGTGTTGAAGGCTGGCGGCGCCTATGTCGCGATGGATCCGGCTTACCCGCAGGAACGCTTGGCTTTCATGCTGGACGACAGCCGTCCGCGCGTGGTCCTCACCCAGGCGGCATTGCAGGATCAGCTGCCATCGTGCCGTGCGTTGATGACCGCCAGCGTGCTGGTGTTGGACGAGCCGACCTGGCTGGATCGGCCGACGACCGATCCGGAGCGTGCGGCGACGGGGCTGCAAACCACGCATCTGGCCTACGTGATCTACACCTCCGGTTCGACCGGTCGCCCGAACGGGGTGATGGTGGAGCACCGGCATCTGGCCAACCTGATCGGTTGGCACAGCGAGACGTTCCCGTTGTCGCCGGGCGAGCGCAGCTCGTGTACGGCCGGCGTCGCGTTTGATGCCTGCACCTGGGAAGTGTGGCCGGCGCTGTGCCAGGGCGCGACGCTTGTGCTGCCGCCAGCGTCCACGGCCGGTGACCCATCGGCATTGTTGGCATGGTGGGACGCACAGGATCTGCAGACCAGCTTTCTGGTCACGGCGCTGGCCGATGCGGCGCTGGCGCGCGGACAGGGCGAGCGGCAAGGACTGCGCACGCTGCTGACCGGCGGCGATCGTCTGAACCGTCCGCCGAGTGCCGATCTGCCATTCGCGCTGGTCAACAACTACGGTCCGACCGAAGCGACGGTGGTCGCGACCTCGGGCGTCACCCGTCACGACGACACGGTGATCCATATTGGTCGGCCGATCGCGAACACGCAGCTGTATCTGTTGGACCGACATGGCCAGCCGGTACCGATGGGTGCGCCGGGCGAGATCCATATCGGCGGCGCGCAGGTGGCGCGTGGTTATTTGAATCGTCCGGAGCTGACGCGCGAGCGTTTCCTCGACGATCCGTTCTCGGCGCAGCCCGGTGCGCGGATGTACAAGACCGGCGATCTGGGTCGCTGGCGGCCGGACGGCACGGTGGAATACCTGGGTCGCAACGATCATCAGGTGAAGATCCGTGGTTTGCGGATCGAGCTGGGTGAGATCGAAGCGCAATTGAGTCGCCAACCGGGTCTCCGTGAGGTTGCGGTGCTGGCGCGCGAGGATGCGCCGGGCGAATTGCGCCTGGTCGCGTATCTGGTCGCAGCCGATGAGACAACTGTGGAAGCGCAGGTGCTGCGCGATGCGCTGTCGCAGGTGTTGCCGGAGTACATGGTGCCGGCGGCGTATGTAGTGCTGGAAGCATTGCCGCTGACCGCAAACGGCAAGCTCGATCGTCGCGCGCTGCCTGCGCCGGATGGTGCGGCATTCGCGCAGCGCGCGTACGAAGCGCCCGAGGGCGAGATCGAGATCGCGCTGGCGCAGATCTGGAGCGAACTGCTGCG
>JBGSID010000181.1:0-8422 GCA_041751895.1 Lysobacteraceae bacterium | reverse complement strand
ATGCACGAACGCGCTTCGCGCTGTGGGCGCCGACGGCCGGTAGCGTGGCGCTGTGCGTGTATCCGCTGCGCGACGGTGGCAGCTTCACGGCCTACCCGATGGTGCGCGACGACGCGACCGGGGTGTGGCGATTTCGGGATTCGGACTCGCTGCAAGGCCGCCGGTACGCGTATCTCGTCGAGGTGTTCGTGCCCGGCATCGGCATCGTCCGCAACCGCGTCACCGACCCGTATTCCGTTGGCCTCAGCCGCGATTCGGTGCACAGCGTGGCACTGGATCTCGACGACGCATCGACCATACCCGATGGCTGGAACACCGCGCCCCGCCCGCCTGCACTCGCGGCGAACGTGGACATGCATGTCTACGAACTGCACGTCCGCGATTTCTCGCGCGACGACAGCAGCGTCCGCGCCGACTGGCGCGGCACGTATCTGGCGTTCACCGTGGCCGACTCCGCCGGCATGCGCCACCTGCGCGCGCTGCGCGAGGCGGGCATGACCGATATCCACCTGCTGCCGGTGTACGACCTGGCATCTATCCCGGAACGTGGCTGCAAAACGCCGATCATTCCCGACGCAGCGCCAGACAGTGAAGTCCAGCAGGTCGCGGTGATGGCGGTCGCGGCCGAGGACTGCTTCAACTGGGGCTACGACCCGTGGCACTTCACCGCGCCTGAGGGCAGCTATGCCAGCAGCGCCGACGATGGCGCCGCGCGCATCCGCGAGTTCCGCGCGATGGTGATGGCGCTGAACGACAGCGGCCTGCGCGTGGGCATGGACGTGGTCTACAACCACACCAGCGCGTCGGGACAGAACGACAAGTCGGTGCTCGATCGCGTGGTGCCGGGCTACTACCAGCGCCTCAACGCCGCTGGCGATGTCGAGCGTTCGACCTGCTGCGAGAACACCGCCACCGAAAACCGGATGATGGCCAAGCTCATGATCGATTCGGTCAAGACCTGGGCCACGGAATATGGGATCGATTCGTTCCGCTTCGATCTCATGGGTCACCAGCCGCGCGCGGTGATGGAACGGTTGCGCGACGAGGTGTCGTCAGCCGCAGGCCGGCCGATCCAGCTGATCGGCGAAGGCTGGAATTTCGGTGAAGTCGCGAACAATGCCCGCTTCGTGCAAGCATCGCAGCTGTCGCTCAACGGCAGCGGCATCGGCACCTTCAGCGACCGCGCCCGCGATCATATCCGTGGCGGCTCGGGCTTCGACAGCGGCAATGCCCTGCGCAGCAATCAGGGCTATATCAACGGCATGTACTACGACGACAACGGCAGCGGCGGCAACAAGAGCCGCAACGATCTGATGTGGTCGGCCGATGTGATCAAGGTCGGCCTGGCCGGCTCGATCCGCGACTACGTACTGAAGACGCATTGGGACGCCACCCTGCGCCTCGATGCGATCGACTACGGCGGCCAGCCCGCCGGCTACGTCGTCGATCCGCAGGAAGTGGTGAACTATGTCGAGAACCACGACAACTGGACGCTGTTCGACAACAACGCCCTCAAACTGCCGACCTCGACCAGCCGCGAAGACCGCGCGCGGGTGCAGATGCTCGGCGCGGCGATCAACAGCTTCAGCCAGGGCGTGGCCTACTTCCATGCCGGTGTGGACACGCTGCGCAGCAAGTCGCTGGACCGCAACAGCTACGACAGCGGCGACTGGTTCAACCGCATCGACTGGAGTTACCGGACCAACGGTTTCGCCGCCGGCCTGCCGCCGCAGGGCGACAACGGCGACAACTGGTTCGTGATGCAGCCGCTGCTCGCGAACCCGCAGATCAATCCGACCGACACCGAAATCCGCTGGACCCGCGATGCCTTCCGCGATCTGATGAAGATCCGCAGCAGCTCACGCCTGTTCCGGCTGCGGACCGCCGACGAGATCAAACAGCGTCTGACGTTCTACAACACCGGCAGCAACCAGGTGCCCACGGTGTTGACGGCGCATCTCGACGGCAACGGATACAACGGTGCGGGTTTCCACGACGTGCTGTATTTCGTCAACGTCGACAAGGTCGGACAAACGCTGACTATTCCAGAAGAAGCCGGCAAGTCGTATCGCCTGCATCCAGTGCACACCGCGCAGGATGCCGCCGACCGGCGTGCCGCGACGGCAACCTACGACAGCGCCAGCGGACGCTTCACGTTGCCGCCGCGCACTGCGGTGGTGTTCGTGGTGCGCTGAATCCGGGTAGCCATGCGTCAACCACAGAAAACGGCGGCTTGAAAGCCGCCGTTTTCTGTATGGGATTGCATGGATTCAATTGCAGTAGGGCTTGCAGTTCGCGGGCTCCTGAGGATTCGGCAAGTCGGGGCGCGTCTCTGGCTGCGCCGTGTCGATCGTCGGTGGGCCTGACAACGTCGTGCTGTAATCCGAGTATTCCGGGTCGATCAGAACGACCAGATCGCGTGGCTTCGTCAACGTCGATGGATCGGTTTCAATCGCAGACCATTCCGCGACGGTACGCACTGTCGCATTACGGAGCCGCTCCCATGCCTTGATCTGCTCGTCGGTCGGTGCTGCGCCAACGCCGGTGTCTGCATCCGGATTGACGTACCAATCGTCGAGAATCTTGCCGTTCTTGTCCTGGCGCAGGCCATGACCGTCGGCACCGTCGTAGATGAAGTCACCGTTGTCGAGCTTGTAACCCGTCGCCCCGTCGTCGTAGTTGTAAATGTCGGTCACCGCCGGGAGATCGAGATCTTCATCGTCACCCGCGCTAATCAGGCTGATATCAACACCACCGACATGACGTGCCGGCAGGCCGCTGTTTTGTCCGGTGTCGAAGGTCAACGTAAAACCATCGTGATCGGCATCGATCCCGTGCTCCGCCAACAAGTCCGGAGACAGCCCCATGCGTGACAACCCGTCCTTGCGTTTACCGAGCGGAAACGCCGCGAGTGGATCCGGCGTGCCTGCTTCGATCGTTTCCTGGAGCTTGTCGGGATACAGGATGACCTTGCCCAGACCGAACTCGAAGCTCGGCAGCTGCTGCTTGCCCACAAGGGTGACGATGACCTCGAGCGGAGGACGGCTTTTGGCATCATAAGGGTCGCTACCGGCCATGATTTCATCGGCATCGCTGACGCCATCACCATCGGAATCAACGATGTTCCATGCGTAGTAGCACACTGAGGTGTCGCACAAACGTACATGGCGAAGTTCGGGATCCGCTGCCATCGCGGGGTGTATCGCGCACGTCAGCCCTGTCGCGAACAGAACGGCGGAGGCAATAAGTGAAGCGTTCATGGATGTCCTTTTCAGTTGTGGATTGTCTGCCAGATGAATTCTGCCGAGGGATCCAGCCTTGACCCTCTTGGGTTAGCGGCATGCTGAAAGAACGGCGAACCATGACATGGGCGGTCACACAGCCCCTCTACCCGCCCTTGCATCCTTGGAAACGTCTTCCCTCACGGCTGTTGTACAGTCGGAAACACTCAAACATCCCGACCACCATGCGCCGACTTCTGATCGCCTGCCTTCTGCTCGTTTCCACTGCCGTCCATGGCATGGAACCCGCCGACATGCCCGATCGTCGCATCACGGTGACCATCGACGATCTGCCGTGGCAGCGGATGGCGACGACGACGCCGGACGCACTGCGCATACGTCATGCCGCGCTGCTCGAACAGCTGCGCCTTGGTGGCGTGCCGGTGACCGGCTTCGTCAACGAGGACAAACTCGAAGTCGACGGCATCGTGCAGCCGGAACGCGTGGCCATGCTCGAAGCGTGGCTCGATGCCGGTTACACACTTGGCAACCACACTTACGGCCATGTCGATCTGCACGAGGTCGGCATTCCCGCATTCGAGGAGGCGATCCTGCGCGGCGAACGTGTACTCAGGCCGATGCTGGCCAAACGCGGACAGACGCCACAATGGTTCCGCCATCCTTACCTGCGCGCTGGCCGCACCACCGAAGACAAATCGGAAGTGACGGATTTCCTGTCGCGACACGGCTATCGCGTCGCGCCGGTCACTGTCGACAACGGCGAATGGGTCTGGGCCTTCGCGTATGCGCGCGTCCTCGATGGGCAGGTGGACACGCCGCAGCGTGCGGCACTGCTCGAACGACTGCGCCTGGGCTACGTGCCGTACATGCTCAACAAGATCGATTACTACGAACAGCAGTCGGGCGTACTCCTCGGCTATGCGCTGCCGCAGATCCTGCTGATCCACGCCAACGCACTCAATGCCGAAACCTATGCGGAACTGATCGCCGGAATCAAACGCCGTGGTTATCGCTTCATCACCCTCGACGATGCCATGCGCGACCCCGCATACACGCGCGAAGACGGCTATCACGGCCGTTACGGCCCGAGCTGGCTGCATCGCTGGGCGATGGCGGAGAAGAAGCCCAAAGACTTCTATGCGGGCGAGCCCATGGTTCCGCAGTGGGTGCTGGATCTGGCAGGCGTGGATTCAGAATGAATACACGCGCCGCAATCGTGCTGGGCCTGTGCGCTATGTTCTGCACGCGATTTGCAACGGCAGACAGTTGGCCCCTGCCGCACACGACCGACTACATCTCTACTGATGGCAGCACCAAAGCCATCATCGTGCCGCGCGTATTGTCCAGCCAGCTCGAATACTTTGAGGACAAGGGCAGTGGAAAATCGCCAGCCGGACAACGTATCGCCAGCAGTATCGACCAGCCCTTCGCTCGCGTTTCGCAGCGCAAGGCCAATGGCCAATGGAGCACGATTTGGCAACAGCCGTTGATAAACGATGTGGCACCCGTCGATGCGCTGGTCGCCAGCCGTGAAAAATATCTGATCACATTCGACAATTGGCATCATCGCGGATACGGAGAGGATGCCATCGTCATCTACGATGCCCGTGGCCGCGTCGTCCGCAAGTACAGACTGATCGATTTCCTGCCGCTGAGCTACATCGAAACATTATCGACCTCGACCAGCTCTATCCACTGGGGACGCGGTCATTTCCTCACTGATAAAGATGAAACCCTGATCCTGCGCGTCGCAGAGCCAAGCTTCGGATTCGAAGATCAGAATACGCTGACGATATCGGTGCGCATCCGTCTGGCGGACGGCGCCATCACGCCACCTGCGGGGCGCGCATGGGAACGCGCTCTGCGCCGTTCTAAAAAGGTACGCCAGCAGCAGAAAGCATACGAACAGAAGGCCTGCAGGGATCATGGCGGCCGCTGGTGCAAGCGCTGATCAACTGCAGTCGATTACTTCGATGACATCGCCAACGCGCAGCTTGCCGGTGGCACGCGGAATCAGATTCATGCCGAAGGTGATCCCGGCGGGCGTACGCCGATAGTCTTTCAGGATATTGAGCGGCTCGCCGTCTTCGCGACGCGTGCCACTCACCGGGTCGACCGTGGTGAACACACAGCGCGTGCAGGGTTTCACGGCATCGAACAGCACACCGCCTATCCGCACGCGGCGCCAGCTGTCTTCGATGTGCGCGGCAGCATCGGCAATAACCAGATTCGGCCGGAATTGCGCCATCGTCACTGGCGGACGGCCAGCAACCACCAAACGGGTATTCAGACCATCGAGCGCAGCCTGCGAAATCACCAGCAGCGGATAGCCGTCAGCGAAACTGACTTCGTCGCCGGAGTCCGCGTAGGCAGGATCGACGGCACGTCGGGCAGCGGCATCCATATACACAAGGCGGACCGGCTGCCGCAGAAATGCAGTGAGCCATGTCTCGGCGGCGGGCCCGGCAAGCAATGCATCAACCGTGTCTTTCCAGATCGAGACACGCAGGCGCGTCGCTTCAGGTGACGGCAGCGGCACATCGAGATCGGCAAGGCCGGGCGCAGACAGGCGGAGACCATCACCGATCACCTCGACGCGGATCAACACCATCGCCGGGATTTGTCTCGCGGTGACGAATCGGCCGTCGGCATCGACCACCAACCAGCGACGGTCGTGTCGCGGACCTCGTGGCTGGATGTCGACAGCATAGACCACGATGCCTGCGGCCGATTTCAGCGGATGAAGATGCAGCGAAGACAGATGCATGACGGGCTCCGGATCACGTCGGCATTGTCGCCTGAAACCTGCGGAGCAGTCTTCAAGGTTTCCGATACAGATGCACGAAACGGTCGGTGTGACCCTTGATCGCGGGATCGAACACATTCTCGCTGCGGTCGTCATCGCGATTGCGCAAGGTATCGATGCTGCCGACGAACTCCAGGCCGTGTGACTTCACATCGCTGATGGCGAAGGCCTCATCGATCCGATGCAATGTCTGCGCATCCGCTTTGCCGCTGCCATCGCGTGCGGCGTGATCGACGATCAACAGCTTGCCTCCGGGCTTGAGCGCCGTAACGATCTGGGCGATGAATTGCCCTGCATCGATTGCCGGCCAACCATTCGCGGGATCGGCGTAATGCAGATCGTGATACGACATCACGATCATCGCGCCATCAAGCGTCTGCTCGCCCAAGCCCAGCGCCTCGTTGGGCACGATCGAATACTGAACGTTCGGCAGGCGGCCTTCAGCCAGACGCGGCGCGAGCCCTTTCTTCGCGAAAGCATCGTACGGCGCGTTATTGACCAGCAATACCTTGCCTTCAGGCCCAACGAGACCGGACAGGATTTCGCTGTAGTAGCCGCCACCGCCGAAGACGTCGGCGACCACGTCGCCATGACGGAATCTTGCGAGCCCGAGCACGGCATCGGGGTGATCGCGAAGATCGCGTTCGCGATCGTCAGCACTGCGCGACGGTGCGGCCAGCGACTTGGCAATGCCATCACGATCGGCAACGCCGACATGGGCGCAGCCCGCGAGGAGTGCGAAGGTGAATCCGAGTGCGGTGATGTTCAGAAAACGCATGACTGGCTCCGGGGCATCGATATCACTTCATCCTACGCTGCACGGGCTGACCGATCCCGTCCTACAAGTCACGTGACGCCATGTCCGCCAAACTCTGCATATCTCAGCAATGCCGTCTCACCTGTTGAGACGGTCGCGATGTCAGAATGCACGCATGCAGCTCACCCAGAAACTCGCGATCCTGGCCGACGCGGCCAAATACGATGCCTCTTGCGCCTCCAGTGGCGGTGACAAGCGCGATTCGCGCAAGTCGGGCGGCATCGGCAGCACCGAGGGAATGGGCATCTGCCATTCGTACACGCCGGATGGGCGCTGCGTGTCGCTGTTGAAGATCCTCCTGACCAATTTCTGTATCTACGACTGCGTCTACTGCGTGAACCGTGTGTCGAGCAACGTACGCCGCGCGCGCTTCACGACCGCCGAAGTAGTCCAGCTGATCCTGGATTTCTACAAGCGCAATTATATCGAAGGTCTTTTCCTCTCCAGCGGCATCATCCGCAGCGGCGACTACACGATGGAAGAGATGGTCGAGGTTGCGCGCAGCCTGCGCGAAGACCACCGATTCGGCGGCTACATCCATCTGAAAACCATTCCCGAGGCTTCGCCGGATCTGCTCGCGCTGGCCGGCCGCTACGCTGACCGGCTCAGCATCAATGTTGAACTGCCCACCGAGGCTGGACTTGCCAAGCTCGCTCCGGAAAAAAGCATGGCCGGCATCCATGGGGCGATGGACGAACTGCGCTGGCGGATCGACGAAGGCAAGGAAGCCCGTGCGGCAAAGACCCTTGGAATCAAGAGCATCCGACGCGCCAAACCGCCGCGCTTCGCGCCGGCCGGGCAGAGCACGCAGATGATCGTTGGTGCCGATGACGCCGATGACCGCAGTATCCTGCACACGTCCCACGGCCTGTACAGCGACTACCGCATGCGCCGCGTGTACTACTCCGGTTTCAGCCCGATTCCCGACGCCTCGTCGAAACTGCCGATCAAACCGCCGCCGCTGCTGCGCGAACACCGGCTGTATCAGGCCGACTGGCTGCTGCGCTTCTATGACTTCAAGGTCGAAGAGATCGCGCCGGACAGCGCGCAAGGCGGCAGCGGGATGCTTGATCTGGATATCGACCCCAAGCTGGCGTGGGCGTTACGGCATCCGGAACGATTTCCGGTGAACATCAACGCGGCACCGCGCGAAGCGCTGTTGCGGGTGCCCGGTCTGGGCACCCGCAACGTCGATCGGATCGTGCTGGCGCGGCGCTACGGAAAACTGCGGATCGCTGATCTGGCGCGGCTGCGTGCGCCGCTGCAGAAAGTGCTGCCCTTCGTGCAGTTGCTTGACCATCATCCACGCAAGCGTTTGGATGACCCGGCATCGCTGCGCGCGCAGCTGGCGCCGAAACCCAGGCAGCAGGATCTCTTCGCCGCCGCATGAACACCGGCCGTTACAGCGCATCCGTCGAACCGCCGTGGGATCTGGATGCCTGGCGCTCAGCCGCCCGCACTGCGCTGCGCGCGGACATTGCGCCCGAAGACATCGCATGGGGCGGCGACGCGCAGGCGAGCCTGCTGACGGGCATGGCGCTTTCAAGCGCAGCGCCG
>JBGSID010000180.1:0-10740 GCA_041751895.1 Lysobacteraceae bacterium | reverse complement strand
TGTGGTCGGCGCTTTCCACAATTCGTCCGAAAACCCGTCGCTGTAACCGGCGGCGTCCCGATTGCCATTGATCGTGCCGGCACCGTTGCTAGCCTGCGGGCCGCGATCTTCATCGCGCGACGGTGGCGGCGTAGCCCCAGCCGCGTCACCGCCCCAGGCCAGCTCGGCACCGTTGCTGCCGTAGCCGGTATTGCCGTACGCGTTGATGTTGCGGCTGCGCACCGTGCGGCGCAGACCGCGCTCGGTCAGGCCCGATACGCTGACGTACATGGTGCCGCGATCGGGCATGCGCAGTGAGATCGGCGTGCTGCGGTCGCTTTCGCGGTAGGTGGCCAAACCGAAGTACAGCCGCTGCTGGCCGACGAAACGCGCCACGACATCCGGCGGCACCAGATACACCGCTTCACCACGCTGCGCCGGCAGTGCGCGCAGCAGACGGCTGGTGAAGAAATTGGCGGGCGTGCGTCGGGCGCGATTCTGGGGCTTCAGCAAATCGGGATCGGTAGCGAGGCCGATCTCGAACAGCGGCAGTTCGGAGCGGACGGTGAATCCCAGCACGCTGAAACGGTCGTCGATCGATTCGCGGTTGGCACGGATGACAGCCATGACGGACTCCTAGCGGGACTTGTGCGCCTGAGCGGATGCGGATGAGCGCGGAGACAGGGATGCGGCGGGTTCGTCCGCATCGAAATCGACGAGGAACTCGGCCGGGATGGGCTTGAGATCGCAGCCCGGCTCGTCGTCCATTACTGATGAGATGCGTTCCCAGAAACGCTGCTGGGCATCGATGCCGATGCCTTGCAGATGCGGCTTCATGAATTCGATCACCGCATCGAGGTGGCGGAAGAACGCGCGTTGGCCACTGTGGACATGCTCGACCGAGCCCCGCCATTCCGGGGCCAGACTCGACGTGTCGCCGCGCTCGCACCAGATGCGGACGATGAAAGCGGTGGTGCGGTCCTCGAGCAATGCCATGGGGCGCCTGGTCGATATCGGTACGAGACCCGACTGTGCGCCGCCCCGATCACCGCACCATCACGCCGACATCACCGCAACATCACATCGACCTGTGGAGCCCTGTGATGTCGGGTGATCCCCGTGTGATGTCGGCGCAGCGACCCGGCTTTGGTAGAGCGGACTTCAGTCCGCTGCTCCGTGACAAGCCAAAGCAGCGGACTGAAGTCCGCTCTACCTAGGTACCGGAAGGTGCCGCGGACTCAGCTGTCGAGCTGCTGCAGACTCAGTTCGAGCTGGGCGTCGGCTGCGGCCAGATGCTGGCGGGCGGCGGCGATACACCTGCGCGCACCGTGATCGGTCAGCGATTCGACGCCATGCAATGACGCGTCGATAGGGGCCAGCGGCGTTGCCGGTGCGTACTCCATGCGCAGCGGCGCCTGCATGGCCGACGGTAGCTCGCTGCCGCCGATCGCGTTGTCGGCGATCTGCCGATACAGCGCCAGGGTCTCGCGCATCGGCTGGATCGCCAGTTCGCGACGCAGCAGGTCGCGGCAGGTTTCGAACTGCCGCAGCGCCTGCGCGCGCTGGCCGCTGAGCACGAACAGCTGCATCAGCTCGCGGTGCACGTCTTCGCGCAACGCGTCGCAGTCGAGGATGCGCTGGGCATAGCCGATGCTCTCAACGTATTCGCGGCGGATGGTGCACAACTGCATCAGCCGCCACAGCGCATTCAGGTACTGACGCCGGTGTCTCTCACGCTCGCGAAGCGCCCAGTCGTCGGTCAGTTCGATCAGGATGTCGGACTTGTACAGCGCGACGCCGGCGCGCAGATCCTCGATGTCGGCATCGCCGAGCTGCTCGATGGGCCGGCTCAGGCCGGATCCGACCCGCCGCTCGAACTCTTCGATATCGAGCCAGACCTCTTCCGACCCGTTCATCCCGATCGCGCCACGGCGGTCGCTGGCAATCAGATCCCCGTGCGCGAACGGCGCGCACTCGACCATCCGCCGCAGCCGCCACAGCGCCGTATTGAAAGATCCGGCGGTCATCGACGCCATGCGCTCCGGCCACAGCGTATCGAGCAGTTCGGCGCGGCTGAAATAACGACCGCGCCCCAGCGCCAGATACGCCAGCAGGCTGCCGCAGCGCCCGGAGACTGCAGTGACCCCATCGCCGCTAGTGTCATTGGCGATACTGAGAGAACCGAACAACCAGATGCGTAACATCCTGTCGTGTCCTGTGCTGTAGTCGCTCCGATACAGACGCGGTGTGCGACCAACGAATGCTCCACCGTGCCCCATCACGGCCATGCGCCTCGAATACCGCAGGCTTGGAGTAACACGCGGTATTTTATTGCGACTGGCCATCGGCGCCCCCGCAACTACGGACGGCCGCGGACAGTGGTGCTTTCCGTACAACATCAAGACCGTTCGAACGCCGCGAGACAGGGGCTGTGGACAGTGGAAACGGACAAGATGCGGCAAGCGGCGCTGTCAGGCCGGTATCGGTGACGCACGGATCACGCGAGTCAGGACGAGGCCCACGATGAATGCACTTCCCACGAGAATCCGCAAAGCACGTCTATCGACACAGCTGACCCAGGCAGAACTCGCACGCAGGATCGGCGTAAAACGCAGTGCTGTCACCCAATGGGAACACCCCCAAGGCACGATGCCAAGCATGCATCACCTGCTCCAGATCGCGATCGAAACCGGCACATGCATCGAATGGCTCGCCACCGCGCGAGGACCGTCCCGCATCGATGCGGAAGAACCGGTGCCGACGGTGCTCATCGACGACTACGCGCACGATGCGCAGGAAAGCGATGCGCTGCTGCGCTTCCGCAGACTGCCGGCCAACAAACGCAAGATCGCATTGCAGATCCTGCAAGTGTTGTCGGGATAAACAGAGGCCCACGCAAATGCCGCATTTGAGCGGCATCAAATGCATACAGGGATGTCCGGCCTACACTTGCCGGTATGTCATCACCACCATTCACCACACGACCGATAACGGCCTGCTTCACGCACAGCGCGCTGCTGTGCCTGTCGCTGCTGATGCCTGCATCGCAGCTCATGGCACAAGAGGCGACGAAAGAGGACACGACGACAGCGACATCGCTGCCACCCACGCTCACCCTCAAGCCCGGCGAATATCTGTGGTTGCCCGAGTTGGCACCCGCCGGGCCGGTGGTGATCGTGATCAGCCTGCCCGAACAACTGGCCTACGTGTATCGCAACGGTGTGCGCATCGGCGTGTCCACGGTCAGTACCGGAAAACCCGGCTACGAGACACCCACCGGTGTTTTCACGATCCTTGAGAAACAGCGCGAGCACTATTCCAATCTCTACGACAACGCGCCGATGCCGTTCATGCAGCGGCTGACATGGGGCGGCGTTGCGCTGCACGCGGGCAGACTTCCCGGGTATCCCGCCTCTCACGGTTGCGTTCGCCTGCCCTATGCCTTTTCCGAGAAACTCTTCGGCCTGACCGGACGCGGCATGACCGTCGTGATCGCGAGCGAAACCTCGCACGCGCCGGAAGTCAGCTCGCCCGGATGGTTCGCGCCGGTTGATCCAACGACCGGCGAAACCCGCGCCGCAGTGGCCGTCGATGCGGCCGATCAGAGCTGGGCACCCGAGCGTTCGCCGGAAGGGCCCCTGACGATTCTCCTGAGCACGCGGGACCACAGGATCGTCGTGCTCCGCAACGGGATTGAAATCGGCAACAGCACCGCCGTGATGATCGGCAACCCGTTGCAAGGCACGCATGCCTATGTCCTGCTCGAAGGTGCAGGCACCGGACTGAACACTGTGCTGCCGGATCGCCCCGCATTGCGCTGGCTTGCCATTTCCGTGCCGAGCCAGGGCACGCCGCGCGAAGGCGATCTGCGTGACGCGTTCGCCAGCGGACAGATCCGCATCCCGCAGACGTTTGCGCGTCAGGTGTACGACGCGCTGCGCCCCGGGACGACCGTGGTGGTGACCGACGAGGCCATCCATCGGACCCTTGCTGAGAACAGCGAGATCACTGTGCTGCGCGCCGACGAGACGCCGGTCACGCCCGCGCCGCCTGTTTCGCCGCCGGAAAACTGAACGCCCGCCGCGTTCAGCCTCTTCCCGTCGCCGACCGGCTATCCTCCTCCGATGATCCGGCCAACCCTCTCCTTGTTCGCCGTCGTCGCCTGCATCACGACGCTGTCGGCGCATGCCGCCGATGCCGGTCGTGCTTCGCCGGGTGGCGCACTCTCCACCTCGACGACGAGCGTCGCCGCATCGCCGCTGTTGGACAAGCTTCAGCGACTGGCCCCAGCAGCCAACCCGAAAGTGCTCGCGCTCGCGCTCGAAGCAGCCGAATGTGCCGCCGCTTCCGGCACCGTCGACGCCGCACGTCGGCTCGCGGTCATCGACTTCTCGCGCCCGTCCACCGAACCCCGCCTGTGGGTGTTCGACCTGCAGCAGGCGCAGTTGCTGTATGCCGAGTACGTCGCCCATGGCCAAGGCAGCGGCGAGAACTATCCCAACGCCTTCTCCAACCGCGAAAGCAGTCACCAGTCCAGCCTTGGCCTGTTCGCCACCGCCGAAACCTATATCGGCGGCAATGGATATTCACTACGGATGGACGGCCTGGAGCCCGGCGTCAACGATCAGGCCCGTGCCCGCGCCATCGTCATGCACGGCGCACACTATGTCGATCCGGCGGCAGCCATGCGCCAAGGCCGCCTCGGCCGCAGCTTCGGCTGCCCCGCACTGCGACCCGCAGTCGCAAATGCCGTGATCGATACGCTCAAGCAAGGGCAGTTGTTGTTCGCCTACTACCCGGATCAACAGTGGCTGACCCACTCCAAGTTTTTCCGCTGTGGAGCGAAGCTGGCGGCGGCTGCAGGCACCCGCGCTCGCGGCGCACGCTGACGACGGCAAACCTCGCTCGATCGAGCGGCTTTTCGACCAATTTTGAAGATTCCCGGATTTCCGGATCAGAGCCATTCGATTCGTAGTGCCATTCCGGTTCGACACGGTCGCCATGTCTGTACATGCAAAACCGTACGCACAAAAAAAGAGCGCGCACATATAGTGCGCGCTCCCGGAGAAGTTCATCCTGACGTCACCCGTGCAGGTGCGTTCCCCCCCTTGCAACCTCCGTATTGCAGCCAGCGTCCTTACCGGCTGGATAGAGAATACCGATGCAATTTCTCTTGTGAAGATGGGGGGGAGACAGAAAAGGGCCAATTCCGGTGAGCGCACTTCAGGAAAACGCGCTATCTGACTGATTCGCATGCTATCAATAGTGGCATGCTACCGAAAGCGAACAGTGTAAGGCCAACATTGGTATCGAGGTGAGTAATGCTGTCATATCGTATATCTTCAACAAAAGTGTTTCGATAAGAGCGAATCTGGCGTTTTAGAGTGAAGAGAATCACAAATTCATGAATTCTCAGGATCGAATCCGGCTGGCACGACGACACGCCGGGATGTCGCAGGCGAAATTGGCCGAAGCCATTGGCGTACAACGCAGCGCAGTCAGCCACTGGGAGTCGCCTCAAGGCAAGAACCCCAGCGTGAGCCATCTTCGCGAAGTCGCGATGGTGGCCGGCGTGACTTTCGAGTGGCTGGCGACGGGTCGCGGCAAGATGCAATTGTCCGAAGACGCAATGCTGGACTCGGTCTCGGCGGCCGATGCCATCCTCGTCGAAGACTCACTGGAACTCCGACTCATCCAGGGATTTCGCGAAGCCTCGCCACGAACGCGCATCGCGCTGGTCGAAATCGTCGAAGAGCTCACCTCGAAACGGCTCGGCCGTTCCCGGAACAAGCGGCCGACGCTGACGAAATAACCCGAGGGACAGGAGCCGCGCTGCGAGAATCTCAGGGCATCTGGAGTGGCAAGGGCCGTCGGATCTCCCCATATCGGCGGAACTGATCATTAACAAGGCTGTCGGACCTTGACCCCTGTCCCTACACTGGCCGCCTGCCGACGGCATCGCAGAAGACATTCGCATACCGGACCGACCCCATGCCATTTCATGCCCGACACCTCGCTTCCATGCTGGTGTCCCTGCTGCTCTTCACCGCGCTGCCTGCCGCTGCCGTCGACGAGTCCGACCTGTTGCCGGTGGACCAGGCGTTCGCGCTGACCACCGAGGCGACGGCGGCGGACACGGTGCGGATCCGCTGGAAAATCGCCGATGGCTACTATCTGTATCGGCACCGGACATCCGCCCAGCCGGCCGACGCCTCCGTGCGCAGCGGTACGCTGCAACTGCCGCACGGCGATCCCCACGACGACGAATTCTTCGGCAAGACCGAAACCTACCGGGGCGAGCTGGTCGCCAAGTTGCCGGGCATTTCCGGCGCAGGCGCCACCGTCTCGCTCAAGATCAAATATCAGGGCTGCGCCGATCTCGGCATCTGCTACCCACCGCAGACCCGTACGGTCTCGGTGACGCTGCCGCGCGCTGCGGCATCTGCGGTCGACGACGGCTTCAATCCGCTGGCATCGCGCCCGGGTGGATCAGCCCTGAATCCGTTGGGCGGCGTGTTCGGAAACGCCGGTAAAACCGGGCCACTGCCTGAAGAACAGGCCTTCGGATTCGACGCCATCGCCAACGACGGCAACACGCTGTTGTTGCGCCTGACCCCGGCACAGGGTTACTACCTCTACCGCGATCGCACTACATTCAAGATCGACGCCGACGGTATCGCGCTCGGCAAACCGCAGTGGCCGAAGGGCCAATCGCATCACGACGAACATTTCGGCGATGTCGTCGTCTATTTCGATCAGGTCGAAGTGCCGCTGCCGCTCCGCCGCACCCGCATCGACGCGCAGACGATCACGCTGCGCACAACCTTTCAAGGCTGCCAGAACGACGGCATCTGCTATCCACCGATGACACGCTCGGTGCGGATCGCAGTGCCGCGCGGCGAGGTGCGGGCAGAACCGATGCCCGATCCCGCCGAAACGGCCGCGACGCCGGCAACCGGCACCCCGAGCAAGAACGACGACGCCACGCCATCCAGTGCAGGCGATCCCGCATCAGTCGTGGGCATCGACAGCACCACCGACACGGGCACTCCCGCCGCTGACGCCACCACAGCCTCCATTGCCGCCGATCCAAGCGACACCCGTTCGACTGAAACGCTGTTCTCGGCGCTGCTGCTGGCGCTGTTGGGCGGACTGATCCTCAATCTCATGCCCTGTGTGCTGCCGGTGTTGTCGCTTAAAGCGCTCGGCCTCGCCAGCAGCGGCGAGAGCCCGCAGCACGCCCGCGCGCATGCGCTCTGGTACACCGCCGGCGTGCTGGTGAGTTTCATTGCACTCGGTGGACTGGCGATGGCCTTGCGCCATGCCGGACAAGCGCTGGGCTGGGGTTTCCAGCTGCAGCAGCCACTCGTGGTGGCAGGGCTGGGCTTGTTGATGTTCAGCGTTGGCCTGAGTCTCTCCGGAGTCTGGCAGGTGGGCGGTCGCTGGACCGGCGTCGGCCATGGTCTCGCCAGCCGCAGCGGCGCGGCAGGCGATTTCTTCACCGGAGTGCTCGCGGTGGTCGTGGCGGCACCTTGCACCGCACCGTTCATGGCACCGGCACTGGGCTGGGCATTCGCAGCATCGACCGGATCGGCGCTGCTGGTGTTCGCGTTCCTGGGGCTGGGATTGGCATTGCCATTCCTGCTGATCGGTTTCGCACCGGGCCTGGCCCAGCGTCTACCCAAGCCGGGCGCATGGATGGAAACGTTCAAGCAATTGCTTGCGTTCCCGATGTACCTCACCGCGATCTGGCTGGTCTGGGTGCTGGCGAAGCAGCGCGGTGCCGATGCTGTCGGCTGGTGGGCCCTGGCTGCACTGGCGCTGGCATTCGCGGCGTGGGCGTGGACCCATGCCCGCATGCGCGGGACGCGCTGGGGCCTGTTCGCCGCCGGAATCGCCATGCTGGTCGCACTTTGGCCGATCTGGTCGATTTCGAAACTGCCGGCGCTGAGCGCTGCGCGCGCGGCCGCAGCACAGTCTTCGGGTTCGTTGGCGGTGCCGTTCTCGGAACAGCGCCTCGCCGATCTCCGCAAGGCTGGCCGGGTCGTGCTGGTGAACATGACCGCCGACTGGTGCGTCACGTGCAAGGCCAACGAAAAGGCGGTGTTCGGCCGCGACGGATTCCGCGAATCATTGGAAGCCGCCAACGCGGTGTACATGACCGGCGACTGGACTGATGTCGATCCTGCGATCACCGCTTACCTGCAGCGTTACAAGGCCGTCGGCGTGCCGCTTTACGTGATCTATCCGCGTGGCGGCGGCGAAGGCACCGTGCTGCCGACCGTACTGACGCCTCAGGCGGTACGCGATGCGCTGGCAAAAGCGGCATCGGAATGACCTCGGCCGGATGAATACCCGTCGCGTCCTGATCGTCGCCGTCCTCGCCGCCTGCATGGGCGCCATCGCAGGCCTGCTCGTTTCGGGCCCCGGCCCGCTCTGGCGCACCGCCCTCGGACAACGCGTGTTGCAGGGCGTGCTGGATGCCGAAGCGCCATCACCGCCGACCGGCGTAATGGTCGCGAAGCGTGGCGAACCATTGCCGCCACTGCGGCTGCCCGATCTCGACGGCCGTACGGTCGCGCTGCCCGAAGCCTGGGCAGGCCGGCCACTGCTGATCAATGTCTGGGCCAGCTGGTGCGGGCCGTGTATTGCCGAGATGCCGGAACTGCAGCGTTTCAGCGCAGCA
Organism: Lysobacteraceae bacterium; assembly: GCA_041751895.1. GTDB lineage: Bacteria > Pseudomonadota > Gammaproteobacteria > Xanthomonadales > Xanthomonadaceae > Lysobacter_I. The sequence continues at coordinate 2,075 of JBGSID010000180.1, read as the reverse complement.
CAGGGCCCGGATGGCATCCAGGTGATCGGTATCGCTCTGGATGAACCCGGAGCGGTGCGCGAATTCCTGCAGCGGATCCCTGTGGAGTACCCGATCCTGATCGATGCGCCCGGCCCCGCCGATGCCGGCGTGCGCTTGGGCAATCTCAAGGGCGTCCTGCCCTATTCGGTGCTGATCGGCGCGGACGGCCATCTCCGGAAACAGCGGGTAGGCCCGTTCGCAGCCGGCGAACTGGACGTCTTCACCGCCAACTAGGGCCTGCTGATCAGGGTCTACTGATTAGGGCCTGCTTGATTAGGATTTGTTGAATTGCGCGCAGATATGCCGCAAAAACCGGCAAATCGCACCCTCGCCCGTTTCGCATGGAAGCGACACAGTGCGGCACACGCCTGACCCATCACGACAGGTCACTCATTGACCCTGCGCCGCCCGGCGTCCGGGCATCTAGCCCCAGATCGCTCGCGGATTCAACGCCAGATCCATGTTTTTGCGACAAATTCCCGAAAACCGCATCCTGACGCCGAATGAGCACCCACGGATGCCGGCAACTTGGCACGAACAATGCTTCGGCTTACGCAAAACGCATCGCTTCTTGCGACGCATGGCATCAATCCGGGCACCGCTGGGTGTCCGCCCCACCACCAGGTCAACCGTCATGTCCGCCAATACCGTGCCGTTCCCCGCACAAAGCAGGCTGTTCGGAAAGTACTTCGAGTACCGCCGGTACAACGACGTCGTCCGCGCGATGAACAGCATGCTTGCCGGCATTCCCGACGGCCATGCCTGCGTGCTGTCGAATCAGGAAGGCCACCATCTTGCCCATGCCGCCGCGCCGATGCTGGACGCGCCGCGTCTGGCGGCCGTGGCCAGCTCGTTGTCGAACATGGCGGAAACCTTGACCCGCGACCTCGGCCAACACGGTTTCATCGACATGGTGGTGCAGACCGATTCCGGTATCGCGTTGATCCAGCGCGTACCGCGCCCGGGACACCAGATGGTGATGCTGACCGCAACCGGCCATGAAACCAATTCCGGCCTGCTGGCCAGCCTGACCCGCCACTGCGCCACCACGATCGCCGGGCTGTGCGCGGCGAACAGAGACCGCTGACCAGATCGGAGTCGAATCCTGACGGCGCCACGGAAGCCCGCTTCCGGATCGCATGTTGCAGCCAAGCCACGCGCTGGCGAGCAACGCACCATACAAACCCGTGCAGGGCCACGGCCCCAGGTGGAGACACCTGAGGGCCGTTTCTTTTTTGTCGTATCGGTTTATCGCATCGGTGACGCCCATATTTCAATCGGCCGATTGAAAAGTATCGAACTTCGGCGATCTGGACAGTACTCCTTCTTTCGCGCAGACTGATCGCCTGTTCGATGGATCGACATCATGGCGCACCTCCTGATTTTGCATGGCCCCAATCTCAATCTGCTTGGCACCCGCGAGCCGGAGATTTACGGACACGCGACCTTGGCCGAGATCGATGCCGATCTGGCGGCCCGCGCTGCAGAAGCAGGGCACCGGCTCGAGAGCTTCCAATCGAATGCCGAACATGCGTTGGTCGATCGTATCCAGGCCGCGCGCGGCAGCGTCGATTTCATCCTGATCAATCCCGCTGCGTTCACCCACACCTCGGTCGCCATCCGCGACGCACTGGCAGCAGTGGCGATCCCGTTCATCGAAGTGCATCTGTCCAATCCGCACGCGCGTGAGCCGTTCCGCCATACCAGCTATTTCACGGACCTCGCGGTCGGAATCGTCGCCGGCTTCGGGCCACTCGGCTATGGCTTGGCACTGGCCGCTGCGATCCAACGGCTTGCATCAAAGGATGCGGGCTGACCGCAACGGCCGCACTCGACGCCCCTACCTTCCTGTTTCCACATCTTCCCCATCGCCTTTGAAGAGACCCTCATGGACCTGCGCAAAATCAAGAAACTGATCGATCTGCTCGAAGAATCGAACCTGGCCGAGATCGAGATCAAGGAGGGCGAAGAATCCGTGCGCCTCGCGCGCCTGCCCCGGGGCGGTGTCGCGATGAGCGTCCCCGCACCTGCGCCGCTGCATCTGGAACACTCCG
>JBGSID010000179.1:0-2653 GCA_041751895.1 Lysobacteraceae bacterium | reverse complement strand
CGCGCGGCCGTGCAGGCGCTGCCGCAACGGCACGACGCGCTGCGTGCGACCTTCTCCGACGACGGTATGTGGCTGAAAATTCCAAAACAATCGCCGACATTCGATGTCGCGCTGCGCGATGTGTCCGCGTCGCAGGATCCGCAGGCGGAGCTCGCGGCGATCTGCGAACGCCATGTGTCCGATGTCTTCGATCTGAGTGCAGGCCCGTTGCTGCGCGCCGAAATCGTATGTCTTGCGCCCGAGCATCACGTGCTGGTGTTGACCGGTCATCACATCGTGCTCGACGGCTGGTCGTTCTGGGCGCTGGTCAAGGATCTGGCTGCGCAGTATCGGCCGTCGGCTGTGGATGCGGAGAAAACGCTTGCGGCACCGCCTTCCTTCGGCGACTACGCGGTCGCGCAATCGACGGCGGATGCGGATTCGGCCGATGATCTTGCCTGGTGGATTGCCTTGTTCGCCGACGGCGGTCCGGTGCTGGATCTGCCCTGCGACCGTCCGCGTCCCGCGATCCGCACCCAGCGCGCCGTGCGCGAAGATTATGTATTGCCTGCCGATCTGCTTGCCGATGTGCGCAAGCTCGGCACGCGGCGTGGTGCGAGTTTGTTCGCAACCTTGCTCGCCGGTTTTTCTGCACTGTTGCATCGCCTCACTGGTCAGGACGATGTCGTGATCGGCGTCCCCGCTGCCGGGCAGGCCGCTGCAGGATTGGAAGGACTCGTCGGCCATTGCGTGCACATGCTGCCGCTGCGTCTGATGCCACAGCCCGACATGCCGTTCGATGCGCTGATCGAACAGAGCCGCGGCATGCTGCTCGATGCCTACGAGCATCAGAGCATCACCTTCGGCAGGCTGCTACGCGCGCTGCCGATCGCGCGCGATCGCAGTCGCCTGCCGCTGATGAGCGTGATCTTCAATATCGATCAGGCGCTCACCGGCGAGCACGACGCGATGCCCGGCCTGCAGCTGGATCTCGACAGCAACGCGCGGCGCTTCGAGACCTTCGAGCTGTTCGTCAACGCGGTCGATCTCGGCGAGGCCGGCATGCGTCTGGAGTGCCAGTACAACGCCGACTTGTTCGATGCGCGGACAGTCTCGCGCTGGCTGGTCGGCTTCGAATTTCTGCTGCGCGGTGCGGTAGCCAGAGCAGGCAGCGCCATCGATGCCTTGCCCGTGCTAACGCAAGGTGATGCACAGTCGATCGATGCGTGGAACGCGACCGCAGCAGAGTACCTGCGCCATACGCGGATCGAGACCTTGATCCTCGATCAGGCGCGACGCACGCCAAACGCCATTGCCGTGAAATCGGCTGAGCACCTGTTGCCCTACGCGCAGCTGGATGCGCGCAGCGGCGCGATTGCGCATGCGCTGCAGACGGCCGGTGTCGGTCGTGGCGACCGCGTGGGTCTGCTGCTCGAACGCGATCTGGAGATGCTGCCGGCGGTGCTCGCCGTGCTGCGTGCCGGTGCGTGCTATGTGCCGCTCGATCCGTCGCTGCCGGAAGACCGTATCGCGTTCATGGCCGGCGACGCCGAATTGCGGCTGGTGCTCGGCGATGCGGCACTGATCGACACATTCGCTGGCGCATTCGAATCGTTGTCGACGCTGCGGCTCGATGCCATTCCGAATGATGCGCATGATCCAGTAAGTGAAGTGATCGGCGGTGCCGAAGACGACGCATACATCATCTACACCTCCGGTTCCACCGGCCGTCCGAAAGGCGTTCAGATCACGCATCGCAATGCGGTTAACCTGCTGACGAGCGTGCGTCGCTCGCCCGGCATGGACGCGAACGACGTCGTGCTTGCGGTCACCACGCTGTCGTTCGATATCGCGGTGTCGGAGTTGATCCTGCCGCTGGTGGTGGGTGCGATCATCGTTCTTGCCAGCAGGAGCGATGCGATCGACGGCGACCAGCTGCGCGTGCTGATCGAAAACGACGAGGTCAGCTTCATCGACGCGACGCCCGCGACCTGGCGACTCCTGTTGGCGGCGGGTTGGCGCGGAGATCCTGCGCTCACCGCGATCTGTACCGGCGAACCGCTGCCGCCGGATCTCGCTGCCGAACTGTTGCCGAAGGTCGGTGCGCTCTGGAACGGCTACGGTCCGACCGAAACCACGGTGTGGGCGAGCTTCCATCGTCTGAATCACGCAGAAGCGCCAATTCCGATCGGTACGCCGCTGGCGAACACGCAGCTGCATGTGCTCGATACGCGACAGCGACCGGTGCCGGTGGGTGTGATCGGTGAGCTGTACATCGGCGGCGATGGCGTGGCGCGCGGGTATCTCAATCGACCCGAGCTCAGCGCCGAACGTTTTCTGACCATCGGCGATGCGCGCCTGTACCGCACCGGCGATCTCGCGCGCTGGCGCAACGATGGCGTGGTCGAATGTCTGGGCCGCACCGATTTCCAGGTGAAGGTGCGCGGTTATCGCATCGAACTCGGCGAAATCGAACAGGTGCTGATGTCGCATCCGGAGGTCGCACAGGCCGTGGTGGTGACCCACGAATCGCGCCCCGGCGATCAGCGACTGGTCGCGTACGTGGTGCCGATGGTGGACGGCGCACCGGATGAAAGCGAGCTGCGCGCATATGCCGCGCGCCAGCTGCCCGAATACATGCTGCCGCAGCGCACGATCGCGCTCTCGGCACTGC
>JBGSID010000178.1:0-8202 GCA_041751895.1 Lysobacteraceae bacterium | reverse complement strand
ATGCGAGAGTAGGTCATCGCCAGGGTCTTTACACAAAACCCCCGCAGCTTCCGCTGCGGGGGTTTTTCTTTGCTAATCGTTTTATCAACCGTTCCTATGCGATCCGCTATACAGCCGGATCAGCAAAGTCCATAACGTCGAGTGTTGACTTTGCTTGCCGTATCTAGAACCCTTGCGACAGGAAATTTTCTCCTGACGTTACGACTAGGAAGATGGCCATGCCCGATCCGAAGAACGAGCCAATGCAGGGGACATCACAAAGTGATCCCCCCGCGAAAGACCCTGTCGGCGGATTGGGGTTTAGAACACAGCTGTTTGGCGGCAGTTTGAATGGCTCTGGTCGAGAAATCGCACCAGATCGCTATCTGGGTAATGCCGATTACAACTTCGCCAACGGGGATCAGCTCGGAGCACAGCTGACCCTCAACACCAAGCCTGCATTCTCGATCGATCAATATGTCCTGAATGGGAAGCTTGGAGTAGGCAGGGACACAGCGTTGAATTTCAACGCGGAGGCACTGCCACCCCTCGATACATTGAAGGTCGGCTCAGACATACGTTTTTCGGATGGCGACAACATCAATGCCAACTGGAACCGGACTACGGCCGGGCAGATCTACGGGGCTGATAGTGCGTTCAAGCTAGGCAAGGATGGCAACGGGACCGCGAGTTTCCATGTCGATGAGCCCGCCGATACGGCGCGGGTGGATACCAAGCTGCAGTTCAATCCTGATTTCAATCTCAATGCCGACTGGAACCGCAGTGCGGCCGGGCAGATCTATGGGGCCGACAGCGCGTTCAAGCTCGGCAAGGATGGCAACGGGACGGCAAGTTTCCGTGTCGATGAACCGGCCGATACGGCGAGGATCGATACCAAGCTGCAGTTCAATTCCGATTTGAATCTCAATGCCGACTGGAACCGCACTTCGGCCGGGCAGAACTATGGGGCCGGCAGCGCGTTCAAGCTTGGCAAGGATGGCAACGGGACGGCGAGTTTCCGTGTCGATGAGCTCGCCGACACCGCGCGGGTCGATACGAAACTGCAGTTCAATCCCGAATTCAACCTCAATGCCGACTGGAACCGCAGCGCTGCCGGGCAGATCTACGGGGCCGACAGCGCGTTCAAGCTCGGCAAGGATGGCAACGGGACGGCGAGTTTCCGTGTCGATGAGCCCGCCGATACGGCGCGGGTGGATACCAAGCTGCAGTTCAATCCTGACTTCAAACTCAATGCGGATTGGAACCGCAGCGCGGCCGGGCAGAACTACGGAGCTGACAGCGCATTCAAGCTCGGTAAGGACGGCAACGGGACCGCGAGTTTCCGTGTCGATGAGCCTGCCGACACCGCGCGGGTCGATACGAAACTGCAGTTCAATCCTGACTTCAATCTCAATGCTGACTGGAACCGCACGGCGGCTGGTCAGATTTACGGGGCCGACAGCGCATTCAAGCTCGGCAAGGACGGCAACGGCACGGCGAGTTTCCGTGTCGACGAGCCTGGCAATACGAGCAGATTCGATACCAAGCTGAAGTTCAATGACGACTATGGGCTCAGCGCGGACTGGAGCCGGACCGCAGCCGGACAGATTTATGGGGCAGATAGTGTATTCAAGCTCGGGAAAGAAGGTTCTGGCGCCGCAAACTTCCGAGTCGACGAGCCTGCCAGCACCACCAGATTCGATGCCAAGTTCAAATTCGACAACGGTAATTTGCTCAATGCCGATTGGATGCAGACCCGCGATGGGCAGATTTATGGTGCCGATGGCACGTTCGGTATCGGCAATGGCAAAGGCAGCGCAAGTCTGCGCGTAGATGAGCCTGCCAACACCACCAGAATCGATGGCAAATTGCAGTTCGCCAATGGCAACCTTTTCAGTGCCGATTTGACCAAGTCGGCCGCCGGCAATGTTTTCGGTGCGGACGGCGCTTTCGGCATCGGTCAAAACGGAAAGGGATTGGCTGGTTTTCGTATCGATGAAATCAATCACACATCGAACTACAAACTCGGGGCGAGCTTCGATAACGGCAATAGTTTCAATGCGCAGGTCATGTCGAATCGGCTGGGCACGACATTGGGACTGGATGGCAAGCTCGCGTTCGATAAAGGGGCTGGATCGGTGATGCTTGATGGCAAGTTCGGGCCGCGGACCGATCTTGGTGCATCCATCAATTACAAGAACGCCAACCTGGAATACAGCGGGCATGTCCGGGCGAACAACGAATTCGGGCCGATGAAGGTCTCGGAGTTCGGTGCGAAGGTGTCTACCAGTGGTAATGAACGTTATAAGTTCAGTGCCGAGGCAGGGTATCGTCCAGAAACCAACGAGTACTACGGGAAGGTTGGGCTGACGATCCAGTTCGGTGGCAGTTCCAAACCGCATCGACCGATCACGAGCGCGCAGCCATCCGGTTTCGAACCTGAGCGATCATCGATCGACGACGCTGCCGCAGCATTCAAACAGAAACAGTCGGTCCTGCTGCAGCCGGAAAACAAGAAGCTTTACGATCAGGCGGTCGCCGGTGTCGAAAAACTGAATACCGATGGTGCAAAGCTGCCGGTTGGAGAAACGGCCGCAAGTTTGACGCTGCTGGCGAAGAACAATGGATTGCAGGACATCCAATACGTGGCGCTTGGCAATCAGACCTCGACTGGGCGGCAGAATCTGTTCATCGGTGATGGCGATCCGTCGAATCCTGCGACGAAACAAACGTTCATGGACAAAACGCAGGCAGTGTCGACGCCGATGCATGACAGCATCCAGCGGATGACCGCGAGCGTGGCGAATTCAGCAGACAATCCGACGCAGGATGCTGCACAGGTGACGGCGCAGAGGCGCTGAGAAATTCGGCGGTGACTTGTCGTAAACAAAACGCCCGGAAAATCCGGGCATTTTGTTTTGAGTTCGCTGGCGAAAGGCGCGATCAGAGATTCTGATAGTTCGGGCCTGAGCCGCCTTCCGGTGTTACCCAGTCGATGATCTGATAGGGATCCTTGATGTCGCAGGTCTTGCAGTGCACGCAGTTGGCGGCGTTGATCTGCAGGCGCTTGCCGGCTTCGTCGTCGACAATTTCGTAAACGCCTGCGGGGCAGAATCGCGTGCACGGATTGCCGTATTCCTCGGTGCATTGCGTCACGCATACCGACGTGTCGCGTACGTGCAGGTGCACGGGCTGATCTTCATCGTGCTCGGTCGCGGCGAAATAGACCGCTGCGAGTCTGTCGCGCGGCGCGAGTGTGCGGTCGACGTAATCGCGTTTCGGTTGTTCATGCGCGCCGATTTTGTCGAGAGAAGACCAGTCCGCCTTGTTCTTGAGTGTCCATGGCGACGCGCCGCCAGTCACGGTTTCCCATGCCGCGTTGATCATCCCGAACCACAGACCGCGTTTGAAGCCCGGTTTGATGTTGCGCACTTTCTTCAGTTCGGCCATCGCATCCGACGCGCGCAGCTTCGTGTCGAAACCTTCCGCCGCCAGCGATGATGCGATGAGATGTTCCGCCGCGAGCATGCCGGATCGGATCGCCTGATGCGTGCCTTTGATTTTCGGCACATTCAGCAGACCGGCGGTGTCGCCGATGAGCAGCGCACCGGGCATGTCGACCTTCGGCAGCGATTGCCAACCGCCGGTGACGATTGCGCGTGCGCCGGCGGAGACGAGGCTGCCTCCATCAAGCAGTGATTTCACCGTCGGATGGTTCTTCCACTGCTGGAAGGCTTCCCACGGTTTGTAGTCGGGATCGCTGTAGTCCAGTCCGCTGACATAACCCAGCGCGATCCGGCCCTTGTCCAGGTGATACAGGAAGCTGCCACCGTAGGTATGGTTGTCCGCCGGCCAGCCCAAGCTGTGCACGATCTTGCCGGGCGTGACGCGATCCTCCGGCACCTGCCACAGCTCCTTGATGCCGATTGAATAGGCCTGCGGGTCGCTGTCCGCATCCAGCTTGAAGCGCTCGATCAGGCGTTTGGTGAGATGGCCTCGGGCACCTTCGGCGAGCACCGTGACTTTGGCGCGGATATCGATGCCGGCGGTGAACCCGGGTTTGTGCGAACCGTCTTTCGCCACACCCATATCGCCGATTCGTACGCCGATGACCTTGCCATCGTCATCATGCAATGTTTCGGCGGCGGCGAATCCTGGGTAGATCTCGACGCCGAGCGCTTCGGCCTGCGGCGCCATCCACGCGCACATCGCGCCGAGCGAGACGATCACGTTGCCGTGGTTGTTCATGCCTGGAGGGACAGGCAATTTGCGACCGCCGGTTTTGCTCAGCAGCCAGAATTCGTCTTCTGTCGCGGGTACGCAGATCGGCGGCGGGTTGTCGCGCCAATTCGGCAACAACGCGTCGAGTGGGCCGGTTTCGATCACGGCACCGGAGAGGATCTGTGCGCCGATGGTCGAGGCCTTCTCGATCACGCAGACGCTGATCTCGGGATTCAGCTGTTTCAGCCGGATCGCGAACGCCAGTCCGGCAGGTCCGGCGCCAACGGCGACAACGTCGTACTCCATCACGTCACGTTCGACGTCGGTAGGCGCAGTCTCGGTCATGGGTGTGCTCCGGCAAAGATCCTACAATTTTCCGGGTTTGCGGCGGCCGGAGCAAATCGGCAGCATGTGTACATGGATTCCCGGAGCCGATTGCTGCACATCGACCTGACTGGCGCCGAGCTGTGGTTCGCACCGGCATGGTTGTCTTGCGATGTGGCGGATGGGTTGCTGCGCAGCCTGCGGACGGACATTTCATGGGAAATCCACCGGATCCGGATGTTCGGGCGCGAGATCGATTCGCCTCGGCTAAGCAGTTGGATCGGCGATCCGGACGCGAGTTATACCTACTCGCGGACGCGGTTCGAACCGCAGCCATGGCCGCCTGTGCTGTGCGAACTGCGCGGACGCTTGCAAGACACGCTCGGTGCCTGCTTCAACAGCGTACTCGCCAACCTCTACCGCGATGGCCGCGACCGCATGGGCTGGCACAGCGATGACGAACCCGAATTGGGGGCGCAACCGGTGATCGCGTCGATCAGTCTGGGGGCGGTACGTCGATTTTCGTTCAAGCCTCGCGGGGAGGGCGAGCGTCTGGTGCTCGACCTGCCGCATGGCAGTCTTCTGGTGATGCGTGGTGACACCCAGAAGCGGTATCTGCATGCGTTGCCGGCCACCGCACGCCCGGAAGGTGAACGCATCAATCTGACATTTCGACGGATCCTGGCCTCGGAACATGCCGGAATGAAGGTAAGTCCTTGATTCTAATTATGATGTTGTGAGTGGGTTCGGCCAGACAGCAGTGACCGCAGGTTTACCAAGCTTGTGCCCAAGCCCCTGAAATCGCTACAATCACCGGTTCACACACTACAGTCGGACGGCCCCAGGCCGCCGGGAGCGCTATGGCCCGCATTACCGTTGAAGATTGTCTGGAAGTTGTCGACAACCGTTTCGAGCTCGTCATGATGGCCGCCAAGCGCGCCCGCCAGCTCGCCAATGGCGTCGACCCGCAGCTCGACAACAGCGAGGCCAATGACAAGCCGACCGTGTTGGCGTTGCGTGAGATCGCCGCCCGCCGCATCGACAATGGTTATATCGACGCCGTCGAAAAAGCCGAACGCGAGCGTAAAGAGCGTGAAGCGCTGGAATGGGCCGCTGCGGAAGTGGTGGCCGATGACGATCTGTCGAAGGGCGACGATCTGTAATACGGGCTGTCACCCCGCTCGCAAGACGGCACGCTCTACGATCGATAACGAGGCCCCGCTCCGGCGGGGCTTCGCTGTTTTCGGGCCAATGCCTACTCCAGGCGATGGTGCCGTCTCCACAATTCAAGCATTTCGCCTTAGTCTGACGGACATGAGTCAGCTCGAACCCATCCTCGCCGGCCCCACCCCCGCCCCAGACGCGGAGTTGCCGGACTATGTCCGCGAATTGGAGGTGGCCGCTGGCTATTTGCCCGAAGATCAGCGCGCGACGCTGATTCGTGCCTGGCGCGTCGGCGCCGCTGCACATGCCGGCCAGACCCGTAAATCGGGAGAACCCTACATCACGCATCCTGTTGCCGCAGCGACCGTGCTGGCCGAGCAAGGGGTGGATATCGAGACGCTGGTCGCGGCGATCCTGCACGACACCATCGAGGACACCCCGCTGAGCCGCGACGAGATCGCGGCGGACTTCGGCCAGACGGTCGCCGAACTGGTCGAGGGCGTGACCAAGCTGGACAAACTCGAGTTCCAGGATCGCCAAGAGGCGGCGGCTGAAAGTTTCCGCAAGATGATGCTGGCGATGGCGCGCGATCTGCGCGTGATCCTGATCAAGCTTGCGGATCGTCTGCACAACATGCGGACCCTGGGCGCACAGAGTCCGGAAGCGCGCACGCGTATCGCGCGGGAGACGCTTGAGATCTACGCGCCGATCGCGCAGCGCCTCGGCATGAATCTGATCAAGGCCGAGTTGCAGGATCTCGGTTTCCGCGCCCTGCATCCGTGGCGGCATGCGGTCCTGGCGCGACGGATCCGGACCCAGCCGATGGTGAGACGCGAAGCGCTCGCCAAGATCGAAGCGCAATTGGCGCAAAGACTGAGCAAGGAAGGCTTCGAGTTCAGGTTGGTGAGCCGCGTGAAGTCGCCGTGGAGCATCTACAGCAAGATGCGCACGGAGGGTAAGACCTTCACACAGGTCATGGACATGTTCGGTTTCCGACTGGTCGTGCGTACGGTGCCGGAGTGCTACCACGCGATGGGCATCGTGCACTCGGTGTTCAAACCGGTCGACGGGCGGTTCCGCGATTTTGTTGCGATCCCCAAAGCCAACGGCTACCAATCACTGCATACCGTTCTGTTCGGGCCCTACGGTTCACCGATCGAAGTGCAGATCCGGACGGAGGAGATGGATCTGATCGCCGAGCGTGGGATCGCCGCGCATTGGTCGTACAAGCACGGCGGCGAAGTCAGTGGCGCACAGAACCGCGCGCAGTCGTGGGTCGCGAACCTGATCGAATCCCAGCGAGCCACGGGCTCGTCGCTGGAGTTCCTCGAAAACGTCAAGATCGATCTGTTTCCCGACGAGGTGTATCTGTTCACGCCGAAGGGCGACATCATGGCCTTGCCGCGCAACGCCACGACCCTCGATTTCGCCTACGGCGTGCATACCGATGTCGGCAACCATGCGGTCGCCGCGCGCGTCGACAAGAAGCTGGTGCCGCTGCGCACCAAGCTCAGCAGCGGTCAAAGCGTGGAAGTGATCACTGCGAAATCCGCGGCGCCCAAACCGCAATGGCTGGAATTCGTGGTCACAGGCAAAGCGCGCACGGCGATTCGCCATCAGCTCAAGCAGCTGGAACACGAGGATGCGGTGCAATTGGGACACCGCATGCTCGACCGCGCGCTGGAAGGGATGGACACATCGCTGGACCGCGTGCCGTCGACGCGGCTGGAAGCCTATCTGACCGACCATCGTTATCCACGGCTGGAAGCGCTGCTGGCCGATATCGCGCTGGGCAACCGCATGCCGACGCAGGTCGCGCAGGTGTTGGCGCATCGCGTACCGGACAAGAGCGATGGCTTGAATCTCGCGATGGGCGTCGCGCTGCACGGCGAGAAGATCCTCATCACCGGCGCCGAACGCGGCGTGGTCACGTTCGCGAACTGTTGCATGCCGATTCCGGGCGACGACGTGATGGGTTACCACACCACCGGCCGCGGCATCGTGGTGCATCGGATGGATTGCGCCAACGTCGTCGAGTACCGCAAATCGCCGGAGCGCTGGGTATCGATCGGCTGGGATCGTCAGGTGAGCGGCGATTTCCAGGTGATGCTGCGCGTGGAAGTGGAAAACCGGCCCGGCGTACTCGCGCAGGTCGCGGCGGCCATCGCCCAGGCGGATTCCAATATCGATTCGGTCGAATACCTGGATCGCGACAAGAACATCGCGGTGATCCGTTTCGGGATCGAAGTGAGCGATCGCACGCATCTGGCCGATGTGATCCGCCGCGTGCGCCGCCTCGTCGCGGTGCATGGCGTGCAGCGGATGTGATGCGTGTCCGCGGAGCGCGTCGATCCGGTTGCGATACTGCCTGATTGGATGCGGCCTGATTCGATGCGACGACACCCACGGCAAGCGATGACCGCGTCCCGGCCCCGGCGCTACACTAGGCGCCCATGCGGTCCGACACGTTCGCGCGCCTGAGTCCCCGGTCTGCCGTCGCGTCGGTCCTTCCGC
>JBGSID010000177.1:0-3379 GCA_041751895.1 Lysobacteraceae bacterium | reverse complement strand
CCACAACGATCTGGCCAAGGAAGCGAACTGGCTCGTGTTGGCCGATGGCACCCCGGGGATCATCGATTTCCAACTTGCGGTCTGCGGGCCGCCGCGCTCGCGCTGGATGCGCTTGCTCGCGCGCGAGGACCTGCGCCATCTGCTCAAGCACAAGCGCACCTATTGCCCGGGTTCGATCACGCCGGTCGAACGGCGGCTGCTGAAGCGACATTCCTGGGTACGTGATCTGTGGTTCCGCACCGGCAAGCCGGTCTACCGTTTCGTCACCCGGACCCTGTTGAAGTGGGAAGACAATGAAGGGCAGGGGCCGAAGCCATGATGCAGACCGGATCCGGATGCCACTGACTGCCCGCAGTCAAAAAATACTGCGCGCGGAAATGATCCAGTGATGATGCCGGACTGATTCCCTGCTTGCGCTCTTGACCACGTACAAAGGTCGAGACGGAGACCGTCACGCCTTGGCGGCGCGATAACTGCGTCATGGAGCTAAAAACCCTTAAAAAAAGGGGCTCATCCGAGCAGACAACCAGCAGGAAATCCATTCATTTCAAGGAGTAGATGTCATGACAGATACCGCACTTGCTTCATCAGCAGAATCCATCAATGTCCTGATCGTCATCGACACCGATTATGTCAAGACGAACTATCCCAACCCGAGTCGGGATCAAAACAATCCGACAGGCATCAACCATAACAGCCAGTTCATGATTTGCACCGATCCAAGGGGTGTCGTCAGCGGGCAGGGAACCGCTGACCTCAAGTTCAAGGCAAACCCCGGTGATTTCGTGTCGTTCTACGGAACATCGATTTACGCAAACTCCGACGATGCCGTGATCATCTATGGCATCAAATACTGGTACGGCGATAACGTGTTCAACCAGTTTGTGCCGAACCTCGTGGTGCGAAGCCACGCAGTGATGCCGGACACGACCACCGGGAATGGTTTGCCGGCAATCAGTGCTTCGATCAACTTCACGAGTCTTGATTCCAGAGTTGCCAAAGCAGGAACCGAGAATTTCTACGTTTACTTTGCGTTGTACGCCCTCGCCAGCGACGGCGAGACGCAGGAACTGTTCGGTTACTACTACTGGGATCCGAGCGTTGTCGTGAGCTGAATTCCATCGGGGTGCAGCACGATCGACAGAGGCGTACGAACCATGTGTTCGCACGCCTCTTTTCGTATGCGTGTTCGTATGGTCATTCGTATGGGCGCATGGTGCGCGGATACGGTAGGATTCGCCACGATGGCACCTGCCGTCATCGACGCGTGGCAATGACGATGATGCCCGTGGCCAATGTGTTCCGTTGGCCTACTGAGGCCGCAATCGTGGATGTCCGATGACCAATCTTGCAGGAAAAACCCTTTTCATCACCGGCGCCTCGCGCGGCATCGGTCTGGCGATCGCGCTGCGCGCGGCGCGAGATGGCGCCAACGTCGCGATCGCCGCGAAATCGTCGGTGCCCAATCCCAAGCTGCCCGGCACCATCCACAGTGCCGCCGAGGCCGTGAATGCAGCGGGCGGCCAGGGACTAGCGCTGCGTTGCGATATCCGCGAAGAAGACGAGGTCCGCGCCGCAGTCGCGGCGACGGTCGATGCCTTCGGTGGCATCGATATCCTGGTCAACAACGCCAGCGCGATCTGGCTCAAAGGCACGCTGGACACGCCGATGAAGCGCTTCGATCTGATGCAGCAGGTCAACGCCCGGGGCAGTTTCCTGTGCGCGCAGGCCTGTCTGCCGTATCTGCTGAAAGCGCCCAACCCGCACATCCTCACGCTCGCGCCGCCGCCGAATCTCGACCCCAAATGGTGGGCGCCGCATACCGGCTATACCTTGGCGAAGATGGGCATGAGCTTCGTGACACTGGGGCTCGCCGCCGAATTCGGCCCGCAGGGCGTCGCGGTGAACGCGCTCTGGCCGCGCACGGTCATCGCGACCGACGCCATCAACATGATTCCGGGCGTGGATCTGGCCCACTGCCGCAAGCCCGGGATCGTCGCCGATGCGGCGCACGCGATCCTGGTGCGCGACGCCCGCGACTTCCACGGGCACTTCCTGATCGATGACGACGTGTTGCGGGCGGCCGGCGTGAGCGACTTCGACGGTTACGCCGTCGACCCGAGGCAAGCGCTGTTGCCTGACCTGTTTCTGGACTGAGAGCGAACGAACACATGAAATACCTGCACACGATGGTCCGCGTCCGCGATCTCGACGCCTCGCTGCGTTTCTACTGCGAAGGCCTCGGCCTGAAAGAAATGCGGCGGATGGAGAACGAAGCCGGCAAGTTCACGCTGATCTTTCTCGCTGCGGACGAAACGCCCGGCGCCGAGATCGAGCTGACCTACAACTGGCCGCCGCAAGACGGCTCGCCCGAAGAGGACTACGGCAGCGCCCGCAACTTCGGCCACCTCGCGTTTCGCGTCGACGACATCTACGCAACCTGCCAGCGCCTGCAGGCGATGGGCTACACCATCAACCGCCCGCCGCGCGATGGCCACATGGCCTTCGTGCGCTCGCCGGATCTGGTGTCGATCGAACTGCTCCAGCAAGGTTCGCTGCCAGCGCAGGAGCCGTGGGCGTCGATGCCGAACACCGGAGTGTGGTGATGCCGGCGAGTGATGACGCGGCGTCGCTGGTCGAGCGCGGCCAACGCTATTACCTGCCGGTCTACCGCCCGCGCCAGCTGATTCTCGATCGTGGCCAGGGCAGCCGGCTCTGGGATGTGGACGGTCGCGACTACATCGATCTCGCCGGTGGGATCGCCGTCTGCAGCCTCGGGCATTGCGCCCCTGATCTGGTGGCGGCACTGACCGAACAGGCCGGCAAACTCTGGCATACCAGCAACGTCTTCTACAGCGAGCCGCCGGTGCGGTTGGCTGAGGAACTGGTGGCTGCATCGCGCTTCGCCGCGCGCGTGTTCCTGTGCAATTCCGGCGCCGAGGGCAACGAGGCCGCGATCAAGCTCGCACGCAAGTGGGCGAGCGTCGAGGGACGGCCGCCGGAACGTCGCGTGATCGTGACCTGCCACGGCAGCTTCCACGGCCGCACCATGGCCACGGTCACGGCCACCGCGCAGCCGAAATACCAGGCCGGTTACGAGCCGTTGCCCGGTGGCTTCCGGTATGTCGATTTCAATGATCTCGACGCCCTCGAAACGGCGATGGCCGGCGGCGATGTCTGCGCGGTGCTGATCGAGCCGGTGCAGGGCGAGGGTGGGGTGATGCCGGCGCGCGACGGTTATCTGGCTGGCGTCCGCGCGCTCTGTGACCGCAATGAGGCGCTGCTGATGCTCGACGAAATCCAGTGCGGTATGGGCCGCACCGGTCCGCTGTTCGCGCACTGGGGCGACGGCGTCGTGCCCGACATCGTCACCCTGGCG
>JBGSID010000176.1:0-34344 GCA_041751895.1 Lysobacteraceae bacterium | reverse complement strand
GGTTACCGTCCGCAGTTCTACTTCCGTACGACGGACATCACCGGTGCCTGCACGCTGCCAGAAGGCGTGGAGATGGTGATGCCTGGCGACAACGTGAAGATGGTGGTGAGCCTGATCAACCCGGTGGCGATGGACGAAGGTCTGCGTTTCGCGATTCGCGAAGGCGGCCGTACGGTCGGCGCCGGCGTCGTTGCCAAGATCATCAAGTGATGATGTGACCTGTGCGCGTGTAAGCGTGCACAGGTCTCCTCCGGTCGCTATTTCCGCTCAGGCAGGGATCCTGTTGCAGCGGCGACTCAGTAGCGGATCTGGCCAGAAACACCCATGACCGTGTTTACGTATCGGTAGTGTGAAAAAAGAGAGTGTTAACGGCTTGCAAGGCCGTCAATAACCCCTCTATAATGCAAGACCACTTCGCAGAATGCCTCTGGCGTTTCGCAAGTAAGCGAAATGAAGTGCAGGATGCGCTTCGTCTTCGCCGGACAGGGAAACGTCGCAACGGCATCGCCCCCGCCCGCTCCGAAAATATTCGGGGCACATACGGCAAGGGGGGCATGTTATTGCGTTTCCAATCTGTGTCTGGCGGGTCGGGGAACCGGTCTGCTTTTTTTTGAGGTCTCGCAGTAACTCCGGATGTTTTGTTTGTCGGATGTCGAGATTCTCAGTGGCTAAGGCCTGAATTTGTTTCATAGCCATGTTTCAAAACAATAAGGGGGTTCGGCGCACCTAGCCGTCGAGCCTGTCGCTCTTTCTACGAGGAATTCCGTCATGGCGGACCAGAAAATCCGGATCCGGCTGAAAGCGTTTGATCATCGTCTGATCGATCGTTCGGCCAGTGAGATCGTCGAGACGGCGAAGCGGACCGGCGCACAAGTGCGCGGCCCAATTCCGCTTCCGACCAAAATCGAACGCTACACCGTTCTGGTGTCCCCGCACGTCGATAAAGACGCGCGCGACCAGTACGAGACCCGCACGCACAAGCGCGTGCTTGATATCGTCGACCCCAACGACAAGACCGTGGACGCGCTGATGAAGCTCGAGCTCGCGGCGGGCGTTGATGTCCAGATCAAATTGACCTGAGGCCCGCATCATGACCGCGAAGAAATATTCGTTGGGCATTGTCGGCCGCAAGGCTGGCATGAGCCGTATCTTCACTGAGGATGGAAAGTCCATTCCGGTGACTTTGATCGAGGCTACGCCGAACCGTATCGTCCAGATCAAAACCCCTGACACTGATGGCTATAGCGCAGTGCAGGTCACTGTGGGTGTCAAGCGCGCCGCGTTGATCAACAAGCCGGAGTCCGGTCACCTCGCCAAGGCGAAGGTTGAAGCAGGTCGTGGCCTGTGGGAACTCCGTGTCGAAGCCGATCAAATCGGTGGTTTTGAAGTTGGCGGCGAGATCAAGGCCGACATTTTCGAGGCCGGCCAAGTCGTCGACGTGCAGGGTGTCACCAAGGGTAAGGGTTTTCAGGGCACGATTAAGCGCTGGAACTTCACCATGGGCGATGCGACGCACGGTAACTCGTTGTCGCACCGTTCGCCGGGCTCCATCGGCCAGCGTCAAACGCCTGGCCGCGTGTTCCCGGGTAAGAAAATGTCCGGCCACATGGGCGCCGAGCAGCAGACGACGCAGCGTCTTGAAGTGGTCAAGGTCGATGCCGAGCGCGGCCTGATCGCGATCAGGGGCGCTGTCCCGGGCGCGCCGGGCGGCGACGTCATTGTCCGTCCGACGACGAAGTAAGGGAGACGACAATGGAACTCGCCATCAATAACAGTAGCAAGACCGTTTCGGTCTCCGATGCAGTCTTCGGCCGCGAATTCAGCGAAGATCTGGTTCATCAGGTTGTCGTTGCCTATCGCAACGCTGGTCGCGCCGGTACCAAGGCGCAGAAGACCCGTGCCGAAGTCAATGGCACCACGAAAAAGTCGAAGAAGCAGAAAGGCGGCGGTGCTCGTCACGGTGCCTTGACCGCTCCAATCTTCGTCGGCGGTGGCCGTGCTTTCGCTGCCAAGCCGCGTAGCTTCGCGCAAAAGGTCAATCGCAAGATGTACCGCGCTGCGATCGCTGCGATCCTCTCCGAGCTGAATCGCCAGGGTCGGATCACGGTCGTTGAGTCGTTCGATATCGACGCGCCGAAGACCAGCGGTCTGGTTGAGAAGCTCAAGAGCTACGAGCTCGGCAAGCGCCCGCTGATCGTGACTGAAGATGCTTCCGAAAACCTTTTCCTGTCCGCGCGCAATCTGCCTTATGTGCAGGTCCGCGACGTGCAGGGCTTGGATCCGGTCGCTCTGGTCGGTGCCGACAGTGTCCTGATGACCGCCGAAGCGGTCAAGAAGATCGAGGAGTGGCTGGCATGAATGACGCCAAGCTCTACAGCGTAATCCGTGCGCCGCGCGTGTCCGAAAAGACCGTGCGCCTGCAGGAAGTCTCCAATCAATATGCCTTCGAAGTCGCCACCGACGCCACCAAGGCCGATATCAAGACTGCGATCGAAAAGTTGTTCGATGTGCAGGTCTCGTCGGTCAATGTGGTCAACGTAAAAGGCAAGAACAAGGCCTTCCGTAATCGCAATGGTCGCCGCGGCGACTGGCGCAAGGCCTACGTGACCCTGGCCGAAGGCCAGTCGATCGACGTCACCACGGTCAAGGTCTGAGGAATCACCGATGCCATTGATGACTTTCAAACCGACTTCTCCTGGCCGCCGCAGCGCGGTCCGCGTGGTCACGCCGGGTCTGCACAAAGGTGCCCCGCACGCCGCGTTGGTCGAGAAGCAGGGTAAGACCGGTGGTCGTAACCACCATGGTCGCATCACCACCCGTCACATCGGCGGTGGCCACAAGCAGCATTACCGCATTATCGATTTCAAGCGCGACAAGGAAGGCATTCCGGCGAAGGTTGAGCGGATCGAATACGATCCGAATCGCACCGCGCACATTGCGCTGCTGTGCTACGTCGATGGTGAGCGTCGCTATATCATTGCGCCGAAGGGTCTCAAGGCCGGCGATCAGCTGATCGCAGGCAATGATGCTCCGATTCGTGCCGGCAACACGCTGCCGCTTCGCAATATCCCGGTTGGTTCGACGGTGCATTGCATCGAAATGAAGCCGGGCAAGGGCGCTCAGCTGGCACGTGCAGCGGGTGCTGGCGTGCAGCTCGTCGCTCGCGAAGGAATCTACGCGATGCTCCGCCTGCGTTCGGGCGAAATGCGCAAGGTGCCGTCCGAGTGTCGCGCCACGATCGGCGAAGTCGGCAATACCGAACATAACCTCGAGAAGCTCGGCAAAGCCGGTGCCCAGCGTTGGCGTGGTGTCAAGCCGACCGTTCGCGGCGCGGCGATGAACCCGGTTGACCATCCGCACGGCGGTGGTGAGGCCAAGGCCGGTCAGGGTAATCCGCACCCGGTCACTCCGTGGGGCGTCCCGACCAAGGGTTACAAGACCCGCAAGAACAAGCGCACGCAGAAATTCATCGTGCGCGACCGCAGGAGCTAATCGACCATGGCACGTTCACTGAAAAAGGGTCCGTTCGTCGACCACCATCTGATCAAGAAGGTCGAGACTGCGGGCAGCAGCAAGAGGCCGATCAAGACTTGGTCGCGTCGTTCCACCATTCTGCCGGAAATGATCGGTTTCACGATCGCCGTGCACAACGGTAAGAACCACATTCCAGTTCTCGTCAACGAGAACATGGTTGGCCACAAGCTCGGCGAGTTCGCTCTCACCCGGACCTTCAAGGGTCACGGCGGCGACAAGAAGGGCAGATAACGAGATGGCTACCATGAACAATAGCAACGACGCCAAAGCGATCCTGCGCACGGCCCGCATCTCGCCGCAGAAAGCCCGTCTGGTCGCTGACCAGGTGCGTGGCCTTTCCGCAGAGCGTGCTGTCAATCTGCTCCGTTTCTCGGACAAGAAAGCCGCCGCCATGATCCGCAAGGTCGTGGAGTCTGCGATCGCCAACGCCGAGAACAACCAGGGCGCCGACATCGACCTGCTGAAGGTCAAGACCATCATGGTCGATGAAGGTCCGATGCTGAAGCGTTTCATGGCCCGCGCCAAAGGTCGCGGTACCAGGATTCTGAAGCGCACCAGCCACATCACCGTGATTGTCGGCGAGGGTAAATAAGTATGGGTCACAAAGTACATCCGACCGGTATTCGCCTCGGCATTTCCAAAGATTGGAACTCGAAGTGGTATGCGGGCAAGAAGGAATTCGCCGGCTTTCTGGCTGCCGATCTCAAGGTCCGCGAGATGCTTCGCAAGAAGCTCTCCGCTGCCGGGATCAGCAAGATCATGATCGAGCGTCCCAACAAGACCGCTCGCGTCACTGTCCACACTGCCCGTCCGGGCGTGGTGATCGGCAAGCGCGGTGAGGACATCGAGAAACTGCGCAAGGAAATCAGCGACCTGATGGGCGTTCCTGCCCACATCAACGTCACTGAAGTCCGCAAGCCGGAGCTCGACGCCCAGCTGGTCGCCGAATCGATCGCTCAGCAGCTTGAGCGTCGCATCATGTTCCGCCGTGCGATGAAGCGCGCCGTGGGCAACGCGATCCGTCTTGGCGCTCTGGGTATCAAAGTCAATGTCGCCGGTCGTCTCAACGGTGCTGAAATTGCCCGTTCGGAATGGTATCGCGAAGGTCGCGTGCCGCTGCACACCCTGCGTGCGGACGTCGATTACGGCTTTGCCGAAGCGCATACGACATATGGCGTGATCGGCATCAAGACCTGGATCTACAAGGGCGAAATCTTCGATTTCTCTCTCGTTGGCCAGGAGAAACAGGACGATTCCCCGCGCAATGAGCGTGGTGACCGTGGCGACCGCAACGATCGTGACCGCCCGCGCGGCCCGCGTCGTGATCGTGAAGCGAGGGATTAATCATGTTGCAACCCAAGCGAACCAAATACCGCAAGGTTTTTAAAGGCCGCAATGCAGGTCTGAGCTGGAGCGCCAATCAGGTGAGCTTCGGTGAATACGGTTTGAAGGCGACCGCGACCGGTCGCCTGACTGCCCGTCAGATCGAAGCAGCGCGCCGTACCATCAGCCGTTATGTCAAGCGCGGCGGAAAGATGTGGATCCGGGTGTTTCCCGACAAGCCGATCACGCAGAAGCCGATCGAAGTCCGAATGGGCTCCGGTAAGGGTAGCGTCGAGTACTGGGTCGCTCAGATCCAGCCCGGCCGCATGATCTACGAGATCGAGGGCGTCGATGAGGCGACAGCGCGTGAGGCCTTCCGTCTCGCCGCAGCCAAGCTTTCGGTCACCACCACTTTTGTGACCCGGACGGTGCGCTGATGGAACTCAAACAACTCCGAGCCAAGTCGGCCGAAGAGCTGCAGGCCCATCTGGTCGATCTGCACAAAGAGCGTTTCTCGCTCCGTATGCAGAAAGCCACAGGCCAGCTCGCCAAGACCCACGACATCCGTCGCGTGCGCCGTGAAATCGCCCGCGTCAACATGTTGATCGGTCAGAAGAAGTAAGGACTGACGACCATGAACAACACCGAAAAGAAGCAGCGCACGATCCAAGGGCGCGTCGTCAGCAACAAGATGGATAAAACCGTCACTGTGCTTGTCGAGCGCCAGGTCAAGCATGAGCTGTATGGCAAGTACATCCGCCGCTCGACCAAGCTGCATGCCCACGACGCAGAGAACACCTGCAACGAAGGTGATGTGGTGAGGGTGGCTGAATGCGCTCCGATGTCCAAGACCAAGAACTGGCGCGTCGTCGAAATCGTCGAACGCGCTGCCGAATAACCGAGGAGGCAGAATCATGATCCAGATGCAAAGCCACCTCGAAGTGGCAGACAATTCCGGCGCGAAAGAAGTGATGTGCATCAAGGTGCTCGGTGGCTCCAAGCGCCGTTACGCCCACATTGGCGACATCATCAAGGTGTCGATCAAGGACGCCATTCCGCGCGGCAAAGTCAAGAAGGGCGAGGTTTACAACGCCGTCGTGGTACGTACCCGTAAGGGTGTGCGTCGCGCCGATGGCTCGCTGATCCGCTTCGATACCAATGCCGCCGTTCTGCTGAACGCCAAGCACGAGCCGATCGGCACACGTATCTTCGGACCGGTGACGCGCGAACTGCGTTCCGAGAAGTTCATGAAGATCGTCTCGCTCGCTCCCGAAGTGCTCTGAGCGGAGAAACAGACATGAATCGAATCAAGAAAGGCGACCGCGTGGTCGTGACCGCCGGCAAAGACAAGGGTAAGCAGGGCGATGTTGTGGGTGTAGCGGGCGATCGTGTGGTCGTTTCCAATATCAACATCATCAAGCGTCATACCAAGCCGAACCCGCAGGTCGGACAGCCGGGTGGCGTGGTCGAGCGCGAAGCCTCGATCCACATTTCCAACGTCATGCTGTTCAACCCAGCCTCCGGCAAGGGCGAACGCATCGGTATCAAAAAGCTGGAGGATGGACGCAAACTGCGTGTGTTCCGCTCCAGCGGTGAGGCGGTCGACGCCTGAGGAATGCACAAATGACGACTCGTCTCGAAAAGTTCTACAAGGAAGAAGTGGTTCCGAAGCTGATGAAGCAGTTCGGCTACTCCAATCCTATGCAAGTGCCCAAGCTGTCGAAGATCACGCTCAACATGGGTGTGGGCGAGGCTGCCGCGAACAAGAAAGTGCTTGAGAATGCCGTGGCCGATATGGCCAAGATCTCCGGCCAGAAGCCGATTGTTACGAATGCCCGTGTTTCGGTGGCTTCGTTCAAGATCCGTGATGGTTGGCCGATCGGCTGCAAGGTGACGCTGCGCCGCGCGAAGATGTACGAATTCATCGACCGCCTCGTCAATGTGTCGCTGCCTCGGGTTCGTGACTTCCGCGGTGTATCGGGCCGTGCCTTCGATGGTCGCGGTAACTACAACATGGGCGTGAAAGAGCAGATCATCTTCCCGGAAATCGACTTCGACCAGGTCGATGCGCTCCGCGGCATGGATATTGCAATCACCACGACCGCCAAGACCGACGCTGAAGCGAAGGCCTTGCTGGAAGCATTTCGCTTCCCGTTCCGTAACTGATCGAGGATTCACATTCATGGCAAAGACCTCAATGGTGAACCGCGAAGTCAAGCGGGCCAAGCTCGCCAAGAAGTACGCGGCCAAGCGCGATGCGCTCAAGAAAATCATCAGCAGCCAAGAAGGTGACTTTGAGGCGAAGATGGAAGCGGCAGCCAAGCTGCAGAAATTGCCGCGTGACTCGTCCCCTTCGCGCCAGACGCTGCGCTGTGCCCTGACTGGCCGTCCGCGCGGCGTGTACCGCAAATTTGGACTCGGCCGTAACAAGCTGCGCGAAGCGACGATGCGCGGTGATGTTCCCGGACTTCGTAAAGCCAGCTGGTAATCAGCCCAATTGAGCTGTTAAACTAGGCAGTTCAACAGGCCGGTTCGTCCGGTCTGTTGCCGTCTCCGACGGCAATTGTCAAATCCCGGTCTGCCGGGTCCCGCGGCAAGTCCATGGCTAGCCGTTCACAACATACAGATTTCGCGAAAGCGGATATCGGTGCTACTCATCAAGGTGACTCTCAATGAGCATGACTGATCCCATCGCCGACATGCTGGTCCGCATCAGAAATGCGGCCGCTGTTGGCAAGCAGACGGTGAAAATGCCGTCGTCCAAAACGAAAGTTGCGATTGCCAACGTTCTCAAGAGCGAAGGCTACATCGGCGACATCCGTGTGACCCAGGAAGGCGCCAAGGCGACCCTCGAGATCGTGCTGAAGTATTACGAAGGTAAGCCGGTCATCGAGCGTCTCCACCGCGTGTCGCGCTCGGGTTTGCGTCAATATCGTGGCAAAGACGCTCTGCCGAAAGTGCTCGGTGGTCTCGGCGTCGCCATCATTTCCACCTCCAAGGGCATCATGACCGATACGCAGGCGCGCCAACAGGGCGTCGGCGGTGAAGTCCTGTGCTTCGTGGCGTAAGGAGAGCTCGCCCATGTCTCGAGTCGCCAAAAAGCCGATCGCTCTCCCGAAGGGCGTCGAACTCAATATTCAATCCGAAAATGTGAGCGTCAAGGGGCCGAAAGGCACCCTGTCGATTGCCAAGCCTGCCGGTATCGAAGTCAAGATCGAAGACGGTAATGCTCAGCTTTCGGCCAACGATGATTCCCTGATTCCGTTGACCGGTACACTGCGCGCCATCATCGCCAACATGGTGCATGGTGTTAGCCAGGGCTTCGAGCGGAAGCTTGACCTGGTCGGCGTTGGTTACCGTGCTTCGATGCAGGGTAATGACCTAAACCTTTCGCTCGGTTTTTCGCACCCCGTCGTGTTCCCTTCGCCTGAAGGTATCACCATCGTGACGCCGACCCAGACTGAAATTCTGGTTTCTGGTGCGGACAAGCAGCGCGTTGGCGAAGTTGCCGCGAAGATCCGCGCGTTCCGCCCGCCGGAGCCATACAAGGGCAAGGGCGTGAAGTACTCCAACGAGACCATCATTCGCAAGGAAGCCAAGAAGGCTTGATAAAGCCTATCCGCTTCCCAAGGATCAAGATCATGAGCAGCATCAAGAATACCGCCCGTCTGCGTCGCGCCAAGTCAACGCGTGCGCACATTCGTAACCTTGGCGTCCCGCGTCTGACCGTGCTGCGCACGGGCCAGCACCTGTACGCGCAGGTCTTCACTGCCGACGGTTCCAAAGTGCTGGCTGCCGCCAACACGATGCAGAACGATGTCGGCGATGGCCTGAAAAGCAAAAAGAACAGCGAAGCCGCAGCCAAGGTTGGCCGCATTATTGCCGAAAAGGCGCGCGCTGCTGGTATCGAAAAGATTGCGTTCGATCGTTCGGGTTATCGCTATCACGGTCGCATCAAAGCGCTCGCTGAAGCGGCCCGTGAAGGCGGTCTGCAGTTCTGAGTGTGTATTGAAAGGGTGGGGCGCGATCCCCACCCGTTGTCATGCCCGCCGATGTGGCTGACATCGGGCGTGTTTTCCGGTTTCGGGCAACACGAAGCATCCGCAAGACATCACAATCATAAGCGGCGAAGCCGCAATTTCCCGAACTCAAACGAGATATCGAAATGGCAGAACAACGTGAATCCCGCGGGCGCGACCGTAACCGCGACCGCGAAGAAGTCGACGATGGCATGATCGAAAAGCTTATCGCGGTTAATCGCGTCAGCAAAACCGTCAAGGGTGGTCGTCAGTTCACTTTCACCGCGCTGACTGTGGTCGGTGATGGTGCAGGTAAAATCGGCTTTGGCTATGGCAAGGCGCGCGAAGTGCCTGTCGCCATCCAGAAATCGATGGAATACGCCCGCAAAAGCATGAGCAATGTAGACTTGAACAACGGTACGTTGTGGCATGCTGTGAAGTCGGGTCACGGCGCTGCGCATGTGTATATGCAGCCTGCGTCCGAAGGTACCGGTGTGATCGCTGGTGGCGCCATGCGCGCCGTGCTGGAAGCGGTTGGGGTAAAGAACGTGCTGGCCAAGGCCACTGGTTCGCGCAACCCGATCAATCTCGTGCGTGCCACGCTGAAGGGCCTTGAGTCCATGCAGTCGCCGTCACGTATCGCTGCCAAGCGCGGCAAGAAGACGGAGGAGATCAGCAATGGCTAATTCCACCAAAGGCGCCGCTGCTGCCGGCATGGTCAAGGTCCGCCTTGTCAAGGGTCTGCGTGGTACCCAGGCACGTCATCGTCTGTCGGTGAATGCGCTGGGCCTGAGAAAATTGAACGATGTCCGTGAACTGAAAGACAGTCCGCAGGTGCGTGGCCTGATCACGCAGTTGCACTATCTCGTTCGCGTTGAGGAGTAATCGAATGCGCCTGAATACACTTAAGCCTGCCGATGGCGCCCGCAAAGAGCGCACCCGAGTCGGTCGTGGTATCGGTTCCGGCCTTGGCAAGACAGCAGGTCGCGGCCACAAGGGCTCGTTCGCCCGTGCGGGTAAAGGCAAGATCAAGGCTGGCTTCGAAGGCGGTCAGATGCCGATGCAGCGCCGTCTGCCTAAGATCGGCTTCCGCTCGAAGATGTCGAAAGACACTGCCGAAGTGTTGCTGTATCAACTGGAAAAGTTGGAAGGAACCATCGGCTTGGCCATGCTGCGTGCTGCCAAGTTGGTGCCCAGCAATGCGAAGAAGGTCAAGATCGTGAAGAAGGGTGAGCTCACGAAAAAACTCGTGATCAAGGGCCTTCTGGCGACTGCTGGCGCTCGTGCGGCGATCGAAGCCGTCGGTGGCAGCTTCGAATCGATCGAAATCAAGGAGTAATCCGGGCATGTCGCGAAGCGCGAATGCAATGGCCGGCGTCGGTGGCGGGCTCGGTAAATTCACCGAGCTTCGTTCGCGATTGCTGTTCGTCGTCGGGGCGCTGATTGTCTACCGTGTCGGGTGCTATATCCCGGTACCGGGCGTCAACCCCGAGGCGATGCTGGAGCTGATGAAGAGCCAAGAAGGTACGATCGTAGACATGTTCAACATGTTCTCCGGTGGTGCTTTATCGCGGTTCAGTCTGTTTGCGCTCAATGTCGTGCCATATATCTCGGCCTCGATCATCGTCCAATTGCTGGTGCAGATTCTGCCCAGCCTGAAGGCGATCCAGAAGGAAGGCGAATCTGGCCGTCGTCGCATTACGCAATGGTCCCGTATCGGTGCCATTCCGCTGGCGGTCTTTCAGGCAGCAGGTATAGCAACAGCGTTGCAGAATTCTGGCGCCAGTGGCGGTGTGCCGGTCGTTTATACGCCGGGCATGGGGTTCGTGCTGACGGCGGTGGTTTCATTGACCGCCGGCACAATGTTTCTGATGTGGCTTGGCGAACAGGTGACTGAGCGCGGTATTGGCAATGGTGTTTCGCTCATCATCTTTGCCGGCATTGTCGCGGGCCTTCCGGGCGCTGTCTTTCGCACGCTTGAGCAGGCTCGTAACGGAGACATGAGTGCGTTGGCTGTGATCGCGATTATCGTGATTGTCGCTGTCTTCACTTACTTCGTCGTGTTTGTCGAGCGTGGCCAGCGGCGCATCACAGTAAACTACGCGCGCAGACAGGGTGGTCGCAGTGCGTACATGAATCAGAGCTCGTTCCTGCCACTCAAGCTCAATATGTCGGGTGTCATTCCGGCTATCTTTGCATCATCGATCATCATGTTTCCGGCCACGGCATCCAGTTGGTTCAGCGCCAATGGTGAGGTGAGTGTCCTTCAAAAAGTGGCGCAGGCTCTTTCGCCTGGCGAACCGCTTTACATGATTTTGTTCGCTGCGTTGATCACGGGTTTCGCCTTCTTCTACACTGCGCTCGTCTTCAATTCGCAGGAGACGGCCGATAATCTGAAGAAGTCCGGTGCGCTTATTCCTGGTATCAGACCCGGCAAGGCAACTGCTGATTACATTGACGCGGTGCTTACTCGGCTCACCATGGCGGGTGCCATTTATCTCGTGATTGTTTGCCTATTGCCGACGTTCATGCAGACCGAGTTAGGTACCTCGTTTTATTTCGGCGGAACCTCATTGCTGATTGTTGTTGTCGTTGTGATGGACTTCATTGCCCAGATACAAGCGCATTTGATGTCCCACCAGTATGAGAGCCTGCTCAAGAAGTCGAATTTGAAAGGCGGTAACCGCAGTTTAACCCGGTAACCCGCAGGGTATGGCAGTTCGCTGCCTTGCCTTGCAACATCGGCCTACGGCCGGTGCTGCACAACGGCATTGACCTGTACTTGGTCAAATGTCGGTGCTCCGGCCAGAAGCCGGGGCGATGGGCGACCCGCGCGGCGGTCTCGAGCGCGGGTGGATTGGAGCTAGTGTCGGCACCTGAGGAGTGCTGACCGACAGAGCAGAGTTGCTTCGCGTTGAAGTGGCCCTTTCTGCCAGCATCAGTCTATCGCTGGAGCATGGGCACTCTCCCCATGCCGGTTGAGTCGCTTGCGGTCCATTTGGACTTCTGGCGGTGCAGGGCTTGCGCTCTGCCTCTTCCTTATGTGTCGAGGCCCTGTTAGAATTTCGAGTTCACTTATCCAAGTGCCCTATCCGCCGGGGTGACCCGGCCGTCAAACCAGTTGGAGATCCGCGCATGGCGCGTATTGCAGGTGTCAACTTGCCTGCCCAGAAGCATGTCTGGGTTGGGCTGCAAAGCATCTACGGCATTGGCCGTACCCGTTCGAAACAGGTCTGTGAGGCTGCAGGCGTTACTTCGAGCACCAAAATCCGCGATTTGTCTGAAGCTGAAGTCGAGCGCCTCCGCGCCGAAATTGGCAAGTTCACGGTAGAGGGTGACCTCCGTCGTGAAGTAGGCATGGCGATCAAGCGATTGATGGACCTGAGCTGCTACCGCGGCTTGCGTCATCGTCGCGGTCTGCCGCTCCGCGGCCAGCGCACCCGGACCAATGCCCGCACCCGTAAGGGTCCGCGCAAAGCCATCAAGAAGTAAGGGGCAACGATCATGGCCAAGCCGGCAGCAAATAAAACCAAGAAGAAGATCAAGCGAGTCGTCACAGACGGCATCGCTCACGTCCACGCTTCGTTCAACAACACGATCATCACGATCACCGACCGTCAGGGCAATGCGCTGTCGTGGGCAACTTCGGGTGGCGCGGGTTTCCGCGGTTCGCGCAAGTCGACCCCGTTCGCCGCGCAGGTTGCCGCTGAAAAGGCCGGCAAGGCCGCTCTGGACTACGGCGTCAAAGCGCTGGAAGTCCGGATCAAGGGCCCTGGCCCGGGTCGCGAATCGGCCGTACGTTCGTTGAACAACGTCGGCTACAAGATCACCAACATCATCGACGTGACGCCAATCCCGCACAACGGGTGCCGTCCGCCGAAGAAGCGCCGCGTTTAACGCGGCGGCCTGAGGAGCAGAACATACCATGGCTCGTTATATAGGTCCCACCTGCAAACTCGCCCGTCGCGAGGGCGCCGACCTCAGTCTGAAGTCGCCGTCCCGTGCGCTCGATTCCAAGTGCAAGCTCGAGCAGAAGCCCGGCCAGCACGGCGCTTCGCGCAAGGGCAAGCTGTCCGACTACGCGACCCAGCTTCGTGAGAAGCAGAAGGTCAAGCGTATTTACGGTCTGCTGGAACGTCAGTTCCGCAACTATTACAAAAAGGCCTCGACCAAGAAAGGCAACACCGGCGAGAACCTGCTGCAGTTTCTGGAAACCCGTCTTGACAACGTCGTCTACCGGATGGGCTTTGCAGTCACCCGCCCCGCTGCGCGTCAGCTGGTTTCGCATCGTGGTGTGCAGGTCAACGGCAAGTCGGTGAATCTGCCGTCCTATCAGGTCAAGGCGGGCGATGTCATCACGCTTTCCGAACGCGCCCAGAAACAGATGTGTGTACAGGAAGCGCTGAATGTCGCTTCGACCATGGATCTGACCCCGGGTTGGATCGAAGTCGACAGCAAGAAATTCAGCGGTCTGTTCAAGGCTGTTCCGGATCGTAGCGATCTGCCTGCCGATATCAATGAAGCGCTGATCGTCGAGTTGTACTCGAAGTAAGCGACGGTGAGGCGTTGCCGGTTTATCCGGCAGCGTGGCTCCCGACCCCCACGGCCGCGGCAGTCATGCAGCGGCCGCCTCTCCGCAAGGGAAGGCCCTCAGAAACACCGCCGCGGTCGCAAGACCCGGCCCCAGGAGACACCACAAGATGACGGTATCCGCCAACCAGGTCCTGCGTCCGCGCGCTCCGCAGATCGAGCGCCTTGCCGGCAACCGCGCCAAGGTTGTGATCGAGCCGCTGGAACGTGGCTATGGCCACACCCTCGGCAATGCACTGCGCCGCGTATTGCTGTCTTCGATCCCCGGCTTCGCGATCACCGAGGTCGAGATTGACGGCGTGCTGCACGAGTACACCACGGTCGAAGGCCTGCAGGAAGATGTGCTTGAAGTGTTGTTGAACCTCAAGGACGTCGCAATTCGGATGGGCACCGGCGACAGCGCTACGCTCAGCCTGAACAAGCAGGGCCCGGGCGTTGTCACCGCTGGTGACATCAAGACCGACCACAATGTCGAGATCCTGAACAACGAGCACGTGATTGCGCACCTGACCAAGGACGCAGCGCTCAACATGCGTCTGAAGATCGAACGTGGTTTCGGTTATCAGCCTGCTGCTTCGCGTCGTCGTCCGGATGAAGAAACCCGTGCTATCGGTCGCTTGATGCTCGATGCCTCGTTCTCGCCGGTGCGCCGTGTCGCTTACGAAGTCGAAGCGGCACGCGTCGAGCAGCGTACCGATCTCGACAAGCTCGTGCTGGACATCGAAACCAACGGTACGATCGATGCCGAGGAAGCCGTGCGTACTGCCGCCGACATCCTGACCGACCAGTTGTCGGTGTTCGGTGACTTCACGCATCGTGACCGCGGTGCTGCCAAGCCTGCCGCAACCGGCGTCGATCCGATTCTGCTACGCCCGATCGATGATCTGGAACTCACCGTGCGTTCGGCCAACTGCCTCAAGGCCGAGAGCATCTACTACGTCGGCGATCTGATCCAGAAGACCGAAGTCGAACTGTTGAAGACCCCGAATCTCGGCAAGAAGTCGCTGACCGAGATCAAGGAAGTCCTCGCGCAGCGCGGCCTCTCGCTCGGCATGAAGCTCGAAAACTGGCCGCCGGCCGGCATCGCCGCTCACGGCATGCTC
Source organism: Lysobacteraceae bacterium (assembly GCA_041751895.1). Taxonomy (GTDB): domain Bacteria; phylum Pseudomonadota; class Gammaproteobacteria; order Xanthomonadales; family Xanthomonadaceae; genus Lysobacter_I. The sequence continues at coordinate 19,775 of JBGSID010000176.1, read as the reverse complement.
GGGTAAGACGACCGGCTCCACTCGACACTGTAATGCCGGCCACGATGCCGGCGTTGGATAACCAGGAACCACGACCATGCGCCACCAGAAATCCGGACGCAAATTCAGCCGCACCAGTGCTCATCGCGAAGCGATGTTCCGCAACATGACGTCTTCGTTGATCAAGCACGGCCTGATCCGCACCACTCTGCCGAAAGCGAAGGAACTCCGTCGCGTCGCTGAGCCGCTGATCACGCTCTCGAAGATTGACGGCGTCGCCAATCGTCGCCTTGCCTTCTCGCGTCTGCGCGACAAGGAGGCGGTGGGTACGCTTTTCACCACCTTGGGCCCGCGTTACCGCGAACGTCCGGGCGGTTATCTGCGCATCCTGAAGTGTGGTTTCCGTGATGGCGACAATGCCCCGATGGCCTACGTCGAGCTCGTCGATCGTCCCGAAGCGACCGCCTGATCAAGCCTTTGCCGCTCCCACGATTGCCAAGGTAATCACCAAGGGTTATCAGGGAATGGCATAAGCGCCTGCATCGCTGTTCTGACAAAAACCCCGGCGCAAGCTGGGGTTTTTGCTATCTTGAGTCCAGTTATGGCGGAACTTCGCATTGCCGACGCGAGTCTCGTCGTAGACATTCACCACACGTTGACGCGCGCACGCATGAAAATGAACCTGTTTGGTTGGTCGTTTCGCTCTCAGTTCCTGTTGGGTTTCCTGTTGTGCGCGGGCCTGGTCGGCTTTGCGGTCAAGTCGCAGGACTGGTGGGGACTCACCCCCTGTCCCTTGTGTATTTTCCAGCGTATCGCCTATGCGGGAACCGCTGTGTTTTTTTTGATCGGTGGTCTGCATGCGCCCAAGGGCCGCATGGGGCGTCGCATCTACGGGCTATTGGCCTTGATCCCCGCCGGGATCGGCATCGGCATCGCCGCACGTCATGTCTGGTTGACGCATCTGCCGAAAGATCAGGTGCCTGAATGCGGCCCGCCACTGCAATTCATGATGGAGGTCAACCCGTTGACCGATGTCGTCAGGAAAGTGCTGACAGGCTCCGGTGAATGCGCGAATGTGGATTGGACCTTCCTTGGTCTGTCGATGCCGGCATGGAGCCTCTTATGGTTCGTACTGCTTGCCGGCTGGGCTGTCTATGCGGCCTTCAAGACACGTTGAGTCGAATCGAAACTTTTATTGGAATGAAGATCATGCCCCGCACTGAACACCTGCAAGCTGTCGTTTCTCCACCGGAGGGCTGGACCCCCGGCAGTTGGCGCGAGCGCAATGCGCTGCAGCAGCCGACCTATGCCAGCGCAGAAGATCTCGACGGTGTGCTCGACGAGCTGCATGCATTACCGCCGCTGGTCACGTCACGCGAAGTGACGAATCTCAAGCATCAGCTGGCCGAGGCGCAGGAAGGCAAGCGCTTCCTCCTTCAGGGGGGCGACTGTGCCGAGATCTTCAGTGATTGCACGCCCGAAGTAATCTCGAATCGTCTTAAAGTCCTGCTGCAGATGAGCCTCGTGCTGGTGCATGGCCTGCGTCTGCCGGTGGTGCGTGTCGGTCGTTTTGCCGGTCAGTACGCCAAGCCGCGCTCGGCGGACACTGAGACCAAGGACGGGATGACGCTGCCGAGTTATCGCGGCGATCTGGTCAATGGTCCGGAGTTCACGCCGGAAGCGCGTTTTGCCGATCCGCGCCGGATGATCAAGGGCCACGCGCGCTCGGCGATGACGATGAACTTCATCCGCGCGTTGATCGACGACGGCTTCGCCGATCTGCATCACCCGGAATACTGGAATCTGGGCTGGGTTGGCCATTCGCCCTTGGCCGAGGAATACCAACAGATGGTCGCAGGCATCGGCGATGCGGTGCGTTTCATGGAAACGCTGTCGGGCGAGTCGCTCCACAATCTGCGTAGCGTTGAGTTCTATACGTCTCACGAAGCATTGCTACTGCCCTACGAGCAGGGAGTTACCCGCCAAGTGCCGCGCCAGCCCGGCTGGTTCAACCTCGGCACGCACTTTCCCTGGATCGGGATGCGCACCGCAGCTGTCGATGGCGCGCATACCGAATACTTCCGTGGCATCCGCAACCCGATTGCGATCAAGGTCGGACCATCGGTCTCGCCGGATCAATTGCTGCGGTTGATCGATGTGCTCAATCCACATGATGAACCGGGCCGACTCAGCCTGATCCATCGCATGAGTGCGACCTCGATCGCTGAAAAACTGCCGCCTCTGCTTGATGCCCTGAAGCGTGATGGTCGTCGGGTGCTGTGGATCTGCGACCCGATGCATGGCAATACCGAAGCGACCAGCAATGGCTTCAAGACCCGGCGTTTCGTGAACATCCGCAGCGAGCTGGAGCAGGCATTCGAACTGCATGCGGCTGCCGGCACGCGTCTGGGTGGCGTGCATCTGGAGCTGACCGGCGAGGATGTGACCGAATGCACCGGTGGTGCGCGCGACCTGACCGACACCGATCTCGAGCGCGCCTATCGCACGACGGTCGACCCGCGACTGAACTACGAACAGGCGCTCGAGATCGCGATGCTGATCGTGCGCAAACAAGCTCAGATCAACGCGCCAGCGCAGCTCTGATTCTTCAGCGTTGCCTCAGCGGCGTCGCAACCATCGGTCCGCGACGCCGCTGAGGTGTGTACTTATTCGCCCTGCGCCTGCGAATAGCCGCGCAGGCCGTCGAAGGTGTAGAGATTCTCGGTTTTGACTGCGTCGAAGCCGGCTTCGGCAATCCGCAGCAGTAACGCGGCAATATCCTGCGGACGCGGAACATGGTCTTGCGCCGCCGGAAAACGACAGCGCCAGTGGTCGGTACGCAGCGTCTGGCTGAGACCCTGTGGGTAGACTTTCACGCCGCGGTTGGTGATCAGCGACAGCGAGAATTCCGGGCCGGCCAAGCGGCCAAGTGCATCGCCAAGCACCTGCGGGTCGCGTCCCGGCCCATTCCAGTTCAGGAACACATCGACACCGACGAGTTGTTTGTCCGCAATCGCGGAGGCTTCGGCCGGGATCTCTGAACCCGCCGGTGATTCCGGCTTGCGCTCGGGATAGTCGACGGCGGCCAGTCGCTGCGGTTGTTCACCAAGTCGAGCGATGACGGCCTGCGCGAACGCGCGCGTGCCGACGCGTTCGCGGCTGCGCCCTTCGTGGTGGATATCCGCCGTATGGATGCCGTCTTCCAGCGTGCGCAGCCAGGCGTTGTGGATCGCGGTCGCCGGCGCGCTGCGGCCCAGATGCGCCAGCATCATGACGGCCGACAGCAGCATTCCGGACGGGTTGGCGATGTCCTGGCCAGAGATGTCGGGCGCAGACCCGTGCACGGCTTCGAACATCGCACAGGTGCGGCCGATGTTGGCCGACGGCGCCAGGCCGATCGATCCTGCAACCTCAGCTGCCACGTCCGACAGGATGTCTCCGTATAGATTCGGTGTGACCACGACGTCGAAACGTTCGGGCTGCACCGCCATCTTCGCGGTGCCGATGTCGATGATCATGTGCTCGTTGGCGATCTCGGGATATTCGAGCGCGATCTCGTCGAAGACCTTGTGGAACAGGCCATCGGTGAGCTTCATGATGTTGTCCTTGGTCATGCAGGTGACCTTGCGCCGGCCGTGGGCACGCGCATATTCGAACGCGTATCGCACGATCCGCTCACAGCCGGGGCGAGTGATGAGTTTGAGGCACTGGTAGACCTCGTCGCTCTGGCGATGTTCGATGCCGGCGTAGGTGTCTTCCTCGTTTTCGCGCACGATCACGACGTCCATCGTCGGATGGCGCGTGTCGACGAAGGGGTGATAGGCCACGCATGGGCGGAGATTCGCGTACAGGCCCAGACTTTTGCGCAGGCTGACGTTGACGCTCTTGTAGCCGCTGCCCTGCGGTGTGGCGATCGGCCCCTTGAGCATGACGCCATGACGGGCGATGGCCTCCATCACCTCCGGTCCGAAGCCGGACATTGCGCCGGCTTGGTAGGCTTGCAGGCCGACGGTAACCGGTTCGAAGTCCAGCGCTGGGTCCGCCGCGCGCAAAATATCGAGCACGGCCGCAGTGATTTCCGGGCCGATGCCGTCGCCGGCCGCGATCGCGATGGTGCGGGCAGGTAACGTGGCAGGCGTGGCATCGAGATAAGCGTTCATGACGGCATTCATTTTCACGACTCCAGATACATGAAATAAGTGTCATGTATTATTTGTCGATAGAATGCCGGCGTCAAGTGGAGAAGATGCATGGCGATCAAAGACCCGGTCGAGTCTGGCTGGACATTCCTGAGCAACCACACCCATGTCCTGGTCTGCCTCGCGGCGGACGGCGATCAGACGGTGCGGGACATCGCGCTGAAAGTCGGGATCACCGAGCGCGCGGTGATGCGGATCGTGTCCGAGCTTGAGCAGGGGGGCGTGCTGTCGCGCGAACGCGACGGACGACGCAACCGCTACCTGATCCATGCCGAGACGCCGTTGCGGCATCCGCTGGAAGCACATTGCAGGATCGGTGATCTGCTGGGCCTTGTGACGAACCCTGACGCATCAATGCCCGCCGGTGAATCCGAAGCGACTTGAATGCCCTGATGCCCTGATGGCCGGACGACAACCTCGCCGGACACAAATGACGAAGCCCGCATTGCGCGGGCTTCGTGGTGTTTCGATCGGAGATCGACTTACTGGGTGCTGTTCGCTTTGTCGACGAGGGCTTTGATCGCCGGTGGCAGGGCGAACGGGCCGGTGCCTGGGTCGGTCTCGTCGATGGATTCGATCTTCACGATCTGGGTCATGCCGGCAACCTTCACCTTGGTCAGCTTTGCGACCTTCGATTTGCCGAAGGTGGTGTAGTCGTACAGGTGGCTGACCTGCTTGAGTTCACCCATCGGCGAAGACGATGTGGATTCGGTGGAGATCAGCAGGCCGTCGTCGGTGCTGTAGCAGTCGGCCGTGTTGGAGCCGGTTTTCCATGTGATCTCGACGCGATAGCAGGGCCGGCCTTCCGACTCGGACAGCGCGGTCGTGGTGGCGGATTCGACCAGGCTGTCGTCGCGCATCGCGTACATCGGGTCGAACTGTTCGACCATCTGCTGGCGTTCCTTGCCTTCGAGGATGCGCGGGCCGGTCATCGCGTCGATCGACCAGGCCACGCCGCCGATGTAACCGACACGGGTTTCGCCCATGGCAGGCAGGGTGAGGCTCATCACCCGGTCATTGCCACGGCTGTAGAGATTGAGGTCGCCCTTCATGCTGGCTTCGACGATCTCCATCGTCGACTTGAGCGAGCCGGTGGTGCTGCTGGCCGCTTCACGACCGCCGATAGCCGCGATATGCGCTTCGATGAGGCTGCGCGCGGCAGGGAGTTCGGCGGCGTTTGCCATTGGCGAGAGGGTCAGCGCAAGCGCGAAGGCGAGGGCGGTGCGATTGAGACAGGTCATGTGCGACTCCGATGAGAGGAAGTTTCGGTGGGGAACATATGGATCTTGTTGATCTTGTGGGGTTTGTGGATCACGGTGATGCACTGATCCAGGCCAGAGCCGCTTCCATGGCGGGGTCGCGACCGGCGCGCACTGCGGCGGCGGTCGGCGCGCTGGGTGTGTCGGGGATGACGCCGACGCCTTCGATCCGGCGACCGTTGGGGTCGACGAAGTCGGCGATCGGGTAGAGCAGGCGGTCACCGGAAGGCAGCGGCGTGCTGGCCGAGGGTAACGCCATGCCGGCGCTGGTATCGCCGAAGATGCGGGCGCGACCGAGCGCCTGCATGCCGCCGGCGAAGATATCGGAACAGCTGACCGAGCCGCGGTCGGTCAGGATTGCCAGAGGGCCGGAGAAGCGGCGCACATCCAGACCGTCGTTGGTGACCACCCGCGGGAGTGCGGCCAGTTTCAGATCACCGCCACGGGTGATCATGGTGCCCATCGATACGGGTTTATCGAAGAACAGGCCACTCACCGCACCCAGCGAGGCGATCAGGCCGCCGCTGTTGCCGCGCAGGTCGATGATCACGCCGCGACAGTCGCCGTGTTCTCGCAGCGCGTCGACCATCTGGTCGAAGACCGGCATCGCCCATTGGCTGTATTCCATGGACAACACGCAGCCACCGGCCACCGGCACCGTGCGCTGCTCGAACCGCAGCGGCATCGGCGGGATATTCGGAAGCACCATCGTCTGGGTATGCACGTTTTCAGCGGCGACCAGCGTCACGGTGCGTGGTTGGCCTTCGAGGTCGCGCATCTGCAGTTCGAGTTTCGTGCCCGACGCGATCGCGCCGACCATCTGGTTGGCGGTGAGTTGCAGCAACGTGAGACCGCGCGGCTTGAGCATCTCGCTGGCATTCTTCCCTGAGAAGGCCTTGCCGATGTCGAAATTGCCGATCTTCTCGATCGTCCAGCCCGGACGGATGCCGGCAGACGCCGCAGGAAAGCCCGGGACGATGCGTTCGACCATGATGTTGCGGTCGAGGACCACGAGGCGAAGCCCCAGTTCCGCAGTGCCGGCCTTGGGAGTCTCGCCATCGTTTGGGAAGGCGCCGGACGGGATCAACTCCAGATGCGATGCCTTGAGCGCATCCAGCAACCCGGTGAGCTGGTGGCGGAGGGTGTCGATGTCCTTCGCCGCCTCGATCCCGGGTTGATGCTCGGATTTCAGCATCGTCCAGTCCAGACCTTCATGTTTGCCGTCGAAACCGCTGTTCTGCAGCCGCTCCCAGACCACGGCGAAGGTTTCCTTCGCATGGACGTCGTCGGCAGGCATTTGATCGGTATGCGGGGTGTCGGCATATGCAGTAGGGGTACCGATCGCGGCGAGCGACAGCGAAAAAGCCATCAATGATGTCGTGAAGGATTTCGTGAAGAACGTCATGAGAGAGCTGTGTCCAGGAGCAAAGGGAGACTGGAGCAACTCACGATTCCGGTATGTGGTTTCGCGGCGCTTGTGACCAAGACGCTCGCCATCAATGAATGTGACCGGCATTGCGGGATTGCTTTCGCGGCGGATCGTGCGCGGACCATCTTTAGGCGAGCATGCGGACTCGGCAAGCGCCAGTGGTCACAGTCGGCGGCTATTGCGTGGCCAACTGCCACGCCTGGCGTGCGATCAGGGACAGTACGATCACCAGAAAGACGGCGCGGACGAAGCCCTGGCCACGCCTGATCGCCATGTGGCTGCCGATATAACTGCCGACGATATTACCGATGACCAAGGGCAAGGCCAGCGCCCAGATGACATAGCCGCTCAGCATCAATACCGTCCATGAGCTGAGATCGGCGGCGACATTCGTGGTTTTCGAGACCGCCGAGGACTTCAGGAAATCCAGGCCCAGGATGCTGACGAACGCGAACACCATGATCGTGCCGGTGCCCGGGCCGATCAGCCCGTTGTAGAAACCGGTCGCGGCGCCGATGGCCATGGCTGCCGCCGCTTCATGTTTCGGATGGAAACGTCGTGCTTCGTGCAGGCCGAGGTCCTTGCGCAGCACGGTGTAGATCGCCAGCACGACGCAGATCGTGAGCACCGCCCATTTCAGCACGTCGCCGTCGATGCGCTTGGCCAACTGCACGCCGATCGCCGATGCGGACAATGCCGAGAGACATGCGGGGATCAGGATGCGGCGTTCGACGGAGATGCGGCGCAGGTAATTCCACGCGGCCACGCTGGTGCCGAAGATCGAACTCGTGCGCTGTGTGCCGATGGCCTGGAGGATGTGCAAACCGGGATGCAGATTGAGCATCGCGGGTGTCAGGATCAGTCCACCGCCGCCGACGATGCTGTCGATCAGCCCGGCGGCGAAACCGGCAAGCGCGGTGAGCAGCCAGAGCTGATGATCGATCTCCATGCGGGGCGCGTGGAGGAATCAGTTAGAAGGGAGTGAGTGCGCCGAGCGTCGACGCTTGAACACGTCGCGGGCCAGGACCCAGACGATCACGAGATTGATGACGACCACGACGAGCGCGATCCAGCCGGGCCGGGTGATCAGCGCATAGAACTCGAACGGCAGATAGATGGAAGCCGCGATACAGCCGAGCCATGAAGCCCAGGCTTTGGCGCGCCAGAGGCCCCAGGCTTCGACCATGTGCAGAATGCCGTAGGCGCCGACGACGGCCGCCGCCCAATGCACCGACTGCGGGTTCACCTGCTGCACGAACACCGACAGCGCGCTGTGCTGGGCATCGAACTGGAACAGTTCGATCAAACGGTGAATGAAATACCGGATCGGATCCGGACCGAGCACTTCCAGCCCGCTGGCGGTCAAGAGCGCGAGCGCGCTCTTGACCAGTTCAATCAATGCAATGACATGCAGACCCGGATGCGCCTTTGGGCTGGGGTTGTACGGCGCATCCTGTCGCATGTCGGTGTCCCGTGAACCGTTGGCTTACGCGGCGCGAGAGGCGCGTTTGCGGTCGGTTTCGGTGCGCTGTTTCTTGCGCAGACGAATCGCCTTGGGGGTGATTTCGACCAGTTCGTCGTCGTCGATGAATTCCAGCGCCTGCTCCAGCGAGAACTTGATCGCCGGGATCAGGCCGACATCGTCGTCCTTGCCGGACGCGCGGAAGTTGGTGAGCTGCTTGCCGCGCAGGGCATTGACGGTGAGGTCGTTGTCCTTGGAGTGGATGCCGACGATCTGACCTTCGTAGATCTCGTCACCCGGCTCGATGAACAGCCGGCCACGTTCCTGCATCGCGATCTGCGCATACGCCGGCGAGGGGCCGGTGCCGTTGGAAATCAGCACGCCGTTCTGGCGCTGGCCGATGTCGCCATCGGTCTTCGGGCCGTAATGGTCGAAGACGTGGAACAGCAGGCCGGTGCCGGCGGTGATCGTGCGGAACTCGGTCTGGAAGCCGATCAGTCCGCGCGCCGGAATCATGAAGTCGATGCGCACACGCCCTTTGCCGTCCGGTTCCATGTTGGTGAGCTGCGCTTTGCGCTCGCCCAGACGCGACATCACGCCGCCCTGGTACTGCTCTTCCAGGTCGACAACCAAGGCCTCGAACGGCTCCATCTTCTCGCCGTCGATCTCCTTGATGATCACTTCCGGGCGCGACACGGCCAGTTCATAGCCTTCGCGACGCATGGTTTCGATCAGGATCGACAGATGCAGTTCGCCACGGCCGCTGACCTTGAATTTGTCGGCGTCGGCGGTGTCTTCGACCTTCAGCGCCACGTTGTGCTGGGTTTCGCGGACCAGACGGTCGCGCAGCTGGCGCGAGGTCAGGAACTTGCCGCCGCTACGGTCCTTGACGCCCGCGAACGGCGAGTCGTTGACCTGGAAGGTCATAGAGATCGTCGGTTCGTCGACGGTCAACACCGGCAACTGCTCGACCAGCGTCGTGTCGCAGATGGTGTCGGAAATGCCGAGGCCTTCGATACCGGAGATCGCAATGATGTCGCCGGCCTGCGCTTCCTTCACTTCATGGCGTTCCAGGCCGAGGAAGCCGAGCACCTGCAGCACTTTCGCGTTGCGGGTCTTGCCTTCGCGGTCGATCACCGTGACTTGCTGGTTGGTCTTGATCTTGCCGCGCTGGACGCGACCGACGCCGATGATGCCGACGTAGTTGCTGTAGTCCAGCGAGGTCACGCGCATCTGGAACGGGCCATCGAGATCGACCGGCGGCGGTGCGACGTGATCGACGATGGTCTGGAACAGTGGGGTCATGTCGCCGCTGCGCACGCTCGGGTCGAGACCAGCGTAGCCATGCAGGGCAGAGGCGTAGACGGTATGGAAATCGAGCTGTTCGTCGGTGGCGCCCAAACGGTCGAACAGTTCAAAGGTCTGGTCCAGCACCCAGTCGGGGCGCGCGCCGGGGCGGTCGACCTTGTTGACCACGACGATCGGCTTGAAGCCCATCGCGAAGGCTTTCTGGGTCACGAAGCGGGTCTGCGGCATCGGGCCGTCCATCGCATCGACGAGGATCAGCACCGAGTCGACCATCGACAGCACGCGCTCGACTTCGCCGCCGAAGTCGGCGTGTCCGGGGGTGTCGACGATGTTGATCCGGTATTCCTCGCCTTCCGGGGATTTCCAGCGGATCGCGGTGTTCTTCGAGAGGATCGTGATGCCACGTTCCTTTTCGAGATCATTGCTGTCCATCATGCGATCGGTCGTAACCGTACGCTCACTGAAGGTGCCCGACTGCTTCAGCAGCTGGTCGACGAGGGTGGTCTTGCCGTGGTCGACGTGGGCGACGATGGCGATATTGCGCAGGCGTTCAATGGACATGGCGATGGGCGCCCGGAGGTGACCGGACGCTGAATTTTCGTGAAGGAAGCCCATTATTATAGCGGATGCGCGGCGCTGTCGCTGACGTTCTGTGCGCGAAGCGGAAAGTGGCGCCATTCAGGTTACGGGAGAGGGCTGGAACGATGGAAATGGGAGTCAAAGGATGGGCCGCGGCCTTTGGGGTGGCGGCAACCGCCTGCATCGTGGCCTATTCCCTGGGGCTGCCGTGGCCTGCCTTGGTGTTGAAACTGGTCCCCGTGGCCATCCTGATCGGATGGGTTCGTGCCCGGGCGCCGCAAGGCGCGTTCAGGTGGCGGGTGTTGACGGGGCTGATGCTGTCGCTGGCCGGCGACCTGCTGCTGGGGATTCCCGGCGTGGACGCCTTCGTCCCGGGCCTGGTCTGCTTCCTATTGGCACATCTGGCTTATATCGCAGCGTTCTTGGGCGATACCCGGCGCGGCGCCTGGTGGCAGGGTTGTGCAGCGGGGGCCATCGCTGCAGGTGTCTGGCTCTTTCTCTCCCGTGAAGGCACGCTCGGGCCGCTGCTGATCCCGGTCACTTTATATGCCGCCACCATCGGCACCATGCTGTGGCGTGCCCTGGCCCGATTGGGCCTGCCGGGTTTGCGCGCTTCAGCAACGGTCGCCGCTGCGGGCGCGGCCATGTTCGTCGCCAGCGATGCCTCGCTTGCCGTGCAGCGGTTCGTCTGGCCGAGTGCCGGGCTGACGGTCCTGATTCTGTCCACGTATTGGCTGGCGCAGGCGGGTATTGCCGCCTCCGCCATCCGCCACCCCGCGAGTACCGCGACTGCATGATAGGGTGTGCCCCCTCGGCAGTTCGCAGCCTGTTTTTGTTCACATTTTTCCTGAACCGGAGAGCTTGACCATGAGCCTGATCGCCCATTTCGACACCGACCGCGGCCCGATCCGCATCGAACTGCACGCCGACAAGGCGCCGCTGACCATCGCCAACTTCGTCAACCTTGCCCAGCGCGGGTTCTACGACGGCCTGGTCTTCCACCGCGTCATCCCCGATTTCATGGTCCAGGGTGGCTGCCCGCAGGGCCGTGGCACCGGTGGCCCCGGCTACAAGTTCGAAGACGAAGCCAACAACGGCGTCGTCCATGACCGTGGCGTGCTGTCCATGGCCAATGCCGGCCCGAACACCAATGGCAGCCAGTTCTTCATCACCCACGTCGCCACCCCTTGGCTCAACGGCAAGCACACCGTCTTCGGCAAGGTGCTCGAAGGCATGGACGTGGTTGATGCGATCAAGCAGGGCGATACCATCAAGTCGCTGAAGATCGAAGGCGACACTGAAGCCGCACTGGCCGCGAAGGCGGATCGCGTGGCGGAGTGGAACAAGATTCTGGCGGCGTAAGCCATCAGGCGGGATCGCTTCAACGCGATCCCGCGCTTTGACGGACAGGGAGGGCCGAGTTCACCACGATGTATTGCCACGATCTATCCACACGATCGATTCGCATGCTTCTTACCCAAGGCCGACTCATGAAAAAGCTGATGTCCGCAGCGATGCTTTCGCTGTTGTTGCTGGCCGGTTGCTCGAAAGATCCGGTTGTCGCCGATCTCGAAGCATTCGATAAATATGTGGCGACGTCTGTGCTCGACCCGGCATCGCAGGACGTAAGTCAGAAAATGGCTTCGGCCACGACCAATGCGCAACGCATCGCGCTGTTGGACGACTGGATTGTCGCGATGGAGAAGAACGCGGCCGAGTTGGCGGAGTTCAAGGCCAAGACGCCGGAAGTTGCAAAGATTTCAAAGGGCATCGCAGATGCCATTGCGCTCAGTACCGATGGGGCCAAGGGCGTGCGGGCGGCACTGAACGCCCAAAACCAAATGATGATGAGCGATGCCGCGATCAAGCTCACGCAAGGGCATTCGAAAATGATCGAGGAATCGAATGCGTTGACCAGATTGGCCGCAGAAAAAGGCTACAAGCTCGATCACTGATACAGGTGTGCGGATGTTGCGGCTGTCAGTGATGTGGGTGCTGCTGTGCATGACGGCGACGCCGGCAATGGCCGCCGATAGTGTCTGTCACGGCACGCCCGCCAAAGGTCGCATCGAACATGCCGTGAAATTACCGGCGGGCGGCAAGAATTTCCGCGCGTACAGTACGGTCGGTGTTTCGCTGGGGCGCACGTACACGCATGCGCGTGTCGCGAATGCGATCACGGATGCCTACGCGACGCTCGCGCAGCGCATGCCTGCGAAGACATTCGTCTACGGCGAAACGGGGTTCGCGAAAGGCGGGCCGTTCAAGCCGCACAAGACGCATCAGAACGGGCTGTCGGTGGATTTCATGGTGCCGGTCGTCGATACGAAAGGTCGTTCTGTGCCGTTGCCGACGAATGCGAGCAATCGCTATGGCTACGACATCGAATTCGGTGCTGATGGGCGATATCGCGATCTAAGAATCGATTTTGAAACGCTGGCCGAGCACTTGTACGCATTGGATCAGGCTGGGCAGCGTTCCGGTGCGCGTATCGGGCGTGTGATTTTCGAGCCGGCGTTTCTTCCGAAGCTTTTCGCGACCACACGCGGGCCCTATCTGCGCGAACACGTCGAATTCACGCGTGGCAAGGTGTGGTGGCGGCACGACGAGCATTATCACGTCGATTTCGTTGTGGCCTGTCTTCCTTTGAAATGAATCTTCAAGCTTTGAAATAAATCCTCAACCTTGCCGCGCCAACCATGCCGTCGGCGATTCGCCGTCGTGTCGGGCGGCGAATGCGCGGGCGAGGGCGGAGGCATTGTTGTAGCCGACATTCATGGCGATGTTCTTTACCGGTTTTCCCTGTTTCAGCAGCGTTTTCGCAACGCTCAGGCGCCAGTCGGTGAGGTAGTCGCCGGCGGTGATGCCCAGCGTTTCGCGGAAGTGTTCCGCGAAACGTGCGCGCGACATGCCGCTTGTTCCCGCCATCGTTTCCAGTGTCCATGCTGCATCGGGCTGTGCGTGGATCGCATTCAACGCTTTCGCCAACCGCATGTCCGCAAGGCCGGCGAGCACACCGCTTTCGACGGTGCCGGCGGTCATGCAATGGCGCAGCAGTTGCAGGATCAGCAGCTCGCTCAGTCGATCGAGTGCGGCCTGCCGTCCACAGCGGACGTTGAAGGCCTCGTCGAACAAGAGATCGAGTGTGGCTTGCATGCCGGAAGCTGCATCAAGCGCTATCACCAGCACCGGCGGCAGGCTGCGCGCGATCGGGTTGCCCATGTCCGCGCCGATGCGCACAGAGGCGCAGACCAGTTCGGCACCAGCAGCGTCCTCGCCCGCGATCCAGTGCGCCGTCGGACGGGCATAGAAAATCAGGCTCGGTTGGTCGAGCACCCTTTGGCCGCCGTCGGCATCGTCCAGGCGCAGGCGACCTGAGCGAAGCACATGAAGATGACCGACATCGGAAGTGTCGTCGAAAGCGGCTCGGCCGCACAGCGCGCCGACGTGGAAGACCCGGGCCTGCAGCCGGAAGTGATCGAACAGGGCGGAGAGGCGATCCTGCATGCCGATACGATTTGGGTTGAATTTGAGACGTTATGGTGCCACGAGTTCCGTTCGGGTGCCTAATCTTTGCGCACTCCCTCCCCAACACCCAACCCCAACCCAATGGAGTCCGCCATGTCCAATCTCGCCCCCCGTATCGCTCCGCTCGATCTCGCTCATGCCGATGCCGCCACCGCCGCCACCCTCGCTGCGGTGAAAACGAAGATCGGGATGGTCCCGAATCTTTTCCGCACGTTCGCGCATTCGCCGACGGCCCTCAATGCCTACCTGGGGCTGTCAGAGACGGTTTCCGGCGGCGTGCTCAGCGCCGGGCAGCGCGAAATCGTCGCCTTAGCGGTTGCGCAGGCGAATGCCTGCGGTTATTGCCTCGCCGCGCATACCGCCATCGGCAAAGGCGCCGGTCTGTCCGATGCCGCGATCCGCGCGGCGCGTGCGGGTAAAGGCCTGACCACGGCGGATGCTGCGCTGGCGACATTCGCACACAAGCTCACCGCGAACCGGGGCGTGGTCAGCGATGCCGAGTTGTCGGAATTCAAGCTCGCCGGTTTCGACGACGGTCTGGTGCTGGAGGTCGTGACCCTGGTCGCGCTGAACACGCTGACCAACTACGTCAATCATCTGGCCGGCACCGAGATCGACTTCCCGAAAGTGACGCTCGACCTGGCGGCCTGATCGTCGGCGCCGCGTTCGGCGCGTTGTTCTGCCTGGCGGTGCGTGGCCCGGTTCCCCCGGCGGGCCACGCGCCGTTCATGCGTTCGTGACCCGATGTTTTGATGCGAATGCTATTGTTTCGAATGCCCGCATCACTTCACAGGATCACTTCAGGCGAAGCGTGCCCAGCATTTTCGACACCTTCGCTTCGTCGCGCGGATAGTAGTACTCCGTCGGTGCCATGAAGATCGCTAGCGAAAGGCCTTTTTCATGCTCGAACGCGGCGGCCATGCCCTGATAGCGCAGGCCTTCTTCGTTGGCGAGCGAGAATTCGAATCGCAGACCTTCGTGGCTGCCGAAATTCACCGGTCGAAGATCGCGTGCGTCGATGTTGACGGTGCCGGCTGCGCGCAGGCCATCCAGGATCAGATCGCGCAATTCATCGGGGCGCAGGCCGCGATGATAGAACGCGCCGTCGGGACGGCGTTTGGTCTCGCGTCCACCGAGGAAGATGTATTCCTTCTCGCGGACGGTCGGAATCAGGTACAGGCGGTTGAGCAACTCGCCGTCGATACTCCACAACTGATAGCGCATGCCGGTATAGAGCCGCGTCCACTCCATTTCGCTGTCGATCATGAGCTTGCCGCTGGCCATGGTCGGGCCCGTTTTCACCAGCCGGTCGCCGCTGGTGCAAGCAGACATCGTGAACAACATGCTCGTCAGTACAAACATGCGCAGCGTGCGATTGGCGAGCGTGCGATAGGCAATGGTCATCGGGCGTCTCCGAGTTTTTCCAGTTCGCGCTGCACGAATGCGCGATCGTCAGGGGCTGCAGCGGTCTCCATGTACCGTTGGAGCGCTGCTGCGGCCTCCGCTTTTTTTCCGGCATCGCGCAGTGCGAATCCGTGTTCGCGCCAAGCAGCAGCTGGCGCACCGGGCAGGGCGATGGCGCTGGCGTAGAGTTCGGCTGCCTTGCTGCGGTCGCCGGTTGCGTTGCGGCGGCGATGTGCTTCGCCGAGATAGAACGTCAGCAGTCCCCGGTCTTCCTCAGGCGAATCCGCGAGCAGCTCGCCGATCACCAGCAATGAGCTGTCGTAACGACGACGGCCGAGTTCCTCCGCGAGCCAACCTTCCAGAAACGGCCGCATCGCTGTGCGGTATTCGTCGCGCCGGCGTTCGTGCGGTGGATTCGGCGTGGCCGCTGCGGCGGCACGGATATCGCTCAGTCGCTCTTCGGTCGCGGGGTGGGTGGTGAAGACCACCCCGCGACGTTGGTATTTCCGTGTGTCTTCTTCGCGCTTGAGGCGCGCCCACAGATCGGCGCCGGCGTCCGGGTCGTACCCGTTGGCGACCGCCGATGCGAAACCAAGACGGTCAGCTTCGCGTTCCTGATCGCGGCTGAATTTGAAGATGCCGGCATAGGCGCCGAGCGCACCGAGAAATGCGGCGTCGGGAATGCCCGCGCCATAGGCGACCAGCTGGAAAGCGCTGAGCGCTGCCGAAGTGTCCTTGATGCGCCGCCACTGTCGAATCGAATGTTGGGCGCGGAAATGCCCGGCCTCATGACCGAGCACGAAACCGATCTCGGCCTCGTCGCGCGCGCGCAGCAGGGCGCCGGTCCAGACCAGCATCATGCCGTTGGGCGCCATCGACGCGTTGAACTCGGGGACATCCATGATGTACACGCGCAGATCGCGGCAGTAGTCGTCGGCCACGTCGCAGGTGATTTTCTTCACGTATGCGTTGAGCGCGGGATCGCGAACGCGCTGCGGTGCCCGCTGCAGTTCGGTTTCGGCGCGTTCCATCGCGTACCAGAGTTCATCTTCGTCGGTGCCGGCGACCGGCGCCTGGCCGGGTTGGTGTTCACGCACTTGTTGC
This sequence comes from Lysobacteraceae bacterium, assembly GCA_041751895.1. Classification (GTDB taxonomy): domain Bacteria; phylum Pseudomonadota; class Gammaproteobacteria; order Xanthomonadales; family Xanthomonadaceae; genus Lysobacter_I. The sequence continues at coordinate 3,524 of JBGSID010000176.1, read as the reverse complement.
GTGGTCGCGCAGCCCGCGAGTGCTGCCATCAGCGAACCGATCGCCAATGCCCGTGTCAGGACGCGGATCATCGTCTGTCTCCGCTGGATGGTCCGCGTGACTGGTTGAGGCCCTTGAGCATGTCTTCAGCCGTCTCGCGGGCGCCGGGCGGGTCACGCAGATCGCCGGCCTGGTCCACCAGAAGGTTGTGCCAGACCACTTGGCCCGTGCGCAGGTCGACCAGCGAGGAGAGCCCGATCTGGTAGCCACCGCCGAGATCGCCGCCCAACAGCAGAAAGCCGATCACCCGCATCGCCACGCGGCCGCCGCTGGTGTAGCTGTCGCGGACGTAGGTGAACAGGGCGTAGTCGGCGCCGGTGGCCTCGCGCAGTGCGCTGACGCCCGGCCCGAGTGTCCAGTCGAACTTGCCGCGTTTGTTGCGCAGGCCGCTGTTGGGGCTGTTGCCGCTGCGCGAATACTGAAGAATGCTGATCGACACCGCCTGATTCAGCAGCACCAGCTGGCGCAATCGATCATCGTTGTTGTCCGCTGGCGGCAGCGTGAAATCCGGGGCGACCTCGATGCCGCGCCGCTCCAGAATCTCTCTGGCCATTTGCGGATAGAGCTGCCGGGCGGTCTCCGTCCATGCTTTCCGGGGCTCTTGGCCGCCGCCGGCCAGGACCTCGTACAGCTCAATGTCCGGCTCCACCAGCACCACGCGGCCGTTGAAGGCCAGCGGCTTGCCGCTGTCATCCTTCACGACCCGGGTCTGGGTGGAGACGCAGGCGCTGAGCAGAAGACAGAAGATCAGCGCGAAAAACCAGCGCCACGGCCGACGATATGGTGCTGATGCAGACGTGGCAGCGGCGGTCGAATCGGTACGCTGTGCTAACATTTCTTGGCTACTCCGGCCGCGGAGGCAGACCCCCCCAACATCAAAACAGGTTACGCGATGCTACAGCTCGCCCAGCGCGTTGGACGCGCAAAGCCCAGCGCGATTATGGTTGTCGCCGAAAAGGCCAAGCGGCTCAAGGCCGAAGGCCGCGACATCATCAGTTTTTCGATCGGCGTCCCGAATTTTCTGCCCGGTGGTCACGTTTACGACGCCGTTCGCGAGGCGCTCAACAAAGACTCCGGTCAGTACGGGAGCAATCGCGGTGCGGATGCCCTGCTTGATGCGTTCATCAAACACATGGAAGCGATCGGCCTGACCGGCTACACCCGGGCCAACATCGCCACCGGTATCGGTGCCAAGCATGTGATCTACAACCTGGCCGAAGCGCTGCTGGACGAGGGCGACACGATCGCTTTCCCGACGCCGTACTGGACCAGCTATCTCGACATCGCCGAGATCGTGAACGCGAAGGTCGACCTGCTGCCGTGCCCGGCCGAACAGGACTACAAGCTCACGCCGTTGCAGCTTGATGCCGCGCTCGCGAAGAAGCCGAAAGTCTTCCTGTTCAACAATCCGTCCAACCCGACCGGCATGGTCTATACCAAGGACGAGATTGCTGCGTTGGCGGATGTCATCGCGAAATATCCGGACACCTGGATCATCACCGACGACATCTACAACCGGATGGTGTTCGACGATATCGGTTACCACAATTTCGTACACGCCCGTCCCGAGCTGCGCGACCGCGTGATCTTCCTCGATTCGCTGTCGAAGACCTACGGCATGCCCGGCTGGCGCGTCGGTTTCATGGCCGGCCCGGAAGTGGTGGCGAATGCGGTGGTGACGATGAACTCGAACCACATCACCAATATTCCCGAACTGACCACGGCGGCTGCAATTGCAGCGCTCAGCGGCCCGCAGGACGTGCCGACGCAGAAGAACGCCGAGTTCCAGGCGAAGCGCGACCAGGTGATGGCGGCGATGGTCGCGATTCCCGGCATCGTCTGCCCGAAACCGCAGGGCGCGTTCTATGTGTTCCCTGACATCAGCGCCTACTTCGGCAAGACCCATGGCCCGACCGGGCTGAAGATCGAAAACGATGTCGATCTGTGCAACGCACTGCTTGATGCCAAAGGCGTGGCCTGCGTGCCGGGTTCGGCATTCGGTGAGCCGCGCGCGCTGCGCATCAGCTACACCTGCCCGACGCCGCAGTTGGCGCCCGGGTTGCAGCGGATCCAGGAATTCTTCGCCGAGATTCAATAAGAGTTCAACAAAACCGGTGTCGTAGGGTGGGCCCCGGCCCACCATTGCGAAGTTTCAAATCGCGTCGAACGCGTGGCGGAGCGGTTTCGATTGCTGCCACCACGACGGACACATTCCAACGGTGGGCCAAGGGCCCACCCTACATTCCCTTCGATACACGGAGTCGACAGACATGAAAGCCCCTATGAGAGTCGCCGTCACCGGCGCCGCCGGCCAGATCGGCTATGCCCTGCTGTTCCGCATCGCTTCGGGTGAAATGCTCGGCAAGGACCAGCCGGTGATCCTGCAGATGCTCGAACTTCCGCTGGAGAAAGCCCAGGCCGCGCTCAAGGGCGTGATGATGGAGCTGGAAGACTGCGCGTTCCCGCTGCTGGCCGGCATGGTCGGCACCGATGATCCGAACGTCGCGTTCAAGGACGCCGACGTGGCCATGCTGGTCGGCGCGATGCCGCGCGGCCCGGGCATGGAGCGCAAGGATCTGTTGCTGAAGAATGCCGAGATCTTCACCGTGCAGGGCAAGGCGCTGAATGCTGTCGCCAGCCGCAACGTCAAGGTGCTGGTGGTCGGCAACCCGGCCAATACCAATGCCTACATCGCGATGAAATCTGCGCCGGATCTGCCGGCGAAGAACTTCACCGCGATGCTGCGTCTCGACCACAACCGCGCGCTGTCGCAGCTGGCGAACAAGGCCGGCGTGGCCGTGGGCGATATTCAGAACATGGTGGTGTGGGGCAACCACTCGCCGACCATGTATCCCGATTACCGTTTCGCCACCGTCAACGGCGAATCGCTGAAAGACAAGATCAACGACGCCGACTGGAACGCCAACGCGTTCATTCCGCTGGTCGGCAAGCGCGGCGCCGCGATCATCGAAGCCCGTGGCCTGTCCTCGGCCGCTTCGGCCGCGAACGCCGCCATCGATCACATCCACGACTGGGTGCTCGGCACCGACGGCAAGTGGGTGACCATGGGTATCCCGTCCGACGGCAGCTATGGCATTCCCGAAGGCGTGATGTACGGTGTGCCGGTGACCTGTGCCAACGGCGAATACACCCGCATCGAAGGCCTGCCGGTTGACGATTTCAGCCGCGCGGCGATGGACAAGACGCTTGCGGAGCTCGAAGAAGAACGTGCCGGCGTCGCGCATCTGCTCTGATCGAAACGCTGCCGTGATTCAAAGCGACGCCGGGCAATTGCCTGGCGTTGTCGTTTCTGTTCGCAACCACATGTAGCTACCCCGACATCTCGTAGATACTGTTATCCAGATCAAGCTCCGTGAAGTGCTGGGTTGAAGGGCTTGCCTGATTTGATGACGCCGAAGGCGACCTGAGCCAACTTGCGCATCATGGCGCCGATGATGAGCTTAGGTGGTTTTCCACTCGCTTGA
>JBGSID010000175.1:0-15265 GCA_041751895.1 Lysobacteraceae bacterium | reverse complement strand
TGCGCACACTGTCAAAGATCCTCGGAATCGGCCTCAGCGCCTCATCCCTTTAATTCTCTTCAGTCCGTGCCGAAGCACCTGACCGAGCCGCCCATTATAGGGCGTTTTTTGTTGCCGTCAACACCTTCGTTTCGGGCTTTTCCTCACCGGTTTTGGCCGAAGGCCTCGCCGAGAAGGTCGATCAGTATATGTAGCGGCGTCTGTGCCGTCAACAGCCATTGGACCGGCATCTTAGGCCCCCAAATGGAGGTCGGGATGCGCTACCAGCCCGTCAAATGGTCACAACACAGCCATCAATATGAAGGGCACCATGTATGCGCTGCAGAGCATCCCTGGGCCGCAACGCTCTCCATCATCCTTATGCAGCCGCATTCATTACACCGGACGGCCATCACTGATGGTGTTGACCGTCATCTAACACGGCTATCGACGGAGGCGTTCCGGCGCGCCAACCCGCCCAATCCGACGACAACATCCCGGGACCGACGTCATGATGGCGTGAGGGGTATGGCCAGTCCTTGGCTGCGGCCACATATCCATGCTTGATGGGATTGATGTGGTTGTAGCCCACGTGATGCCAAAGATCGGGCTCGTTACGGACAGGATGCTTCTCGAGGCGGTCGCTGCCAGATGCCCCGCCCGCGACGAGCGATACGCACCTGTGAACGCTATCCAACCGGGGGAAGACGTCGGCAAAAGCCGGATTTGATCCGCGCCCAACGTCCCGCATTGTCACCGTCGCCTCCGACAACCGCCACAGACAATAAAGAAGATCCTGCCAGATCACGATCGCGATTACCTCGAACGGCTACACGTACCGCCCGGCACATCTTCGCGGCGATAGCGATGCATCCCTCAGCATGTCAGCGCCCAGCCGAACGAAATATCGGAAAAATCTGAACCATGCGTCGACATTACTCGTAGCGCATGCCTCGCTCCCCGAAGTTACGCCAGGACGCACCTTACGAAGGAGATAGGGCGCGCCCCGGCGCGCCGCTTGTACGAGTTACAGGCTTTGTGTGCCCGATGGCCTTTCACAAGCCCAATCCGGCGGCAACCAGCCCAGCCGGACAAAACGATGGAACGAAGAATACGGCCAATCACGCACCGCAGCCGCATGCCCATGCTTCACCGGATTGATGTGAATGTAGTCGACATGATGGCGAAGATCGGTCTCGTCGCGCACAGGATGTTCCCAGTAGCGTCGTTGCCAAATGCCACGCTCGCGTCGCGCGATGCGCACGGCGGAACGATATTCGTCCGGCGGAAGACGTCGAGAAAAACCGGATTTGATCCGTGACCAACGTCCCGCATTGTCGCCATCGCCTTCGGGCAGTCGCCACAGGCAATGCAGATGATCCGGCAGAATCACTATCGCGATCACCTCGAACGGCTGCGCGTGCCGCGCCGACCGGAACGATGCCCGCAGATCATCGACATGATCGACCAGCAGACGCCGCCGGCGTTCCAGCAGGTTCACGGTGAAGAAGAACGTGCCACCCGGCACGTGTTCGCGGCGATAACGAGGCATCCCCCAGCATGCCAACGCCCAGCAGAACGAAATATCGGGAAAATCCGAACACAGCGTCGGCATTCCCCGCAACACATGCCTCACTCCCCGAAGGTGCGCCAGGGCGCACCCTACGAAGAATGTTGAAGTTTAGGGCGCGCCCCGGCGCGCCGTTGTGCGGGTTACAGGCCTTGGCAAACGCGTGCCCGCGCCGAAGATCCAGCAGCAGCTCGAACAGATCGGCCGACTGCCCGCCGCCAAGCAACGCGCTATCGCGCAGGTGCTCGACGCGATGCTGCAGCAGCACGCCAGCTGAGACAACACATCGCTCATAACGCATAAGCCCCGCGCGTGGCGGGGCTCGGGGTGTCGCAGCAACAATTTCGCGTACGGCGGAACCGCCGCAGGCGATTCCGCCATCACCATGCATCCATCATCTCGACATGCGGCGGAATCTGCTGCGCAGGTTCCGCCCTACTCATTGCGCCGTACGGCCGTGGTAGTGACAACCTCCAGTCTGGCACCTAGATGCCGGATCAGTGGGAGGAGTCCATTCCATTGGGTTTTAACCCGCCGTACGTCCGGACTCATTGCGCCGTACGGCCGTCATTTTTTTGTGATTGTCATAGCTCTTTGCGATAAGCCCAAAACTCTACAGGTAAATTCTTTACTCTATCAACGTGACAGATTAGGCCATGATCATTATCGACAATAACAGAAACACCATCAGGAATAGATCCGAAAAACTCATTAGCAATCGATGCGCCTCGCCATTGGATCATGCAGGGGCGAGCATGGGCTAGGTATGACGAAATTTTATCGATTTCTACTTGCTCATAAGAGTTCAAAACATTATCGCCATGATCGATTGATATCCATTCATAGACCCTATCCACGATAATTCGACCGTCTTCAGATTGGCTCCCATGGCTCTCTATAAACCAAGAATCCGGACTCCAGACATCGCCTTCAACCCATAAGATAACTGCATTCATGGTTTCACCGCATCAATCAATGTTTCAGCACAATTTGTAGTGCAGGAGTCTTTAAGAACGTGCCTTCCAGCGTCTGGCGTGTACCCAAGAGCAGGCAATCCCGTCGCGGCTTCCGTCCTCTCAATCTGATCTGCAATGCCCTTTCCAGTACCTGACTTCACTTGGACAATCCCGTTTTGAAGCACAATATCCGCATCCGTGACGAGCGCGCCCTCTGCGGTTCTGATATTCACATTGGTTCCGACCACATTACCCCACGCGTCATCGATCCTGTGCGCTAAACCTTCAACATACTTATCTGTCGATGTAAATATTTTCTTCTCGCCGCGTTCAATAGCATCCTTTCCGGCTTGATCGGTAAACATATACCCTGCTTTCAGCTCTATTTTGAAAACGGGCACTATCGCGTAAACAACTTTTCCACCGAAATACTGCGCGCCAATCGCAGCCATGCATCCTCCTCCTGACTTCGCTCCCATACAGGGGTCAAGGCCATCGTGTATAGCCTGCGCACCTTTTGCCGCAACACCAAGCGCATTCTTGACCGGATCTCTAAAGTCCCTGTTATAGGCGTTTTCGATGTCACCGGTTTCATCGGTACTCTTTTCGGCCTTAGAGCCTGCGCCACCGGCATAACCATTGCTGATACCGACGCCCCCAACTTGGGTATAGCTATTAGTCCCATCAGGCGATGTAGTCTGCGTCATATTGACGGTCTTCTTAGCACCGTCTCCGTCTCTTACGGTTACTGATCGCTCTCTCGTTGCATTCGCATCATGCGCCGAAGTAGCGCATGCGCCGATCATGCTCGGCCGATCACATGCACTATCGAACTTGCCGGCATACCCCGTCGGATCCGTCCCACTCAACGGATTATTGAGGATGTAAGAATAAGGATTCAACGACTGCGAATTCAGCGGAAACTGAATAAACGGATCCACGCCCGTAAACCGCCCCAAGTTGTAGTCATACGCCCGGCCGTTCATGTGAATCAGCTCCAGCTGGTTCAGATGTTCGTGCAGGGTGAAGCCTTTGGGCGTGACCGCGACGCTGGCGATCTTCGCGGGGGTGAGGTTGTTCCAACTGCCGTCCCGGGGTTTACCGAAGGCGTCGTAGCCACGGGTTTCGATGACGCTGCCGCTGCTGTTGGCGACGGCATCGACGCTGCCGAGGCGGTCTTTCAACAGGTATTCGACCTTGCGGGTCGCGCCCGTGGTGCTGATCACCGCGTAGTCGCCGATGTAGACCTTGGTTTCGCCGGTGTCGGTGCGGTGTTCGTAGCCGGGCAGGTAGACGCGGGCGCCGTCGCTGCCCCAACTGCGGGTGCGCTGGCCATCGCTGCCGTAGCGGAACCAGTCCTTCAACGCGCCACGCGCCGCCGTGACCGGCAGGTTCTGGTGGTCGTACTGGATCGCCAGTCCTGCGCTGTCGCTGGTCAGGTTGCCGTTGGCGTCGTAGCAGTAGGTTCGGGTGCCGCCTGCGGCCAGCGCGACCGACTTCACTGCATTGGCGCCACCGCCACAGCTGCCGCCGGTGTAGCCGTAGGCGTTCGTGGTGTTGGTACTGAAGTCGCTCTTCTTGCCGATGTTGCCCACCGCGTCGTAGCCGTAGTTCACGGTGCCGCTCGCGGCGCCGCTGCGGATGGACTGCACCATGCGGTGGAGCTGGTCGTAGCTGTAGTCCTCGCGGCTGGTGCCACCGTTGAGACTCTGGCGCTTCAAGTTGCCGAACACGTCGTAGCCGTAGCTCAGCTGGCGCAGGTTGGTCGCGCTTTTGCTGTAGGTCAGCTGGGTGAGCTGGCCGGTCTGCAGCTGGTACTGCGGGTTGAGCACGACGCCGCTGCCGAAGGTTTCCTGCGTGGCCTGGCCACGGGCGTTTGTGCTGTTGAGGCGATGGTATTCGATGCCGCTGACCGGTTCCTTCTCGGCGAGTCCGTGGCCGTAGATCGAGTACAGCACCTGCACCGCTTCGCCGTTGGGGAATTCCTGCCCCACGGGCCGGCCGTAGTAGCTGTCGTATTTCATCCTCATTCGGTAGTTCTGGGTGCCGCTGGTCAAGGCCTGGGTCACGTCGCTCTGCACCGGGCGGGCCAGATTGTCATAGACCTGTGTAGTGCTGCGCTCCAGCACGCCGTTGATGGTGCGCTGGTCGCTGGCGGGCGCGCCGAGGGCGCCCACCGGGTCATAGGCCCAACTGTCGGCGACGGTATCGGCGATGTTGTCGCCAGTCACGTCGATGGTGGCGTTGCGCGTCTTCGGGCGACCCAATTTGTCGTACGACAGCGTTGTGGCGATGCCACGGGCGTCGGTCTGCGCCAACACCTCGCCCAGCGCGTTGTAGGCGAAGCCCCAGCTGCCCTGGTTCGGGTCGTTGACTGACACACGCTGGCCGATGGTGTTGTAATTCGCCTTGGTCACCACGCCGTTGGCGTCTTCGATCGCGGCAACATTGCCGTTCGACTCGTACCAGAACCGGGTGCGGCCATTGAGCGCGTCAAGCGTTTCGACATAACGGCCGAGACTGTCGGTGGTGCGGCTCAAATTCAGGCCCGCGACGCCAGAAGCATCGGCGCTGCCCTTGACCTCGATATTGGTCGTGCGCCCGGCATAGCTGTAGGTCGTGACCATGTCGCCACGGCCGTCTTCGCCCTGCTTGGGCACGATCTTTTGCGTCATCCGGCCGAGGATGTCGTTGTAGGCGAAGTAGGTGGAAACAATGGCATCACCGCTACGGAACGGTTCGGTCAGATACCGCTGTTGGCCGCGTGCGGTGTACTCCGTCAGTACATGACTCCACACCCCATCCTGCTGGAGTTGTGCCTGCAAGGTCGCGCGCCCCAACGCGTCATGCCGCGTGAGCTGTGTCGGGCTGCCGTCCTGAACGGTCATCACCTGATACTGCTCGACCGGGAACCAGCACACGGTCACGTCGCACTTGCTCACCGCCGTCTGCTGATCCGGGGCCAGATACACCGCATCGGTTGCGCCGCGGAAGCGTTTCCTGATCGCCATGCCGAAGGCGTCGTAGTCGATCAGCGTGCGCAGGCCGTTGGCGTCGGTAACGCTGCTGGGTTGGCCGTCCCTTGCGCGGACGGAGGTCGTCGCGCTGTGCCCCAAGGCATTCACGACCGCCAACGGGAAGTAGCCGTCGGCGGTGTAGCTGGTGCCGGTGGAACGGGTGCCATTGGCGTCGCCGGAGGCGCTGACGCCCACGCCCGTGGGCAGTCCGTAGTTGTTGGTGGTCGGATAGGTGTACGCGGTGACACGCTGCTGGTTGGCGACACCCGCCTGCACCGTCTCTGTTGACAAGGTGCGGTTGGCGTTCCAGACGAAACCGGTCTCGACCATACTCATCGGGTTGGCGGTTCCGGCTGGCAGCGGATGTTGGCCTGCATCCCACAGCACCTTGGTTTTCACGGACTTGCTGACCAGCTTGTCCAGCCACCAGTTGGCGCTGTCCACGACGTAGGTGTTGGTCTCGGTCACGCATTGGCGGTCAAGGTCACGGTTCGACCCGCCATCCGTGCTTTGATCGCGGCTCTGCACTGTGCGAGACACCAGATTGCCGTAGGCATCGTAGCCCGATGCAATCGGGTAGATGCCATCGCACCCCGGATCTTCAGCAGCGACTTCACGGACGAAACCGATCTGTTCGGGCGTCGCGCCCGGCACTGCGGCAGCGGTCGCGTCATAGGCCCGCGAATCCTTGGTGTCCAGGAACGGAAAGTACTGCCTGGCAACGCCTGTCGTCGGTGTGCATGCGGTGGCATCGCCGCGATCGGCACGATTGCAGCGCCAACTGTATGCCTCGATCCGAATGGCGCCGTCCTCACCCGAGCGTGAGATCGGGTTCACCACCACGCGCTCGGGCTGACTGGTCAGCGAAAATTTCTGGTGGAAGGTGGTCGTGGTGCGCAGCCCGGCCAGCACGTCTTCCTCGATGAGCGTGCGGAACCCCTGGAAGCCGCGCCCCTGAGTGTTGTACATCGCCTCGCCGTAGCCGTAACGCCAACTGCGATAGCCGCCAATGCCGTCGCTCTGCACCATCTCCGACACCACCTGCATCGACGATGTGAAATAAATATGGCGTTCGTCGATGTAACGCTGCGAGGCCACCATCGGCACGGAGTACAGCGGCGTCATCCCTGCCGTGCGCCCTGCCTTGCCCGCCAGCGGCGCATAGGACCAGACCACCTGCTGGCCGAAGCCATCGGTGACCATCGCCAGCATGTCCTGCGTCTGTGGGGTGATACCGTCCGGGTTCTTCTGGGCACCCGGGCCCTGGTTTTCATCAATCGCCTGAAGTGTGGTGTAGATGGACAGATTGCCTGGCAGGATTTGCGGCGAAAGCGCTGCCGGCACAGGCGTCCCATCTGCGTACTGCGCAGGCACGCCATAGGCGGAGGGATCACTGTACGGCGGGGCAATCTTGGCGATGCGGTCGGCCTGGCCATCACCGTAAATATCCGCTTCAAACGAAAACGAATTTCCGAGCAGATCGGTCTGCTGTTCGCGCAATTCGACGGTGCCGGGCGTGGTCTCTACGAACCGGAGCGCGCTCATGTAATAAACACTGCCGTCGTAAATGCCGCCGTAGCCCATCTGGTGCAGCGGCATCACCCGGTCCGGCTGTTCCAGCGAGGTGCCGCCGTTCGCCTGCACGAACGGCGCGTTAGCGCCAATGCCCTGAATCACCGGCTGCGCGGTCGCGGGGTTCTCCGGGCAGAAGTAGCGGTCATAGCATTCGGGCTGACTCTCGCTGATCGCACACGTCTGCGACGGCACCGGCGCCAGATGCATGCAACGGTTCACCGCGAAGCGGGTCGGCACCAGCAACTCCATGCGACCGTCGCCATCGATATCGCTGACGCTGATCGCATCGGCGTACCACGGACCGGGCGAACAAGTCCCAAACGGCGAGCCGGTCGCCCAACAGCCGATCAGACCTGATGAACTGCTGAAAGCCAGCGGCGCAGCCAGCACGCCACCGCTATTGATCCGCAAGGTCCAGCGCATCGCGCCGTCCTGATAACGGGAATAGAGATAGTCGTCCAAGCCATCGCCGTTGACGTCGACCCACAACGTGAGCGGAGACTTGCCCGGCGCGATCTGATACGTATCGGCGGGCGGTTCGACGCCCTGCTTCAAACTCACGAATGTTTTGTTCTCCAGAGCATAACCTGGTGCACGGCGACCGAACACGATCCGGGTCAGCAGGCCGCCGGCATCACCCGTGACCACGTTGCTTGTCTTCGGCGAGGCGATGAACAAATCCGGCAGCCCATCGCCATCGAAGTCCGACACCTTCTGGATGGTCTCGTAGGAACGGTTACCGAAGGCATCGTATTGCACGCCCGCGAGGCAATGCTCCGCCAGCAACGGGAACGTCGGCTGAGCCTGCGGCGAGGTGGGGTTGGGTGTATTGCGGTAGATCCGGATCTTCTTCTCGCAGGCACCTTGGCTGCCATTACCCGGCGTTTCCTCCATCAGGATGTCCGAACGTCCGTCGCCATCCATGTCGGCGATCTGGCTGAAGTGGCCGTTCGCGCCCTGAAAACTATCGCTCAACAGCCCCGTGTTCCACGCCGTGGCGAATGCGGCGCTGTAGGTCGTCGCATTCGGATCACCGCTCCACGGCCGGATCACCACCGCGTTGACATTCGTCGTGGCGGTAGGCTCCAGCCACACCAGATCGATCCGCCCGTCCTGGTTGAAGTCCTGCAGTCCCTGCGAATTGAAGAACGGTGCGGCGTATTCGGCAGGCACCGACATTGTCCATCGCAACTGACGTTCCGGCGTCTACGACACCACCCATAGCTGCGTGCTCGCGTTCGCGGAATTGCGACGTACGACCACCACTTCCGGTGCCCCGTCACCATCGACATCGCCCGCTGGGCGCACGGTATCTTTTTCATCGATGGTCGGCGTCGACAGACCGCTGGGCATCGTCTTGAGCGCATAGTTGATCGCACCCTGCTGCCACGCGAACGTGGTCGGCGGTTTGCAGACCCAACTGGTGCCGTCATGGGCACAATCGCTGACAGACTGCAGCAGGCTGCGCCCGGTGGTGGTGCTGACGGCACTGCCGTAGCTCAGCACATAGCTGCGCACAGGCGTGCTGTCGACATATGTGAGCACCGAGGTCAGACGTTTGGTCTGCCGGGTCACACCGCCAGCGAGATAGGACGATGACCGGTCGTTCATGCCGGCGCCGGCCGGGCGATCCTCATAGTTGAAGATCACGCGCCGGCTGCCCAATGCGCCGGCAAAACCGGTGTACCAGATGGTATTGACCAGCGTCTCACCATCGCCGTAGGCGGTATAGGCATAGTCCATGCCGTTGCCGACGCGATCCTCAACCCGGGCGATCATCCAGGTCAACGGGACACTGACGCCACCTGGGACTACCCGCGCCGCTGATGCGGAGGCGTTGGTGTTGCCGTAATAAGCGATCTCGCCGGACTTGCGTTCGACCTTGAAGTAAGTGGCGGATGAAACCAGATCACCGCCGAGCTGGGTCACGCGGACGAACGACTCCATCTCGGTGCCGTAAGTGGCGTTGGCCGCGCCGTACGTACCACTGGTGAGGACGAGACGCTGGCCATCGAGACAGAGGCGGTCGCCGGTATCCAGCTGCACCGCCCTGATCTGGCCGTCCTGCTCCAACGTATGAGGACAGCGGTGCATCGACGACAGACCCGACAGCGACCAGCCCATACCGGCGATACCGTTGCCGGCACGACTGCTGTAATTCAGGGACAGCCCCGGCTGCATACCGCGACGACCAGGCGGCACCGCAATCGGAATGTCATAGGTGGCGGAACCACCAGAAACGCCTCCGCTGCCAGCAAGCTTGCCAACCGTGGGATCGTGAGCAGGCAGGCTGCCCGACAGGCTCACCGGCGTTTGATCACCGATGAGATCGAACGGCACCGGCGAAGATTGCGCCCATGCCTGCGGGATGCCTGCAGACTGCCCCAACCCGGCCAGCAACGTCAGCGCCATGGCAGCGAAACTCACCCGGGCCTTGCCCCAAGCCCTACGATCCATCGCCACTTTTCCCGTCGATCCCCGGCGCTCCAAAGCGCCCCTTTGCCGGTCACGCATCCGCAATATCCTGCTATCCACGGAAGCCCGGATTATAAGCACGATGAATCTCAAAACGCGCGATTCATCAGGCTTTTAGATGCGCACAAACCGCGCAATCAGCCACTACCCGCCAACACGGGCGCAGCGTTGCTGCCGACGGCCGATCGCCTATGGTTCGAATGACGGGGAAAGTGTGGTGGGCCGTGAAGGATTCGAACCTTCGACCAAAAGATTAAAAGTCTTCTGCTCTACCGACTGAGCTAACGGCCCACGATTTGATCAACGCATCCGGCCGCTGGGCCGACCGGCATTGCGCCGGGGCGCGCATTTTAGCCTAAACCGCCGAGAAATGTATCAATCGACGGCATAACGGGTGGGATCGGCCACGCCGGCAGCTTCAAACCCCTCCGCACGCAGGCGGCAGGCATCGCAATGGCCGCAGGCGCGACCCTCGACATCCGCCTGATAACACGAGACCGTCTCGGCGAAATCGACGCCCAGACGCAAGCCCTCGCGGACGATGTCGCCCTTGGTCATCCGCATCAGCGGGGCGTGGACGCGGAAACCGGCGCCCTCCACGCCCGCCTTGGTCGCGAGATTGGCCAGCGCCTCGAAACCGGCGATGAACTCGGGACGGCAGTCGGGGTAGCCGGAATAATCCACCGCATTGACGCCGCAGAACAGATCGGTCGCACCGAGGACTTCAGCCCAGCCGAGGGCGACCGACAGCATGATGGTGTTGCGCGCCGGCACATAGGTGACGGGAATGTCGGCGCCGATGATGTGACCGTCGGTGTCGACGGGTACCGCGATATCGGCGGTCAAGGCCGATCCACCGAGGCTGCGGAGATCGACATTCACCGTCTTGTGTGCAGTGGCGCCAAGCGATTTGGCGACACGCACTGCGGCGTCGAGTTCGGAGGTATGGCGCTGACCGTAACGCACGCTGAGTGCATGCGGCGCAAAGCCCTGCTCGCGGGCGATGGCCAACACGACAGCGGAGTCCATGCCTCCGGAGACGAGAACGACGGCGGGTTTCATGCGATGTGTTTCCTTTTGTTCAACGTCCGGGCTCGTCGTTCCACAACAGCTTGTGCAACTGCATCTGGAATTTCACCGGCAAACGATCCTGGACGATCCAGTCGGCGAGATCACGCGCGGAGATTTCGCTTTTGCTCGGCGAGAACAGCACGTCGCAGCGTTCATTCAATCGATGCTCGACGACGATGCCGCGCGCCCAATCGTAATCTTCGCGACTGCATAGGACGAATTTGATCTGATCGTGCGCGGTCAGCAGCGGCAGGTTTTCCCAGCGATTGCGCGCGACTTCGGCCGAACCCGGCGTCTTGATGTCGAGCACGCGCGAAACCCGTGGGTCGACATCGGAGACATTGATCGCACCAGAGGTTTCCAGCGATACGCAATAGCCGGCATCGCAGAGACGACGCAGCAGATCCACGCAACGTTTCTGGGCCAGTGGCTCGCCGCCGGTCACACAGACATGGCGAACACCATGACTTGCGACCTCGGTGAGGATGTCGTCAATGCCACGCCATTCGCCGCCGAAGAAGGCATAGGCCGTATCGCAATACTGGCAACGCAGCGGGCAGCCGGTCAGGCGCACGAATACGGTGGGCCACCCTGCATCGCGGGCTTCGCCCTGCAGAGACAGGAAGATTTCAGTGATCTTGAGGCGATCCGCCGCTCCGGCGGCCGCAGTGACGGCGTTCATCGGCACATTTTAACGGCTGAGTGAGCCTGTGGTGTGGCTTGGCGCTCGCCGGCAATGGTCCGGCGCTTTGCAGACGAGCCGCTGTCACCTGACCCGCGACAACTGGATCGCACGCAGGCGATCTTCAGCGGTGCGCGCAGCTTCGGAGCCCGGAAACCGTGTGGTGACCTTGCGCAGCGTGGCTTCGGCCGCATCGAGCTGACGCAAACCGTATTGGCACAACCCCACTTTCAGCAATGCGCCGGCGGCTTTGTCGTGCGTCGGGTAGATGTCGATCAGTTGCTGGAACTGTTCCTGGGCAAGCGCGTAGTTCTGGGTCACGTAATAACTTTCACCGAGCCAGTACATGGCATTCGGCGCATACGTGCCACTGGGATGATCATCGAGAAAGGCCTGGAACAGGCGCGCGGAATCAGCATAGCGGCCGGCCTTCAGCGCATCGAAAGCGGCGTTGTAGGCGCTGCGCTCATCGACATTCCTGCCGCCCTGCGTCGAGGCATCGCCGTACACGCGCGGCGGCGTGTCTTCGACATGAGGCACCGGCACGCTCGGGGTCTGCACGGACGGTGTTGCCACGGTTGTGGAGACATTCGACAAAGGGAGCGTCGGCGTCGGCACGACATCCTGCGGTGCGGCACCACTTTCCAGCCGGTTCAGACGGCCGTCGAGATCGAGATATTGGGTGCGCCCGCTCTGTTTCTGCTGTTCAAGTTGCTGCTGCAGGACTTCGATCTGCGACCGCTGCGACTGCACTTCGGTTTTCAATTCGCCGATCTGATTGAGCAGGTCGAGATTGCCGGAGCGCATGGCCGAAAGCTGCTGTTCGAGCGCAGTCAGGCGATCGGAAGTGCTGACGCGCTGTGCCCAGGCCGGAGCAGCGAATGCCAAAACAAGCAGGAGGCAGGCGGAGAGCGGCAGACGTCTTTTAATCACGATATTCAAAACCTGGAGGTCGGTGCCTGGAGATCAAAGTCCCTCGGTCTCCGAACCGGTGCTGACCGAGTCTGCGGGGCATCGCGCACGATGCCCCGCGTTTCGACTGTATTACTGCTGTCGCATCACTTCGCGGTGTAGACGATCTCGACCCGACGGTTGCGGCCCCAGCAGTCTTCGCTGGATTCGGTGCAGGTCGGACGCTCTTCGCCGTAGCTGACCACATTGATCTGGCCGGCGGAACCGCCGTTGGCCTGGACTGCCGACGACACCGCATTGCCACGACGTTCGCCAAGGCCGACGTTGTATTCGCGGCTGCCGCGTTCGTCGGCATTGCCTTCGAGCGTCATGCGCGCGCTGGGACGATCGCGCAGGTACTTCGCATGGCAGGCGACAATCTCCTGGAATTCAGGCTTCAACGCATCCTGATCCAGATCGAAGTACACCACGCGCTGACGCAGGCAGGCATCGGTATCGAGGTCGCCAGGGCCGTAGGCGCCGGTGCGGACCGGACCGTTGTCGGTCACGGTGCCGGTGCCGGCGCTGGTGGAGGTACCCGCAGAGCTGGGGGTGGCGTTGGTGTTCGGCTCTTCTTTCACTTTCTTGGTACAGGCAACCGCAGTCACGCACAGGAACGCAGTCAGCAGCACTCGGGTCGTCGTATTCATGGTGGTCCTCGTCTTTCTCGCTGGGGTGGTCACGGGGGATCGGATGGAATGAGGCGTTGAGTCAGGTCTTCGGTGCGGCATCAGCGCGGTAAACGATATGGGCCCCAAGCAGGTTCGCGGACATCACCGTTGGCGAGCACCAGACGTTGGCGTACCCGGGCATCGGCAGAAACGGCGTAAAGCACACCGCGACCACCTTCTCTCGCCGCATACAGGACCATGCTGGCATTCGGCGCGAAGCTCGGCGATTCGTCGAGCGAACCCGGCGAAAGCATGGACCAGCGCGGCGAACCGAGACTACGGTCGAGCATCGCGATACGGTACACGTTGCCGCTGCCCTGTGCCACGGCCATTTTCTTGCCGTCGTAAGACACCGTGACCTTGGCGTTGTAACTGCCCTGGAAGCTCACGCGGCTGGCGCTGCCGCCGCCGGCGGACACCTGATAGATCTGTGGCTTGCCGCCGCGATCGGAGGTGAAATAAAGCGTGTTGCCGTCCGCGCTCCATGTCGGCTCGGTATCGATTCCGAACTGATTGGTCAGCTGCGTCAGCGCACGACTGCCGAGATCCATGACATAGATTTCGGGATTGCCACTTTTGGACAGCGCCATCGCCAGCTTGCGGCCATCAGGCGAGAAACTCGGGGCGCCGTTGATGCCCTTGAAACTTGCGATGGTTTCGCGTGCGCTGGTGGCGATGTCCTGGATCACGATCGAGGAATTGCCGCGCTCGAAGCTGACATAGGCGAGCTTGCGACCATCCGGACTCCACGATGGCGACAGCAGCGGCTTGTCCGAGCGCACCACCGTCTGCGGGTTGTAGCCGTCGGCATCGGCAACCATCAGCGCATAGCTGGCGTTCTTGCCGACACCGGATGCGGTGATATAGGCGATGCGGGTCCAGAAGGCACCACGCACACCAGTGATCTTTTCATAGATCGCATCGGCAACCTGATGGGCGACATCGCGCATGGCATTGGCCCGTGCGGTCAGCGCGAACGCCAGCAGGCGATTCTTGCCGATGTCGTACAACTCGTATTCGACGCGATAGCTGCCGTCGGGAGCGTCCATCACCCGGCCGACGACCACGAAATTCTGTTTGGCCTGCTGCCAGAAACCGAAATCGATATCGCTGCCGCGCGTTGGGCGCTGCGCGCCCATGTCGGATTCCGGCATGGCCCGGAATTGGCCGGAACGGGCCAGATCGGCGCGAACGACGTCGGCGATATCGGTCGGCGGTGCCGCAGCCGTGCCCTGGTATGGCATCGGCACCACCGCGATCGGCAGGGCCGAGGCATTGCCACCGATGATGTCGATCTCCAGGCCACGCTGCTGTGCATAGGCACAGATCGGCAACAGGAGTGCGAACAGGAAGGCATGGATCAGCATGGCCTTCGGCGAGCGTCTGGATCGGGAGTTCGTGTGGATCGTCGAATGGGTCATCGGAGGTCCGGGGACTCGGGGGCGACAGGAAAGAGGTCACAGCTTGGCTGCGAAAGCAGTCAGAAAGATGAACGGCGCCGGACTCGGCAGCCAAATGTCGCGAAACTCAGCGATCTTCGGCCCTGAATTTGATCGTCAACGTGCGCTGGAAGGCCGACTCAAACCCCCGATACGGGAGCGGCTGCGCCTTCAGCACCGCCGCCTCCACCGAACGGCGCCCCTGTTCATCGTAGGGGCACGACGGATCGACCTGGGCATCGATGACTTCGCCGCCGGGCAATTGGCGGATGGTGATCTTGCAGAGCTGTGCAGGCGATACGTTGTCCGGCTGGGTCCAATTGCTACGGATCGCATCGCTCAATGCCTGGACATAAGCGGCTGTCATATCGGTCTCCGTGCCGCGATTACCCGGCGGCGGTGCAGCGCTGGCGGCGGCAGCCGAGGCCTGCTGGGCGCGCCGGTCGGCGAGCTGACGCAGACGTTCTTCCGACAATGCGACCTGACGCTCGGCTTGTGCGCGCTGGCGACGGATATCTTCGAGCTGGCGCTGGCGCTCTTCTTCCATGGCCGTACGGGCTTTCTGCTCAACCTGTTGCTGACGTTCGCGCAAGGTCAGATCGACCTGCCCCTGGCGCTGCTTCGCTTCCTGCTCGCGCTCGGCGGTGTCGGACGCCGTGGAATCCGGTTTCACTTCCTGCTGATCCACCTTGTCGGGATCGGGCAATTGCTCCTGGGGCTGCAATTGCTGTTCGGGCGGAGGCTCAGGCAGGGCTTCGGGCAATACCTCTTCCTGAAGCGGCTCTTCCAATGCCTCCGGCGGTGGCTCGGCCTGCGCCAAGGGCTCGGGTTCGCGCCGCAATGCGCTGCGCATGCTGGCCGACAGCGCGTTGAGGTCGA
>JBGSID010000174.1:0-19125 GCA_041751895.1 Lysobacteraceae bacterium | reverse complement strand
CCGGGTTGTGAGCGTCCGGAATCATGTGTTCTTCGCGCACGTCCTTCGGATGCCACTGGTGGGCGCCGGCCGGACTCTTGGAGAGTTCCCACTCGTAGCCGAACAGCATGTCGAAGTAACCCATGTCCCAGGTGGTCGGGTTCGGCTTCCACGCGCCTTCGATGCCACTGGTGATGGCGTGCTCGCCCTTGCCGCTGCCGAATGCGTTCTTCCAGCCGAAGCCTTGCTCTTCGATGTCCGCACCTTCCGGCTCGCGACCGCAGTTGGAGTCGGGAGCGGCACCATGCGCTTTGCCGAACGTGTGGCCGCCGGCGACCAGCGCGACGGTTTCGTAGTCATTCATCGCCATGCGCGCGAAAGTCTCGCGGACGTCGCGGCCTGAAGCCACCGGATCGGGGTTGCCGTCCGGGCCCTGCGGGTTCACGTAGATCAAGCCCATCTGTACCGCGCCGAGCGGGTTGGCCAGTTGGCGGTCGCCCGAATAGCGGCTATTGGCCTTGTCGCTGGTCGCCAGCCATTCGGCCTCTGCGCCCCAGTTGATGTCTTTTTCAGGTTCCCAGATGTCCAGGCGGCCACCGGCGAAGCCGAAGGTCCTGAAGCCCATCGATTCCAGCGCGACGTTGCCGGCCAGGATCATCAGATCGGCCCAGCTCAGCTTGCGTCCGTACTTCTGCTTGATCGGCCACAGCAGGCGGCGGGCCTTGTCGAGATTGCCGTTGTCCGGCCAGCTGTTCAGCGGCGCGAAGCGCTGCGAGCCGCTGCCACCGCCGCCGCGGCCGTCGGAGATGCGGTAGGTGCCGGCCGAGTGCCAGGCCATGCGGATGAACAGCGGGCCGTAGTGGCCCCAGTCGGCGGGCCACCAGTCCTGCGAATCGGTCATCAGCGCGGTCAGATCGGCGACCACGGCGTCGAGGTTCAGCGTCTTGAACTCAGCGGTGTAGTCGAAATCCGCCCCCATCGGGTCGGACGTCGCCGGGTGCTGGTGCAGGATGTCGAGATTCAGCTGGTTGGGCCACCAGTCGCGGTTGCCGCGACCGCCGCTGGCCATGGTCTGCTGCTGGGCGCCGTGGGGGAATGGGCATTTGGGTTCGGTCGACATGGTGCTCTCCTGAGTTGTGCGCACCCAGCGATCGTATTCCTGTTGGAAATGCGAGTACCCGGATGCACTTGGGCGTGGACACAAGCTACGGGGCTGAAGGCATCAATGGAATTCGATTATTCCGACACTTTTGATAGCTAAATCCTATTGCGCCAGATTGCGGGCATGAAAACGGCGGGCCTGCGCCCGCCGTCGCTGCATCGTTGATCGCGCTGGCGACCGTGTATCAGCGATTGCTGCCCAACAGCCCACCACCGATCTTCAGCAGATCACCGATGCCCAGCTGACCGTCGCCGTCCTGGTCGAGCACCGCGCCGAGCAGGCCGCCGCCCAGACCACCCTGCTGCCGCACCTGCTGGTGTTCCTGGCCGAGGATGTTGCCCAGCACCTGCGGGCTGACGTTGCCGCCGTTGGCTTCGCCGCTGAACATGCGCTTGGCGAGATAGCTCATCACGATCGGGGCGAGGATCTTCATCAGCTGTCCGGCGCGATCACCGCCGAGGCCGGTCGCCTGGCCCAGCCCTTGCTGCGCGACGGCCTGCTGGCCGCCCAGAATATGGCCGAGCATGCCCGCGCCATTGGTCTGCCGGGTCTGCGTACCACCCAGCACCATGCCGAGCAGATCGCCGAGACCGCCGCCGCCGACGTGGTCCTTCTGCAGCGCGCCGAACAGCGCTTCCGCGCCCTGCGGCTGGCTGGCGTTCTTGCCCAGCGCGCCGATGAGCAGTGGCAGCGCAGCGCTGATCGCGCCGGCGGTCTGAGCGCGACCAATGCCGAGTTGCTCGGAAATCTGCTGCAGCGGTGCACCTTCGAGTTGGGCGAACAGTTCATCGGTCAATGCGGTCATGGCGTTTCCTCGGCGATGGAACCAATTGTCTGAAGCGGACTGTATCGCGCCATGGCAGAAAACGGATGGCTTAACGACGATGCCTGTTGCCAGTACACATTCCTCTCAGTGGTATGGCTTGTGTTGCATTGCCGTATTTTCTCTGCTGTAAATACCGTCTATCTGAATAAAAATACCGGTTGTCGGTAATTCCATCTTAAATTTGTTCTTTAGTCTCATTTTCAAGTGGTGAGTGCATGTGTGTCTGGACGTGCATTGGGGTGCGCCGCGGTTCCGTAACGGACCAATGGGGGAGGAAGTCCCATGTTGAACAGTCGTCATGGTGTGGCTCTGTTGTTGACGTTTGCTGTGCTCTGGGCGGGCATCGTCCATTCCCAGCCAAGACCGGGCCGTGTTGTATCTCCGGCCCGTGTGCCCATACGCACGGTGTTCGATCCAAGACTGGATTTGACCAGCGTCATTACCCGTTCGAATTGCCCTGCAGATGCAGTGGTTGCAGATGTGGTCGCGATCGATCACCCGATGGTGTTCAACCGCATCGGTGCGCAGAACGTGAACTGGATGATGTACGCGCTGCGACACGACGTTATCGACCTGGGCAGCGGATACCCGCTGAACTACACGGCGCAGGGTGAGGACTTGTTCAAGAGCGCGCTGTCGCGCAACGACAGTCGCAGCATCGCGCTCCGACCGGATCTGCGTCCGCGACCGCTGGTATTGCGTGTCGCGGCAGGGCAGTACTTGCGGGTGCGTTTCTCGAACATGCTCGAACTGAAGTCTGTGCCGCCGCACACAACGCCGGGCAACCCGTTCCAGTCCACACCCGATCCGCTGCCAGGGGTGGATCACCCGATGGAACATGCGATCAAGGATCCGGTCACGACGCCAGACAATCAGCGCATTTTCAAAATCGACGATCAGGTTGCCAGCCGCACGGTCGGTTTCCATCCGCAAGGGCTGCAACTGGTGGACGGCAGCAAGGACGACAGCTCGTATGTCGGCGTGAATGGCAATTCGCTGGTCGCGCCCGGCAAAACAGCCGAGTACTGTTTCCATGCGCCGGACGAAGGTGGTTTTCTGGTCACCAATGATGGCGCTGTGTTCGGCGGAGAAGGGTCTGCCGGTGATGTCGGCGTTGGCCTGTTCGGTTCCGTCGCGGTGCAGCCGGTCAACGCGAAGTTCTACCGTGGCCAGCTGACCGAGGAGGAAATGCGTCTCGCGACCCGCAACACCACCGCCGATGGTCAGCCGGTGATCGATTACGACGCGCTGTATCCGAACGACTGCCCGAACGGCATCTGGTGCCAGGAAGGCAAAGCCGGCATGCCGATCATCGGCATATTGATGTCCAACCGCATCGTCCACAGCGACGTCAATGCGGTGATTGTGGGGCCAAACAAGGACGGCAGTTTCCCTGCAAGCACCTATCCGCTCGAATCCACTGGAAAACGCAACCCGACGGTACCGACGCGCCTTGAACCCTTCCGCGAATTCGTGTCGATCTTCCATGACGAGAATGCCGCGACCCAGGCCTATCCCTACTTTTTCGAACATCCCGAGCTTGGCCACACCCTGCACGGTGTGCGCGACGCTTTCATGATCAATTACGGCTCGGGCGGCATTGGCGCGGAAATCATCGCCAACCGCCTGCAGACCGGACCGATGAACGACTGCATCGACTGCGCGTACGAGGAATTCTTCCTCTCGTCGTATTCGGTCGGCGATCCAGCGATGCTGGTCGACAAGCCTGCGAATCTTGCGACCGCGCGCTGTCAGCCCGAGTACATCGCATTGGATGCCAACGGCCATCTCAATAGCCAGTATGCAGACGAACGCGCCAAGTTCTGTGCGTTCACCGACGATGGCAGCGCGCCCGATTGGCGCAACAAGACGGACCGTACCGGCAATCCGCAATGGGCGGCCACGACGACTTACTACCCGCATGATCCCGCGAACGTGCATCACAGCTACATCGGCGATTTCGTGAAGTTCCGCAATATCCATGCGGGCAAGGAACAGCACATCTTCCATCTTCACAATCATCAGTGGCTGTTCAATCCGAACGACGACAATTCGAACTACATCGATGCGCAGGGGATCGGACCGGGTTCAGGCTATACCTACGAGATCGCGTTTGGCGGCTCGGGCAATCGCAACAAGACCGTCGGCGATGCGATTTTCCATTGCCACTATTACCCGCATTTCGCGCAGGGCATGTGGTACATGTGGCGCAATCACGACGTGATGGAAAGCGGTACGCCGCTGGCGGTGAGTCAGAACGATACCGGTTTTCATCAGAAGCCCTGGCAACTGAAAGACGGGCGACCCGCCGAAAAAGCGCGTGCGCTGCCTGATGGCGAGATCGCCCTCGGCACGCCGATTCCCGCAGTGGTGCCGCTGCCCGGGAAAGGCATTGCACCGATGCCCGAAGACGTTCATGTCGAGGCCAAGCCAAACCGGATCGGCTCCGTTGCGCATCTCGACAACACCTTCGATGCAGGCAAGACCCGCAATCCGGGTTATCCGTTCTTCATGGCTGGCGTGACCGAACACGCCGGTGTGGGTGCGTCGATCGGTTCGCGCCCGACCACGCCGCCGCTGGACATGGATGCCGGTGCGGGCGGTTTCGATGGTGGTCTGCCGCGTCACGCGCTGTTGGGCTACACCGAAGACGCCAAGGATCATGCCGAGCTCGATCGGCTCACCGCGAAAAAAGAGATCCTGGAGGCGCGTCCAGTCTATTTCGATGAGTCTGGTACGCCGCTGGAAAAAGTGGCGATGGACTATCACGCCGTGCGCAATCATCCGACAAGCAAAGTCGATATGGCCGGCAATGTCTCGCCTGCGGTATTTGTGTTGAATGGCGCAAAACCGGTGCCGGGCTCGCCCTACAACGACCCCTGCATCGATGATGATGGCAATCAACTGCTGAAAGGCGGTAACGGCAAATTCTTCGGCGGCAGTTCGCTGGGCGGCATGATCAGCGTGACCGATGCACTGCCGGGCGGTATCGAGTTCGGTGCCAATAATCCGCGTGTCTACAAGGGTGCGAACATCCAGCTCGACGTGGTCTTCAACAAGCTTGGCTATCACTATCCACAGCAGCGCATCCTGTCGCTGTGGGAAGACGTGGCGGCCACGCTGGACAAGACCCGCGCGCCGGAACCACTGGTACTGCGCATGAATACGTTCGACTGCGCACGTTATCAACACACCAATCTGGTGCCGAAGGAGTTCTATGCCGACGACTACCAGATCACCACGCCGACGGATGTCATCGGTCAACATATCCATCTGCCGAAGTGGGATCTGACCTCCGGTGACGGCAGTGCCAACGGTTGGAACTACGAAGACGGCACCTTCGCACCTGGTGCCGTGCGCGAGCGCATCCATGCGATCAACGCCTGGAACAACGCCCGCGCGGCGGCTGGCCAGCCGACCATTCCCAACCCGTACAACGGCAGCAACGATCCGCTCGTTCCGAAGGCGCATCCGTATTTCGGAACGCTTGCCGGACATCAGAGCGCCGACTGCCCGACACTCTGGAATGATGTCGGTGGTGACGTACACAAGTTCGAACACGAGTACGGTTTCCCCGGCGCCTGCGATTGGTTCGGTGCGCGGACGACGATCCAGCGCTGGTTCTCCGACCCGATCGTGAATGCGGGCGGCACCCATCGCGGTCTTGGCATCACGTTCACCCATGACCATCTCGGGCCGTCGACCCATCAGCAGCTCGGTTTGTACGCGACGATGCTGACCGAACCGCCGGGCTCCGAATGGCGGCACAACGAAACCGGCGTGCTACTCGCCACCCGAGCCGATGGTGGCCCGACTACGTGGCAAGCGATCATTACCGGCAAGAACAAGAGCAAGCTGCAAGTCGATAACGACGGCCGCGATGACGCACACCGCGAGTTCTTCCTGCAGTTCGGCGACTTCCAGCACGCGTATCACAAGGGCGTGTACGTGGGCGTGAGCAAGGAGGGCAAGCCTTCGTCCATCGATCCGGTGTCGCTGCCCACTACCCAGAGTTTCCGCACGGCGATCAACCCATCGGTACGCAAGCCTGCTTCATCGTCGCTGACAGGGCTGCCGGATATCGTCGAGCATTCACCCGACTGCCCTGGCGGCAAAGCTGCGACACGTCTGCCGGGTGCGGTCTACAGCAGCGTGCCCAGGCCGCCGCGCCCATGTCCCGAAGCGATCTCCGCCGACGACGTGGGCATGATGGTGGTGAACTATCGCAACGAACCCATCGCCGCACGGGTCTACGATCCGAGCCGCAGCGGTCCTGATGGCAAGTCGGGCATGCAGGCCGATGGTCTGGCAGGCGACATGGCTTTCGCCCTGCAGACCCGCACAGATCGCAAATGCATGCCGATGAACTACGCCGATGGCAACGTGCCTTTCGCGTCGCCCAGCTCCAATCCGGTGTGCGCGACGAATGGCTCGCCGAACACGCCGTATTCGGTGCAGTCGGGTGCGGTACAGGGCGATCCGTTCACGCCGATCATGCGTGCCTATTCCGGCGACCTCGTGCGCGTGAAAGTGCAGGCGGGCTCGCACGAGCACGAGCACACCGGCAGCATCAACGGGATCGGCTGGACGCAGAGCGGTTCTGGCTTCGGCCAGGCACCGAACTCGGGCTGGCGCAACGCGCAGAACACCGGCCTGTCCGAACAGTTCACCTTCGGCGTACGGATTACCGACTACAACACCCGCAATCACCAGAACGACCGCATGTATTCGATGGACAGCAGTCAGGACGGCATGTGGAACGGGGTTTGGGGCGTGCTGCGCAGTTTGAACCGGCGCAGTGCGGTGGCCGACAAACTGCAGACATTGCCGAGCAACCCGATTCCCAGCCTGCTCGAGCCGGGGCAGGGCTCCGTGTTGTTGAACGATTGCCCGAAAGGTGCGCCCGTGAGGCTGTACGACGTCAGCGCAGTGCTGGCGAATCAAGCGCTGGCCAACTCGCTGGGCGCTTACATCGACAAGGGGCCGACAGGCACTTATCTCGATGCCGATGGCGGCACGCTGATCTACAACCCGCGCACGACCGGTATCCAGATCGAGATCCGTGACGAGGTCGGTAAGCTGATCCGGACCGAGACATACGGCGCTGGTCCGTTGCACGACCCGACCGCGATCATGTTCGTACGCACCGGCGATCTTGATCCCGTCACCGGCAAGTTGATCGCCGGGCGTCCGGTGGAGCCCATCGTCCTGCGCGCTGCAGCCGGCGAGTGCGTGCGCATGACCCTGCGCAACAAATTGCCCGTGCGTCGTGACCGCATGCCTGATCTTGACGGCTACACCATGCTGACGCCACTGGTTCCGCGCAGCATGGGCAATCCAGGCAGCGGTTCCACTTCGTTCAACAACAACCTGATCCGCCCATCCAATCGCATCGGCCTGCATCCGCAGCTGGTCCATTACGACGTGCAGTCTTACGACGGCAACAACGTCGGCGTAAATCGTCGCAGTACGATCGAGCCCAACCGCGCGATGGTGTATCAGTGGTATGCAGGGCTGCTGCAGACCGTGGCATCGGCCGAGAGCTGCCCGACGACTCCGGTGCTTGGTGGCTACGACGTGCTCAGCCAGATCGGTGGAAAACCCTTCCAGCGTCCCTTGGCCGAGGTCTATGACGAAGCGGCGTTCGGCGATGTCGCAACGGGTCTTCTGCTGAATGCGCAGGGGACGACCACGGCCGGCACGCGTCTGTCGCCGACGCGGTTGCAGCCGCGTCGTCTGGCTGCGACCACGATTTCGCCGACGCGCCTGCAGGCGGCGGCGATCAATGCGCCGGAAGCAGCCTTGATCGATGCGTTGATCCAGTCGGCGAACAATGCGCAATGCCTTGAATCTGCCGACGCTGGTCTTCCTGCGGCTACGGCGCGTTTGGCTGCCAGTACGGAACCGCTGGATTCCGCGCCGTTGATCGAAGACGACAAGGCTGCCTTCGACCGCAGCGCCGTGTTCCAGAAACGCCAGGCATGCGCCAGCAATACGGCACTATTGTCCGCATTCGAGAATCGCATCGAAAGTTACAACCGCGCCGAATCGAAGGCGATCGATAGCAAGCTGCTCTCGGCGCAATTGCTGCAGAGTTTCGTCAACGATATCGGTGGCGTGGACGACAGCGACGATGGCACCGGTGATGCGTATCGCTGGGTGAATGCCGATGGTTATCCCGCCCTCAGTGCCGACAGCACGCGGCTGGTGCAGTTCAGGCCGACGTCCGAAATCAACAATGCCTGTCGCTTTGTCGATGTCGAATACGGCGGCACCAATCTCACGCCGCCGGATCGCATCAAACAGGGCCAGAAGGCGGCCGTGGGCGCGCTGGTGATCGAACCGTGGAGGTCGAGTTGGAACGAGTATTCCGACGACACCGCGATCGATCGCCAGAACCCGGGTGTGGGCCAGAGCAATACCCGCCGTACCCGCGCTACCGCGAACCTCACATATCCGGCATACGATCGCGGCGTGATCACACCGCGTCAGCAGACGATGCGTGATCTGGTCGTGGTGCATCAGAAAGGTCTGAACCTGCGTTACGGCAACAAGCCCTTCTTGAACAATGGCGTGAACAGGATCAATGCGATCCCCAATCTGGCAGCGGAAAAGGCAACTGCCGGCGATGCCTTCCTCGCCACCGCGCCGGAAGACGCGCACGATTCCGGTCACATGGCGATCAACTACGGCACCGAGCCGATGTGGTTCCGGTTCGGGTTGCCGGCGGATTCGCCGTTCGGCAAGGAAGGCTTCGGCGGTGTCGACAATGCCTGGCAGGCGTTCTCGAACAAGTGCTGCGACAACGGCGGCACCGCAACCTCGGCAACCCCGAACGTCGGCGAACCCTACGTACCGATCATGCTGGCCAATGCCGGGCAGGAAACACGGATGCGCGTCCTGTTGCCCACCGGCACCGGCCGCGGTACGACGTGGACACTGCATGGGCATGACTGGCCGCGCGATCCGTACATTGCAGAGCGGGTCGACGGCAACGGGCTTCCGATGGGCAACAAACCGGCCGACTGGGGCGTGGCTTCGCACTGCATCGGCGCCAATACGCTCTCGTTTGCAATGGGCGCCGAGGAAAGCGTCAGCCCGATGGCCCATTTCGATATCGTCCTCGGCTACTCGCCGCCGGATCCGCACCGCCCGAAAGGCATCCATCGCGAGACCGGCGGCCTGCATCGGATGAGCGGCGACTATCTCTGGCGCGATGTGGCTGGCTTCGGCATCACCAGTGGGCTGTGGGGCATTCTCCGCGTACAACCTTCGACACTGGCGACCACGCCACTGCCGGGCCGCTGCCACCCATGAGCACATACCCATGAGGACACACCGATGAGGACGCGCCGCATGAGGGCACACCGATGAGGGCAGCATGACCGGAAGACCTTCAGGATGACTGGATTGCGGTGCGCGGTGCTTGGAGCACTGCTCTGGTGCGGTTCGATGGCGTCGGTGGGCGCTGTCGAACCGTATCTGGATCGGCAGATCGAGGTCGAAGGCGTGTCGATGCGACTGCAGGTGCTGCCGCAGCAAGACACCGGACGTCGCGCACCCACGATGGGCGAACAGGTGGATCTGCGCGTGGAAGTCCAGCGCCTGGCCGACGACCAGCCGTTGTCCAACCTGCCGATCGGCCTGTGGCTGGACCGGCAGGTCTCGCCGATGTCGGGTGCGGTTCCGGTCTGCGGTCAGCGTGTGGCGTCGTTCCTCAGCGGCGGACTGCTCAGTCGCCCGCTGCTGGACCTCACCGGCTACTGGGTGATGACCATGGACCGCGAGGGCAGCATCTCGGTGCTGGACCCGACGGTCGAATTCGCCGGCCGTTCCAGTCTGTATACGTCGATCCAGTTGGGCGCTACGCCATTCGATTGGGTGCAGACGGCGGACGATTCCCTGCTGTTCGTCGCGCTGCCGTCGCGCAATGAGGTGGCGGTGATCGATCTGGGCAAATTGCGCCTGCAGCAGCGGGTGACGCTGGCCGGTCAACCGACCCGGCTTGCCCTGCAGCCCGATGGCCGACTGCTCTGGGCCGCCTATCGTGGCGCGGACAGCGCTGAGGACGGGGTCGCCGCGATCGACGTGGCGGATGGCCGTGTCGTGCATACGGTGTCGCTGCCGCCGGGGCATCACGAAATCGCATTCAGCGAAGACAGCCGTTATCTCTACGTCACCAGTCGCGACAGTGGCATGGTCAGTACGTTGGATACGGGCAGTGCGAACCTGATCGCGCAGACCGAGCTGGGTGGGCAGCCGATCGGACTGGTGGTACTCAATCAGCCCTCGTTGAACCAGTCCTCGTTGAATCAATCTTCGTTGAATCAGTCCTCGTCGAATCAGGCGGGGCAGGTCTGGGTCATCGATGGGGCGGAAGGCGTGATCCATCGGCTGGATCGCCGTGGTGCGCAGATTGATCGCGTGGTCGTGGAGCGCGGCCTCGGCCCGGCCAAGCTGACGCCCGATGGCCGTCATCTGTTGATCGTCAATCCGTCCCAGCATCGGCTGGAAGTGGTCGATACCGGCACCGCGAAGCTGGTCAAGCAGATCACCATCTCCGGTCGCCCCTACGACATCATGTTCACCGAGCTGTATGCCTACGTGCGCACGCTCGATATCGAACAGGTCGCGATTTTCCCGCTGGCGCGGCTGCCGGTGACCGATCTGCAATATCTGCCTGTCGGTTCCTCGGCGGTCAGCGCCATGCCGGAGTTGCCGATCGCATCGACCATGGCCAATACCTTCGAGCGCAACGGCGCATTCTTCGTCTCGCCGTCCGAGCGCACGCTCTACCACTACATGGAAGGGATGAACGCGCCGGACAGCAGCGTGCGCGCATACGGACATACGCCGATGGCCGTGAGGATTGTCCAGCGCGGCTTGCGCGAAGTGGCGCGCGGCCGCTATGCCACCAGTTTCCGCTTCCCCTCATCCGGCCCGCTGGTGCTCGCGTTGGCCGCAGAAGCACCGCGTATCCGCGAGTGCATCGGCCTTCAGGTGGGCGTGACCGAACGCGACCGCCCACCCGGGCTGCGCATCACATGGGTTGGTGATGCGTTGACATCGATCGACGAGGGTCAGCCGGTGGAACTGCGTTTCCGCGTTGCAGATGCGGACGGTGGCCCAGTCGACAAAGCGACTGCAACGGCGGCTTTGCTGGCGCGCGTGGTGCCGGGTGGCGGCGGGCATGCCGAGCGCTGGCCGGTCGAACCGATCGGCACGGACGGCGAATACCGCGTTCGCGGCACGCTGCCGGCCACGGGGGGCTACTACGTTCACGTCGAAAGCCGTTCGCCGGAGATCGAAATCGATGCAATGAATGTAGCGGCGACCGTTTTGGTCTCTGCCGCCATATCCGGCTCGATACCGGAAGCACCTGCCGATGCCGGCAGCGTGAAAACAGGAGTTCAACCATGAACGCGCAGACCATACCGATTTTCTCGCGTGCGCTTGCCTTGGCAATCGGCCTGATGGCGTCCATCGGCGGAGCGCACGCGGATGGCGCGGCCCGGGCGGATGATCCCCACGCCGCCCATCGACGCGCCATGCAATCGCGTGCCACTGCCGGCGAGACACGCGTGTTGCTGCCCAACGTGATCCTGCGCGATGCACAAGGCCAGCCATTCCCGCTGCGTCCGGAGCAGTTCGACGGCAAAGTGGTCGTGGTCGATTTCGTGTTCACCACGTGCACCACCATCTGTCCTGCGCTGAGTACCGTCATGGCATCCGTGCAGCGCGGATTGGGCGATCAATTGGGCAAAGACGTGTTGCTGCTTTCGATCTCGGTCGATCCGGCCCACGACACGCCGCCGGTGCTGCGCGTGTATGCCGATCGTGTCGGTGCTGGTGAGCATTGGCACTGGTTGACCGGCTCGACTGGCGATATCGGCCGGGTTCTGCGTGCGTTTGGCCTCAGCGCCGGCAGTCCGAACGATCATCCGCCGTTGATTCTGGTCGGCGATCCTGCGAACGGGCGGTGGATCCGCTGGGTAGGCGTACCCACCCCGGCGGTGATCGTCGATGGTGCGCAGGACATGGTGGCCCGCTCCAAGCCCGCATCATCTGCAGCGGTGGCTGCAAAGGATCCGCATGCGCACCAATGAAGATCTCCCCAAAGGCACTGTTCCCTCGCAGGCAGGTTGGTCGCGCATGCGTGGCTTGTTCGGTCGTGCGACATGGCCGCTGCTAGTCGCGCAGATCATGCTGTCCTTTGCCGTCCTGCTGCAGACCGTCTCTGCACATGCCGACGAAGGCGTCGCCGCGCCCGTATCTCCATCGGCGATCACGCCTGCTGCTGCGCCATCGCCCGGCCTTGCTGAGCACGCCCGTGCCGAACGCGCACGCGCCTACTTCGGCGAACATCTGTTGTCCGATCAGGATGGCCGTACGCACCGGCTCTACAGCGACCTGCTGCACGGTCGGGTGGTGCTGATCAATGTCGTCTTCACCCATTGCCCCAGCGCCTGCCCGCTGATGACCGAACGCCTGAAACAGGTGCGCAAGCAGATCGGTCCGGGTTTCGGTGAGGAGATCCGGTTTCTTTCGTTTTCGGTCGATCCTGCGCGCGATACCCCGGAGGAATTGAAGCGTTTCGCCCAGCGACATGGCGCCGACGAGCCCGGGTGGCGTTTTCTGGTCGCCGATGCCGCTGTGATGCAGGCGATCCTGAGCCGGCTGGGGCAATGGACCGATTCGCCGGATGATCACACCACGCTGCTGATCGCTGGCAATGCCACAAAAGCGCATTGGACCAAGCTTCGTCCGGATGCGCCGCCGGAGTACATCGCTGCAGAGCTGGAGCGGTTGAAATAGACGTGCGGACGATGCTTCCGCCCACCGTCCAGACCATGTTCCGCCGTCTTCTCACGCCCAACCGCCGTGATCGGTACAAGCGTACCCGCGCCGCCAACGTTGCGGCATGGGTCCTGGTGATCTTGATCGTGATGCTGACGACGACCTTGGCGGCACAGGATCTTGAGCAGTCGCTTGGTCGCAGTGTGTTCGTTGACGGGCAGGGGCGCGATGGTCGGGCAGTGATCGGGCGTGTGGCGGGCGGCACTGTCCCGATGCGGGGCGGCGCAGTGGCCTGCGCCAACTGTCACGGCAGCAGTGGCGCCGGCGGTAGCGAGGGGTGGGTTGAAGCGCCCGACATCCGCTGGTTTGCACTCAGCAAACCCTACGGCGCACGTCGTGCCGGTGGTGCAGCGCGGCCGCCGTACGATCGCGCGCAATTCGCACGGATGCTGCGCACCGGCAAGGCGGTGGATGGTATCGAGCTGGATCCGGCGATGCCGCGCTTCGATCTTGCCGACGATGAAGTCGATGCCCTGGTCGATTATCTGACTCTTCTGAACGATGGTCCTCAGCGCAACGACGTGCGCCCGGCGCTGGTCCTGCTGATGCCGGAGACGCCGACCTTGGCTTCCCAGCGTCTGCTCACGGGGCTTCAGACCTGTCCTCTCGTTGCCACCGATGGCGCATCCGTGCCGCGGACCTTGCCGGCCTTGCGGGTGGTCCGCTACCGCGACCCGGACCAGATCAACGCGCTGCTGTCCGACATGGCGCGCGATGGCAGTGCGGCGGCGCTGTTCGCACCCTATCTGGTCGGCGCTGAAGACGCGTTTGCGCGTGCCGGCGCAGGCGGGCGTCTCCCTGTGTTGTTGCCGATGGCGATGGGGGATTTGGGCAACACCAGCCAAGTCCTGTTCGCATTGCCAGGCTTGCGCGCGCAGGCGCAGGCGCTGATCGCTCCGCCGCTGTCGGCCACGGGCCAACGCTTGGCGATCACCATCGACCCCGCCATGCTCGGCGCAGAAGCGCTGCTTGCCCACCTGCGTGTTGTGGCCGAAGGCATGGGCTGGCTGGTTCAGGCGTACAACGACAGCAACGCCGCGCTGGCAGGCGCACCGGACGCCATGCTGGCCATCGCAGCACCGGGAAATCCGCCTGCTTCACTGCCGGCCGGCTTCCGCCTGTGGGTGCCGGCAATGCATCTGCAGCCCGCAATGCTGCAGGCGTGGGCGCAGGCCGGTGCGGAGGTGCGTATTGCGTTGCCTTATCCGCCCACGGCTGACGGCGATCGTCGCTGGATCCCGCCAGCGGATGCATGGGTGGCAGCTGGCTGCGAACTGATGTCCCGGTTGCCACCGCTGCCGGCGCACCGCGAAGGGATCGACACCTGGCGTGCCGCGTTGTCCACACAGCCGCCGATGCAACTCGGCGAGTGGCTTCATCTGCCGGCGCAGGCGACGGACAGTGAAGCTGCAGGTCGTGTGTTTCTGAGCCGTTGGCCGCCCGGAGGCCCTTGAGCCTCGCGTTCGAATCAACGATGGGACAGGCAGGGGTGTGACGGGCGACGTGAGCAGGGTGGGCAGCCTCAGGTCATCAGCTCGGCAGAGGTGCTGGCTGAATCTGATCGGGATATCACGCGGACAGAGCTATGCCATTCGGCCCCACGGGCAACACCGGAAGCCCTTGCTCTGATGTTCGCGCTGTCCTGGACCGTCATGGTGTCAGCGGCAGATCGGTATTCCGCTGGAAGTCGAAAATCAGGTTCGTCTGGATATGCACGACCTCAGGGCGTTCGGTGAACGCGGCTAGGGCGAACTCGCGCATGTGCGCGCTGTCGCGGACGCCCACGTGCACGAGGAAGTCGTCGGCACCGGCGACGTGATAGAAGGCCAACACTTCGGGCAGGGTGCGCAGATGCGCGTGGAAACTCTCGACCATGGCCCGGGAGTGCTGTTGCAGCCGCACGGCGACCAGAGCCTGCAGGCCGATACCGATCGCTTCCGGAGCGATTTCGGCATGGAAGCCCAGCAATGCTTTCGATTCCCGCATCCGGCGGATCCGTTCGAGCGCTGTGGACGGCGCGACGCCGACCCGTTCGGCCAGATCCTTGTTCGGCATCCGTGCGTTCTTCCGCAGCAACCGCATCAGGTCGAAGTCGATTCGATCCATGGCCATAAATTACCCTCTTTTAGAAATATTATTCGACATTGATTTTAGCAGTCGCATCAGGTTCTAAAGTATGGCCATTCGTCCGAACAGAGTGCGCCATGTCCCGTTTCGATACGCTTGCCGTCCACGCCGGACGTGAAGATTTCGCCGAGTTGGGCGTCCACGCACCGCCGATCGATCTCTCGACCACGTATCCGGTGGTCGACCTCGCTGCCGGTACGGCCAGTTTCGACGCCCTGGTCGGCGGGGAGGCCACTGCCGCCAATCCGATCTACGCCCGCCTGTACAACCCGACGGTCGCGCGGGTCGAACGCGCACTGGCCAAGCTCGAAGGCACCGAGGCCTGCGTCGCCTACGGTTCGGGTATGGCCGCGATGACCGCACTGCTGTTGGCATCCCGCGCGCGCGGCGGGCATGTGCTGGTGGTGCGCCCGTTGTACGGCACCTCGGATCACCTGCTGGTCAGCGGCCTGACCGGGCATGAAGCCGAATTCGTCGACGCCCATGAGATCGCCGAACGCTGCCGGGCCGACACCGCCCTGATCATCATCGAAACCCCGGCCAATCCAACGCTCGACCTGGTCGACATCCGCGCGGTGGTCGAGGCGGCCGGCGACGTGCCGGTGGCGGTGGATTCGACCTTCGCCACTCCGATCCTGCAGCAGCCCGCCGAACTGGGGGCCACTTATGTGCTGCACAGCGCGACCAAATTCCTCGGCGGACATGGTGACGTGATCGCTGGCGTGATCTGCTGCTCCGACGACAACGCCAAACCACTGCGGACCGTTCGCGCCGCTACCGGCGGGCTGCTGCATCCGCTCGGTGCCTACCTGCTGCACCGTGGCCTGCCGACGCTGGCGCTGCGGATCGAACGCGCGCAGAACAATGCGATCGGGTTGGCCCGGCGTCTCGCCGCGCATCCTGCCATCGGCAACGTGTTCTATCCGGGCCTGGGCACGGTACGCAACGCCCATCTCGCGACCACTCAGATGCGCGGCCCGGGTACCTTGATCGCGTTCGAACTGCGCGACGGCTACGACGCTGCGGCAGCGGTGATGCGTCATGTGGCGCTGGTGACCCCGGCCGTCAGCCTCGGCTCGGTCGACAGTCTGATCCAGCATCCTGCTGGCCTGACCCATCGCGTGCTCGAAGAGTCGAGCCGCGCCGCCTGCGGGATCACCCCGGGCCTGTTGCGATTGTCGGTGGGTATCGAGGATGTCGACGATCTGTGGGCCGATCTCGCGCAGGCGCTGGCGTCCATCACGGGTGTGGTGCGCGAAGCCGCCTGATCCTGAGTCTGGGCCTGCGCTTGGTGTAGGAGCGACGGAAGTCGCGACCACTCACATCCGTGTTATTCGGTCGGGCCGCTCGACAGTGCCGCTCGATCAGGCCGTCAGATCCTGCAGTGCTCGCGATACCATTTCGCGCGCCTGGTGTTGGGCGTTTTCCGATGAGTGCAGGCCCGCATGGCTCCGAGCGTGAACGACGGTATGGGTAATGGTGTGAACGACAGCACCAACGACAAGGACAGCACCGAAACCGAGGAGTGGCTGCAGGCGCTGACAGCTGTGCTGCAGGCGCAGGGCCCGGAACGCGCCGCGTACCTGCTCGACCGCCTCGCCGACCGCGCACGTCAGTCGGATATCGGCTGGTCGCCGCCGCGCAACACGCCGTACCTCAACAGCATTCCGCTCGAACGGCAGCCGCCGTTTCCCGGCGATCTTGCGATGGAAGAACGCATCGCCTCGCTCATGCGCTGGAACGCGCTGGCGATGGTGGTGCGCGCCAACCGCGCCTATGGCGAACTCGGCGGGCATATCGCCAGCTATGCCAGCGCCGCCGATCTGTTCGAGGTCGGCTTCAATCATCATTTCCGCGCACGCAGCGACGCCTTCGGCGGCGACCTGGTCTTCTTCCAGCCGCATTCGGCGCCGGGTGTCTATGCCCGCGCGTTTCTCGAAGGCCGTTTGAGCGAAGACGATCTCGCGCACTATCGCCAGGAAATCACCGGTCGCGCCAAAGGTGTGCGCGGGTTGTCGAGTTACCCGCATCCGTGGTTGATGCCGGAGTTCTGGCAGTTCCCGACCGGCTCGATGGGCATCGGTCCGATCAGTTCGATCTACCAGGCGCGCTTCATGCGCTATCTGCAGCATCGTGGTCTGCTCGATTGCGGCGGTCGTCGCGTCTGGGGCGTGTTCGGCGATGGCGAAATGGACGAGCCCGAAAGCATGAGCGCGCTCACGCTGGCTGCGCGCGAAGGCCTCGACAACCTTACGTGGGTGATCAACTGCAATCTGCAGCGTTTGGATGGCCCGGTGCGCGGCAACGGCCGCATCATCGACGAGCTCGAAGCGCTGTTCGCCGGCGCCGGTTGGCGGGTGATCAAACTGCTCTGGGGTTCGGACTGGGATGCGCTGTTTGCGCGCGATCATGATGGCGCGTTGGCGCGGGCTTTCGCCACGACGGTGGATGGCCAGTTCCAGACCTTCGCGGCGAAAGACGGGGCATACAATCGCGAACATTTCTTCGGCCAGAATCCGCAGCTCGCGGCATTGGTCGCTGACATGAGCGACGCGCAGATCGACCGCCTGACACGCGGCGGGCACGATCTGGTCAAGATTCACGCCGCGTACGCCGAAGCGGCGAGCGAAATCGGCCGGCCGACGGTGATTCTCGCCCACACCAAGAAAGGCTTCGGCATGGGCGATGCCGGGCAGGGCAGGATGACCACGCACCAGCAGAAGAAACTCGACGAAGACGATCTGATCGCCTTCCGCGACCGTTTCGCGCTGCCGCTGAGCGACGCGCAGGCGTGTGCGCTGAGCTTCCATCGGCCGGCGGACGATGCGCCGGAGTTGCGTTATCTCCATGCGCGTCGCGAAGCAGTGGGTGGATCACTGCCGATGCGGCACACGCACGCGGCGCGCGTGGCCGTGCCGGCGCTGGAGCGCTATGCAGCGTTTGCGTTGCAGGCCGACGACAAGCCGATGAGCACCACGATGGCGTTCGTGCGCATGCTCGGCAATCTGCTGAAAGCGCCTGAACTCGGGCCGCGCGTGGTGCCGATCGTCGCCGACGAAGCGCGCACCTTCGGCATGGCCAATCTGTTCCGGCAGATCGGCATCTACAGCAATGTCGGCCAGACCTACGAGCCCGAGGACATCGGCTCGATGCTCAGTTATCGCGAAGCGCAGAACGGACAGATCCTTGAGGAAGGCATCAGCGAGGCCGGAGCACTCAGTTCATGGGTCGCCGCCGCCACCAGTTATTCGGCGCACGGCATCGCGATGCTGCCGTTCTACATCTATTACTCGATGTTCGGTTTCCAGCGCGTCGGCGATCTTATCTGGGCTGCCGCCGACCAGCGCGCGCGTGGCTTCCTGCTTGGTGCGACCGCCGGCAAGACCACGCTCGGCGGTGAAGGCCTGCAGCATCAGGACGGCAGCAGCTTGCTGATCGCCGCGCAGGTGCCGAACTGCCGTGTCTACGACCCCGCGACCGCAGGCGAACTTGCGGTGATCCTCGATCACGGCATGCGCGAGATGCTGGAAGACCAGCACGACACGTTCTATTACCTCACGCTGATGAACGAATCGCAGCCGCAGCCCTCGCTGCCCGAAGGCGTCGCGGATGATGTCTTGCGTGGCCTGTATCGCGTGCAGGGTGATGGCGATGCGAAGGTGCGACTGCTTGGTTCGGGCACGTTGTTGCACGAAGCCATTGCCGCCGCGCACATGCTGCGTGACGACTGGGGCATCGATGCCGAGGTCTGGAGCGCCACCAGTTACAGCGAACTCGCGCGCGACGCACGCGAAGCCGGACGTTGGAATCGACTGCATCCGGAACAAGCGCCGCGCATTCCGCATCTCACCCGGTGCCTGGGCGACCCGCGTCCGGTGATCGCGGTCAGCGATTGGGTCTGCGCATGGCCGCAGACGATATCCGCCTATCTCGACGCGCCGATGACCGTGCTCGGCACCGATGGATTCGGCCGCAGCGACACCCGTGGGGCGCTGCGCCGGTTCTTCGAAATCGACCGGCAACATATCGTCCTGGCTGCGTTGCGTGCCGTCGCCCCCGAGTGGTGCGCGGAAGCGATCACCCGATATGCATTGGACACGGAGTCAGTGGTGCCGTGGCGGTCGTAGTGTGGCGGTGAGCGCAGCGAATCCCACCCATGTGCAATCCGAAGGTG
>JBGSID010000173.1:0-3197 GCA_041751895.1 Lysobacteraceae bacterium | reverse complement strand
GCAAGCGGTGATCACGTCCGGCAGGCGGCCGTAGTCGGCCAGCATCTGCGCGCGCGCTTCGCGGCCGACCACGGCGTTGAAATCGCGGACCATGCGCGGGTACGGGTCGGGGCCGGCGACGGTGCCGATGATGTAGAAGGTGTTGTGGACGTTCGTCACCCAGTCGCGCATCGCTTCGTTGAGCGCGTCCTTGAGCGTGGCCGAGCCACTGGTGACCGGAACCACGGTCGCACCGAGCAGCTTCATCCGGTAGACGTTGATCTTCTGGCGCTCGATGTCGGTCGCGCCCATGTAGACGACGCATTCGAGGCCGAGACGGGCGGCGACCGTCG
The DNA here is from genome assembly GCA_041751895.1 of Lysobacteraceae bacterium. Taxonomy (GTDB): domain Bacteria; phylum Pseudomonadota; class Gammaproteobacteria; order Xanthomonadales; family Xanthomonadaceae; genus Lysobacter_I. The sequence goes on along the minus strand of JBGSID010000173.1, from coordinate 2,865 downwards.
CCGAAGCCACGCCATGTTGGCCCGCACCGGTCTCGGCGATGATCCGCGGCTTGCCCATGCGGCTGGCCAGCAGGGCCTGGCCGATGGTGTTGTTGATCTTGTGCGCGCCGGTGTGATTCAGGTCCTCGCGTTTGAGCAGGATCCGCGCGCCGCCGACTTTCGCGCTCAGGCGTTCCGCGTGGTAGATCGGGCTCGGGCGGCCGACGTAATGCTTCAGATCCTTGTCGAATTCTGCGATGAACGCGGGGTCGATCCGTGCCGCGTCATAAGCCGCTGCGAGTTCCTGCAGCGGGCCGATCAGGGTTTCGGCAACGAAACGGCCGCCGTAACGGTCGAAATGACCTTCGGCGTTCGGGAAGGCGTTGTAGTCGGTTGGCGTATCGAGCATGACTGGATCCGGGGAGGAACGGAGGTATTGCAGGTCTGCAGCGAAAACGGTCGCGTGCAGAATCGGAATGATAGCGCCTCAGCCGCACCAGCCTGCATGGAATAAACCGGATAGGCGAGCAGACAGCGAAACGGGCGAAGCGGCCACACAATGCTTACGCAAGCGAAGGCCGTTCGGATTCGCTGTACCCGGCATCTGCGCGCGCCACTTCGGCGACGAAGCGACGCATCCGCGCATGATCTTTCACGCCGGGCGTCGCGCCCTCGATCCCACTGGACACATCCACACCCCAGCAGCCGGTCGCGCGGATCGCATCGAAGACGTTGTCGGGCGTCAGTCCACCCGCAACCAGAAAGGGACGTGTGAAATCGACCGGCACACGCGCCCAGTCGAACGTCTGCCCACTGCCGCCGGCCTCGCCCTTCGCATGGCTGTCGAACAGGAATGCCCTGGCATCGGGATAGCGGTGGACCAGCGTCGATGCGTCTTCGCCGCCATCGCCGCCCATGGCCACGGCTTTCATGTACGGCAGGCCGAACGACGCGCAGAACGCATCGTCTTCATCACCATGGAACTGCAGCAGCGTCGGCCTGACGACATCGATCGTCGCACGGACGTCCTCGGCGCTGTTGTCCATGAACAGCGCGACCGCATCGACCAGCGGTGGCAGCGCGGCGAGGATGATCATGCCCTGCTGCGGCGTCAGCCGGCGTTTGCTGCGTGCGGCGAAGATCAGGCCGATGGCATCGACGCCCAAAGCGCTGGCGGCCAAAGCGTCCTCGACGCGGGTCATCCCGCAGAATTTGATTCGCGTTCGGAGTGGTTTATTCATCGTCATCACGCCTCCAGCAGGACATCGTCGGGCAGCGGCCATGCGCGTGGATAACGTGGACCGACGAAAACCAACCCCTGCGGCGGCGCGGTCGGCCCGGCCAGGGTGCGATCGCGGCTGTCGAGCAATTCGGCAATCCATGCCTCGGGGCGCTCGCCAGCGCCGATTTCCAACAGCGAACCGACCATGTTCCGCACCTGATGGTGCAGGAAGGCGTTGGCCTGCACGGTAAAGGTCACGACATCGCCCTCGCGCTTGATCTCGAAACGCTGCATCTCCCGACGGGCATGCTTCGCCTGGCAATGCACGGTCCGGAACGCGGAGAAGTCATGCTCGCCGAGCAGGGTATGTGCCGCCCGCTGCATGGCGTCGACATCGAGCGGCCGACGATCCCAGCTCAGCCACTGCCGGCCCAGCGCAGGACGCACGAGATGGTTGAGCAAACGGTAGCGATAACGGCGGGCGCGCGCAGAAAACCGGGCATTGAAGTCGTCGGGCACCGGGGCGCACCAGCGCACGCGCATCGACGGCGGCAGGAACGAGGTGGTGCCCAGAACCCAGCCACGCAGCTGACGCGGTGCATCGCTGTCGAAGTGGACGACCTGGCATTCCGCATGCACACCGGCATCCGTGCGCCCGGCACAGGTGGTTTCGACCGGCGATGCGGCCAAGGTCGACAACGCCTCCTCCAACGTGGCCTGCAGCGTCGGCGGGCCACCTGAGACGCCGTGCGGCGTCAGCCGTTGCCAGCCGTGGAAATCACTGCCGTCGTATTCGACGCCGAGGGCATAACGCATCGACTCACGCCATTTCGTCGAGCAGACGCGTGGCTTCCTCGCGGACTCTGTCGGTATCGCCACGCTTGGCCACTTCTTCAAGCAGACTGCGTGCGGTGTCGTGATCGCCCATTTCGAGATAGGCACGAGCCAGATCCAGCCGTCCCTGCCCCGGAGGCGACGCATTGAGAGGTGCAACCTCGATGCTACCGGCGTGCCAGGTCGGTACGGCGCGCGGTGGCGGCACCGGTTTGGCGGGTTCGGGCACGGCGGGTTTGGCCAATCGATTCCAGTCCGGCACTACCGGGACCGGTGTCGCAGGCTTGGCCTGATCAGGCACGCCGCGTCCATCAACGGCATCGGACGCGCTGTCCACAACCGTGGGGACGGCAGCGGCCAGACGTTCACTGTCGGAATTCCGCGTCACGACCGGCTTGGCTTTTCGTGTCAGCAACCACCACGCGAGCAACCCGGCCACCAGCAGCCCCGCGCCGACACCCAACCACATGCCGATACCGGCAGCGGCAGGCGCAGCGCCCGCTTCGGCGGCCTGCGTGGTCGCAAGACGTTGCTGCGCCGCCGCCAGCTCGCTGTCTTTCAGTGCGATCAACTCGCCCTGCTTCTGCTGGAGTTGTTCGAGTTCGGCGACGCGCGCCTTCAGCTCCTCGACTTCAGCCGAGCGTGCGGCCAGCGACTCGTTGGTCTGCTGGAGTTCCTGTTGTCGCAACATATCGCCCTCACCGCCGGCACTGATGCCGGATCGCGTTCCCGCACGTTTCGCGTCATTCGCGGACGGCGGCACAATTTCGAGTCTCGCCTGCGCGGTCGCGCGCGCTGCCCGCGCACCTTCGGCCGTGCGTGCGGCAGCT
>JBGSID010000172.1:0-1814 GCA_041751895.1 Lysobacteraceae bacterium | reverse complement strand
CCACGCTGGGTCGCGGGTCTGTGCGCGGAACGCCTGATAGGCGAGGTCTTCGGTGCACAGCGTATCGCCGTGCATCAACAGCACCGGTTTGCCATACAGCATGACCACGGCGTTTTCCGCAAGCAGCTGCAAACCTGCACGCTGCGCGAATGCGGTGCCGACGAGAAAATCGCGATTGCCGTGCTGGAAGAAGACCGGCACGCCGTGCTCGCCGAGCACGCGCAGCTTGTCGGCCACGAATGCGCCGAGCTCGGCCGGGTCGTCGTCGCCGACCCAGGCTTCGAACAGATCGCCGAGGATGTACAGCGCATCGGCGTCGCAAGCTTCGCCATCGATGAATTCGCCGAACAGCCGGGTGATCTCAGGGCGTTCGGGATCGAGGTGGAGGTCGGAGATGAAAAGAGTCGTCATGCGGGAATTGTAGTGGGCGGCCATCAAGTCGGGAGCGGTGGGCAGCAAAATGACCTGTCATCTTGAAGTGCAGCGAGGGATCTGCTTGTTCTCTGCCCTGACGCAACAAAAAGAGCAGATCCCTCCGTCAGCTTCGCCGACGTTCGGGATGACAGCGGTTTCCCTCCGTTTCGCGATCAAGCCCCTGCGCCCGCTGGGGTAAAATGCCGCGTTCACACTCCCGGCGCCACCCGAATGACCATCCGCACCCGTTTCGCTCCCAGTCCGACCGGTTATCTGCACATCGGCGGCGCCCGTACCGCGCTGTACTGCTGGTTGGCCTCGCGCCATGCCGGCGGCGAGTTCGTGCTGCGGATCGAGGACACCGACCGGGAGCGCAGCACGCAGGCGGCGATTGACGCGATTCTCGACGCGATGGACTGGCTGGGGCTGAATTACGACGAAGGCCCGATCTACCAGACCCATCGTCTGGACCGCTACCGCGAAGTCGCCGAGCAGATGGTCGCCGCCGGCACCGCGTACTACGCCTACGAGACCAAGGATGAACTGGAAGCGATCCGCGAAGCGGCGATGGCAGCGAAAGAAAAGCCGCGCTACAACGGTGCATATCGCGAACAGAATGCCGGCTGGCGCGACGATCCCAACCGCGTGATTCGCTTCAAGAATCCGCTTGAGGGCACCGTGTCGTGGGACGACAAGGTCAAGGGCACGATCGAGATCGCCAATGCCGAGCTGGACGATCTGGTGATCTTCCGTTCCGATGGCTACGCCACCTACAACTTCGCGGTGGTGGTGGACGATATCGACATGCGTATCACCGATGTGGTGCGCGGCGACGATCACGTCAACAACACGCCGCGACAGATCAATATGTATCGAGCGCTGATTGAAATGGGCATGCCCGCTCAGGTGCCGAATTTCGCGCATCTGCCGATGATCCTCGACGAGGACGGCGCCAAGCTGTCGAAGCGCACCGGCGCCGCCGATGTCATGCAGTACCGCGATGGCGGCTATCTGCCGCATGCGCTGCTGAATTATCTGGTGCGCCTGGGCTGGTCGCATGGCGATCAGGAAATCTTCTCGATCGACGAGATGATCTCGCTGTTCGAACTGAAGGACGTCAACCCGAAGGCTTCGCGTCTGGATATGGCCAAGCTCGGCTGGCTCAACCAGCAATACCTGAAGAGCGACGATCCGGCGGCGGTGGCGAAACATCTCGAATGGCATCTGCAGCATGCGGGGCTCGATCTCGCGAACGGCCCGTCGCCGACGGATGTGGTGATCGCGATGCGCGACCGCGTGCAGACGCTGAAGGACATGGCCGAGCGCGCGGCCGTCTGGTATCGGCCGTTGACCGTGTACGACGACGCGGCGGTCGCCAAGCACCTGAAGCCGGAAGCCGC
>JBGSID010000171.1:0-26303 GCA_041751895.1 Lysobacteraceae bacterium | reverse complement strand
CTGCGTTGATCGGCACGCGGACCTTGCCCTCTCAGGACGGTCCGGCAACGACGATCGCAGCGACGGCGTCGATACCGGTGCCTGGACCTTCGGAGCCGACGCCACAGCCTGTCTCCGACGCTGAACACGCGAGCCCTGTCGCCGAGGCTGGTGCAGCCATGGCATTGGCTTCTGTCGTTGCGGCCACAGGCGAACGACGCGGCACACATCCGCGTGTGCTTGCCCGAGCGGATGCGCTTGCCTCTTCTGCCAAAGCCGCCAGCCCAGTTGCTGCGACGCTTGTGACGGCAGCGACGGTCCGGTCGCAGCAGATGGCCAGCCGTAAACACATCGGTGCGACTGAAGTCGCAAGCATCCAGGATCCCGGTATCGTTGTTTCCGAGGTCGGAATCGTCTCAAAACCCTGGCCTCGCGCGCTCGTGCCAGGCACGTCCGCCGCAGGCGGAGTGGTTGCTGGCTATGAGACGGAAATCTCGTCCGCTCCGCATCCGTTTCAACGGCTCAAGCCACGGTCTGCGCCGCTGACGCCAGTGTTCCCTGTAGACGACGTCGCTTCGCATGCGGAAGGCGCGTCGGCATCACCCTGATAGTTTCCGGCCGGCGCTGTATGCGCCGGTTGGTCCCAGCCCTCTCCCCCACGTCTTTATCGAGGAAGGTTCCCCGATGAAATTGAAGCTCCGTACCTTGGCGCTCGTCTCTGCCACTGCTGTCGCCACGGCCGCAGCCACGACGGTGTTGCCGATCACGGCAACCCAGTCTTCCGCAGCCACACCGGTATCGAATGCCACCGTCGCGACTGCGGCGGAAGCCATCTCGGCGCCGATGGTGACCGGGTTGCCCGACTTCACCCAGTTGGTCGAACGTGTCGGGCCTGCGGTGGTCAACATCGAAGCCACCGGATCGCGACGCAATGTGGCGGCACAGGGGCGCGGTCAAATGCCGGACGATGAGGACATGCCGGAATTTTTCCGTCGTTTCTTCGGCCCTGATTCGCCGATGCCCGGTGGTCCTGGTGGCCCGCAAGGTGGGCCTGAAGGGCCCGGCGGAGATGGTCCTGACAGCTTTTCGCTCGGAACCGGGTTCGTGATTTCCGACGATGGGTATGTCCTGACCAATCATCACGTCGTCGATGGCGCCGATGAGGTCAAGGTGCGGTTGTCCGACCGTCGCGAATTTCAGGCCAAGGTCGTAGGCAGTGATGCTGCCTCGGACGTCGCGCTTCTCAAGATCCCCGCCAAGGATCTGCCGTATCTGCGCACCGGCGAGTCCAAATCGCTCAAGCCCGGTCAGTGGGTGATCGCCATCGGCTCGCCGTTCGGCCTTGATCACTCGGTCACCGCAGGCATCGTCAGCGCGGTTGGCCGCGCCAATCCGTACGCCGATCAGCGCTACGTGCCCTTCATTCAGACCGATGTGGCGATCAATCGCGGCAATTCCGGTGGCCCGCTGCTCAATACCCGTGGCGAAGTTGTCGGGATCAATTCGCAGATCTTCAGCAATTCCGGCGGCTACATGGGCGTGAGCTTCGCGATCCCGATGGATGTGGCGATGAATGTCACCCGGCAGCTGAAGACCACCGGCAAAGTCAGCCGTGGCCAGATCGGTGTGGTGGTGGAGCCGCTGGATATCGAAAAAGCCAAAGGGCTTGGATTGGCAGACTCGCGCGGCGCACTGGTGAATCAGATCCGCGATGGCAGTCCGGCCGACAAGGCCGGGCTGGAGCCGGGGGATGTGATCCGCTACGTCGACAACACCCCGATCGACGATTCCAGCGATCTGCCGCCGATCATCGGTGCGATGGCGCCCGGCACGTCGGCCAAGCTGGGCATCCTGCGCAATGGCAAGGCGCTGGATCGCACCGTGACGTTGAGCCAGCTCGATGAATCCGATCTCGCCGCCGCTCCGCAGCGGTCCGGGCCGCGAGCCACGCCCAAAACGGCTGCCGACAATCCCCTCGGCCTGGTCGGCCAGGATCTCGGCGCCGACCAGCGCCGGGAACTCGGGCTGAAAGCGGGTGAGGGTGTCGCCATCGCCCGGATCGAAGGCAAGGCCACGCGCGGCTCGCTGCGCCCGGGCGACATCATTCTCCGTGTCGGCACAACGCCGGTGGGGACGTCGTCGGCACTCGATCGCGAACTGGGCAAGGTCCGTGCTGGGCAGACCGTGATGCTGCTGGTCCGTCGCGGCGCCGCGACCCAATTCGTGGCAGTCACACCGGAGGTCGCTGCGGGCTGACATGCCGCTGGACGACGCTGCGCAACGGCAAAGCGGGTTCTCGGACCCGCTTTTTGCTCTTTTGAACGGAACGACGGGCTTGATGCCCGCCGTTCCGGGCCGGGCCCAGCCTCGGGCTGTGCGATAATCCGACGTTTGATTCCATGGCCATGACGGCCGACGGTCGCCGCCCCCATGTCCTCCTCCCATGTCTGACTCGATGCGGAATATCCGCAACTTCTCCATCATCGCCCATGTCGATCACGGCAAGTCCACGCTTGCCGATCGCATCATCCAACTCTGTGGCGGCCTGCAGGCGCGCGAGATGGAGGCGCAGGTGCTCGACTCGAACCCGATCGAGCGCGAGCGCGGTATCACCATCAAGGCCCAGTCCGTGTCGTTGCCGTACACGGCGAAAGACGGCCAGACCTACCAGCTCAACTTCATCGATACTCCCGGCCACGTCGATTTCAGCTACGAAGTCAGTCGTTCGCTGGCCGCTTGCGAAGGCGCGCTGCTGGTGGTCGACGCCGCGCAGGGCGTCGAAGCGCAATCGGTCGCCAACTGCTATACCGCAGTGGAGCAGGGTCTCGAAGTGGTGCCGGTCCTCAACAAGATCGACTTGCCGACCGCCGATATCGCGCGCGCCAAAGCCGAAATCGAGGCGGTCATCGGCATTGACGCCGAAGACGCAGTGGCGATCAGCGCCAAGACCGGCCTGAACGTGATTGATGTGCTTGAAGCCATCGTCCACCGGATTCCGCCGCCCAAACCGCGCGACACCGACAAGCTGCAGGCGCTGATCATCGACTCGTGGTTCGACAACTACCTGGGCGTGGTCTCGCTGGTGCGGGTGATGCAGGGCGAGATCGTCCCGGGCACCAAGATCCTGGTGATGTCGACCGGCCGTACGCATCTCGTCGACAAGGTCGGCGTGTTCACGCCCAAGCGCAAGGAGCTGAAAAAGCTCGGTGCGGGCGAGGTGGGTTGGATCAACGCCAGTATCAAGGACGTTCACGGCGCGCCGGTTGGCGACACTCTGACGCTTGCCGCCGACCCGGCGGACAAACCGCTGCCGGGCTTCCAGGAAATGCAGCCGCGCGTGTTCGCTGGCCTGTTTCCGGTCGATGCCGAAGACTATCCCGACCTGCGCGAAGCGCTCGACAAACTGCAGCTCAACGACGCGGCGCTGCGCTTCGAGCCGGAAAGCTCCGAGGCGATGGGTTTTGGCTTCCGCTGCGGCTTTCTCGGCATGCTGCACATGGAGATCGTGCAGGAGCGCCTTGAGCGCGAGTACAACCTCAATCTGATCAGCACCGCGCCGACTGTGGTCTATGAAGTGCTGAAGACCGATGGCACGGTGATGTCGCTGGATAATCCCGCAAAGCTGCCGCCAACGAATCACATCGAGGAAGTGCGCGAGCCGATCATCCGCGCGAATATCCTCACGCCGCCGGATTATGTCGGCAATGTCATCACCTTGTGCGAAGAGAAACGCGGTTCGCAAATCGGTATCAATTATCTCGGTGGCCAGGTCCAGATCAGCTATGAGCTGCCGATGGCCGAAGTGGTGTTGGATTTCTTCGACCGGTTGAAGTCGGTCTCGCGCGGTTACGCGTCGCTGGATTACCACTTTCTGCGTTTCGATGCCGGCCCGTTCGTGCGCGTCGACACGCTGATCAACGGCGACAAAGTCGATGCGCTGTCGATCATCGTCCATCGCAATTACGCCGACCGTCGCGGTCGCGATCTGTGCGAGAAGATGAAGGATCTGATCCCGCGTCAGATGTTCGACGTCGCGATTCAGGCCGCCGTCGGCTCGCAGATCATTTCGCGCAGTACGGTCAAGGCGATGCGCAAGAACGTGTTGGCGAAGTGCTACGGTGGTGATATCAGCCGCAAAAAGAAACTGCTGGAAAAACAGAAAGAAGGCAAGAAGCGGATGAAGCAGGTCGGGCGGGTGGAAATTCCGCAAGAGGCCTTCCTCGCCGTGCTGCAGATGGACAGCAAGTAATCACGGGGTCTTGGTCGGGAATGATTGGATTTGCGGGCGTTCAGCGCCGTTGTGACCGTTCCATTCCTCGCCGCATGCCTCGACACCAAAATCACGCCCCAAAGGAATTTCCATGGTCTGGTTCGAAATCGTTCTTGTCACACTGACGCTGCTGACCGGCCTGACCTGGCTGCTGGACAAGTTGTTCTTCGCCAAGCGTCGGGCGGGTGCAGATGGCCTGCTGGACGAAAGCAGGGAGCCGGTGGTCGTGGATTACGCCCGGGCGTTCTTCCCGGTGCTGGCGGTGGTGCTGATGCTGCGCAGCTTCGTGGCCGAACCCTTCCGGATCCCATCCAGTTCGATGATGCCAACCCTGCTCATCGGCGACTTCATCCTGGTCAACAAGTTCGCCTACGGCTTGCGTCTGCCGGTGACCAACAAGAAGCTGATCGACATCGGCGAGCCTGAGCGCGGTGACGTCGTTGTGTTCCGCTATCCCGGCAAAGGGCCGGACGACCCGAACACCGGCCTCGATTACATCAAGCGCATGATCGGGATGCCTGGCGATACCGTCAGCTATCGCGACAACCAGCTGACCGTGAACGGCAAGCCGGTCGAGTATCAGCCCGTGGGCGAATACGTGGGTGTGGGCCCCGGTGCGGACATGACCGGCGCCAGCGAGATCACCGAGAAGCTGCCGGGCCATGAGCACGCCGTCCTCGAAATCACCCATCTGCCGGGGATCGATCAGGGCGAAGGCGAGTGGACCGTGCCTGCTGGTCACTACCTTGTGATGGGTGACAATCGTGACCGCAGCGATGATGGTAGATTCTGGGGCTACCTGCCGGAGGACAGGCTCCGCGGGAAAGCGTTCCTGGTGTGGTTGAACTGCAAGGGCTGGTTCTGTGCCGACAGTTTCGACCCCTCCCGGATCGGTAACGGCATCCATTGATCCATGGCGTGATTCAGTGTGTGGTCCATCGCGCGGTCTTGCGCAAATCCATCAAAATTTTCATCGTTCCGGGGAATGCATATGCGACGCAATCAAAGCGGTATGACCTTGATCAGTTTCGTCATCGTGGCGGCAGTGGTGGGCACTGCGCTGTACATCGCCATGAAGCTGTTCCCGATGTATCAGGAGTTCTATGCGGTCAAGTCCGCAGCGAAGAGCTTGGCCGCCGAGCCGGGCATCGCCAACGAACAGCCGGCGCAGGTCAAGGAAAAGCTCTTCAAGCGCTTCAATATCGGCTATGTGAATTCCGTCAAGCCCGAACACGTCAAGATCGATCTGGTCGGCAGCAACAAGGTCATGCACATCAATTACGAAGTGCGCGAGACCTTGATCGGGAACCTCGATGCGGTCGGCCGATTCGTCGTCGATCAGCCGCTCTCCGGCACTGCGTCCTACTGAGCCTGTTGTTACGGTGCACGCAGCGATTGCCGGTGGAAGCCATGCCTGCGGAGGTCACGTCTTCCGCGATCCGGGGCTGCTTGAGCGGGCATTGACCCATCGCAGTGCGGCGGTATTGCACAACGAGCGGCTCGAATTTCTCGGCGATGCCTTGGTCGGCGCCATCGTCGCCGAGGCGCTCTATCAGCGTTGGCCGAAAGCCGCCGAAGGCGAACTGACCCGTGCCCGCGCGGAGCTGGTCCGGGAATCGTCGTTGGCGTCGCTGGCGCGGAAACTTGAGCTTGGTTCGCGGATTCTGCTCGGTCCGGGCGAAATGAAGTCGGGGGGGCATCGGCGCGACTCGATTCTGGCCGATGCACTCGAAGCCGTGGTCGCGGCGATCTATCTGGATGCCGGTTATGAGGTCTGCAGTGCCGTGGTGCTGCCCTGGTTTGCCGAGGCCATCGACGCGCTACCGCCGCCGAACAAGCTCGGCAAGGACGCCAAGACCCGCCTGCAGGAATGGCTGCAGGCCCGGCAATTACCCCTGCCTGTCTATGCTCTGGTCGACGAAACCGGTGAGGACCACGCCAAGATGTTCCGGGCCGAGTGTGTGCTTACGGATCCCGACTTGCGCTGTGAAGGCGAGGCGCCTTCACGACGAGCTGCGGAACAACTCGCCGCCGAGGCGGTATTGCAGGCGATCGTGCCCGCCGCTTGATGCCGCGCCGTAGCCGTTGCTGCCAGCACAGGGGCTTTGGACGCTGGAGGCTTCCATTCATGGTCATGCGTCCGCGCCCGGTATCGGTCACCGGCACCGTACAATGGCCGAATGAGCACTCCCACCTTCCATGCCGGCCATGTCGCCGTCCTCGGCCGGCCCAACGTCGGCAAATCCACCCTGATCAACGCCCTCGTCGGCACCAAGGTCAGCATCGTTTCGCCACGGCCGCAGACCACGCGTCACCGTCTGCTCGGCATCGCTACTTTCCCTGAAGGCCAGCTGCTGCTCGTCGATACGCCCGGTCTCCATCGGGATCTGGGCAAAGCCACTGCTTCGGCCATGCACCGGATGATGAACCGGGCCGCCCGTGGCGCGATCGAAGGCGTGGATGCGGCAATCCTCGTGGTTCGAGCCGGGCAATGGAGCGAAGAGGATGCGCTGGCCTACGACACGATGAAAGATGCCGGGATTCCGGTGGTCCTGGTGGTCAATCAGGTCGACCGCTTTCCCGACAAAAGCGAGCTGCTGCCGTATCTGCAAACGGCGACAGAAGGCCGCGAATTTGCGAGCGTGCACCCTATCTCCGCCCTGAAACGCAAAGGCCTTGAATCACTGGTCAAGACTTTGCTGGCGCTGGTGCCCGAGCAGGCTGCGCTGTACGCCGAGGACGAAATCACCGACAAGAGCCAGCGTTTTCTCGCAGGTGAACTGGTTCGTGAACAGTTGATGCGTCAGCTCGGTGCCGAATTGCCGTACGCCACCACGGTCGAAATCGAAAGTTTTACCGTCGACGGCAAGATGCTGCGGATCGGCGCGGTGATCTTCGTCGAACGCGAGAGCCAGAAAGCCATCGTCATCGGTAAAGGCGGTGCCCGCCTGCGCGAAATCGGCACCAAGGCGCGCATCCAGATGGAGCGGATGTTCGACAGCAAGGTATTTCTCGAAACCTGGGTTCGCGTGCGCGAGGGTTGGTCCGACGACGAGGCTGCGCTGAAGGCATTCGGCTATACCGAATAGCCGGGAGATGTCTGATGAGGCATGGGATATCGCGAATGGAGGCCGAACACTCACACGTTTTCAGGCTTCCGCCGGTATGACAGTGTTTCCAACGAATGCCAATGCCTGCTGACGCTCCTTGATGCGCTATACCGCCCAGCCCGCGTTCGTTCTACACGCCCGCGCCTGGCGCGAAACCAGTCTGCTGGTCGAAGTCCTCACGCATGAGCACGGCCGCGTGGGTCTGGTCGCGCGTGGCGTGCACGGTCCGAAGAAACAACAGCAGCGCGCGGCCCTGCAGCCTTTGCAGCACATCCGTTTCGATGGCGTGCAGCGCGGCGAGTTGGCGCATCTCAACAGTGTGGAGGCCATCGATCAGGCGCCGCGTCTGCAGGGCGAGGTGATGCTTGCCGGGTTCTATCTCAACGAACTGATGTTGCGCCTCGCGCCGCGACATGACGGCGTCGGCATGCTCTATGCAATTTATGGCGAGACACGCGCACGTTTCGGCCTGGAATTGTCGCTGGCATGGACGCTGCGCCGGTTCGAACGGGATCTGTTCGAGGCACTTGGCGTCGGATTTGCCTGGGATTGCGATGGTGATGGTGTCGTCATCGATCCGGCCGCGCGTTATCGGCTCGATCCCGAACACGGCCCGCGTCGCGTGCTCGGCGATACAGGCAAAGCGGGGCGCAGCGAAACCGCGACCGGTCGCGCGCTGCTTGATCTCGCTGCCGATCGTGAGCCCTGCGCCGAAGACATGCCGGGACTGCGTCGGGTCATGCGCGCGTTACTGCTGCATCATCTCGGCGGACGCGGCCTGAAATCATGGGAGCTGATCGCAGCATTGCCGCGTGCGTCGGGCGAGCGTCCTGTCGTGGCGGCGCCTGATATTCAAGTGGGAATCGTGGCAGACATCGAACACAACCCAGAGCCTCAGCTGGGCGACGACAGCGTGTCCTGAAGCGCGCCTTTCAATTGCTCGATGGCGTCGCTGGAGTCCGATGTTTCGTGCAGCGCACGCGTGGCTGCGCCCAGACGTGCGGCTCCGACGAAGCCGCAGCTGGCCTGCAATTTATGCAGCTCGCCGCGTAGGGCGATGTTGTCGTTGTGCGTGATTGCACTGCTGATGCGCGCGAAGACCTGCGGTAATTCCTGACGGAACAATCCGCGCATGAGGTCGGCATGCGCACGATGACCGTTGAACGCGCGCAGGGCCGCGTCGTCGTCCCAGATCGGCAATTTGCCGCAAAGCGCGTGGCTCCCGTCGGATATGTGGTGTCCGGTGGATCCGGTCTCCACGTCGAGCATGCGCCTTATCGCGCCCTGCAGTTGTGCTATCGACAGTGGTTTCAGCAGGACTTCCTCGAAGCCTGCTTCGATCAACGCATCGAGCGACTCGCGCTGCATATCCGCGGTATGTGCCAACGCAGGTGTGTGCAGGCCGTTCGCGCGCAGTTCTGCGAGCAGCCCTGCACCGGTGCCGTCCGGCAGATTGGCGTCGAACAGCCACAGCTCGTGTCGTGCCGCCCCGGACAGCTTTCGCGCCTCGGCCAGCGTTGCTGCGGCGTCCACCTGTGCAGGGAGGGCTTCGATCGCAGCAGACAGGAACGCGGCGCTGACCGGGTCGTCCTCCAGCAGCAGGATCCGGGGCAGGTTGTTGGAGACGGATGCGTTCATCGCGGGTCATTTATGCTTCGGTCATGCCGATGTTACGCATCCTCCTGCTGTTCGTGCTGTCCGCCGCGCTCTGGTCGCCGGGGGCACAGGCGCGCACGGCGACCGCTGACATCGCGCGCATCCGAACCGGGCTCGCCACTTTGGACCGCGTCCACGTTCGCCTCGACTGGCCGAAGGATGCCGATCATGGAACCCTGCAGCTGCGCGTCGGTCACCTGGAGGCCCATGATCTCGGCTATGCCTTCCGCGATCTGGATTGGCAGTGCCCGTTGTTGCGCGATGACGGCGGTGGCTGGCATTGCGACGGCGAGCTTCGTGGCGGTGGCGCGAAGCCGATGCGGCTGAGTCTGGATCTCGCGACCGCATTCACAGATGTTGTACTGCGCCAAGGCGATGCGCGGCTGGAAGTGCATCGACAGGCTGCGGCGCCGGACGATACCCGAATCGACCTCGTCCAAGTCCCGGTGTTGTGGTCGCAGGCATTGCTGAGCCGTGCCTGGCCCAACGGAAAGTTCACCAAAGGTCGGCTCGATGGTCGTCTGGTGGTCAGCGTACCCACGAATCGCCCATTGCGTGTGACGGGGCCTTTGGCCTTGACCGGTGCGGCGCTGGAAACGCCGGACGCCAGCATCGCGACAGAAGGCCTGGGCGCGCAGGTGGATCTGGATTACAGCAGTCGCGCTGGCGAGCAGCGTGTTGGCCTGCGCGGGGAACTGCGCGGCGGCGAACTCCTGTTCGGTAGCGCCTATGTCGCACTGCCACCGACGCCAGTGACTTTGCGGATCGATGCTGTCGGAGACGCGCAGGGATGGCGTCTGCCGATGTTCATGTGGCGGGATGGCGGCGCATTGGCCTCCCAGGGCTCAGCCGAATTGGCACCCGATGGAAGCCTGCGCAAGTTGGATGTCGAGCTGGACAGTGATGATCTGTCGCCGGTCACGGAACGTTATCTGTCGGGCTGGTTGGGCAGCTCCGGACTGGGGGGGCTTCGCCTGAAGGGAGCGCTGCGCAGCCGCCTGCACATGGATGACGCTGGTTTGAATGGGTTCGAGGCGCGCCTCGATGAGGTCGTCGTGGACGAAGGCAGCGGCAAGTTCCGCTTCGATGGCTTGGACGGCGATGTGCGTTACACCGCAGGTGCGCCTGTCGACAGCATACTTCGATGGCGAGGAGGTGAGCTTTACGGTCTCGACTTTGGCCCGACGACCATGCCGTTGACGAGTGCCAGCGGTGAAATCGGGCTGCGTTCACCTGCATCGATTCCGTTGATTGGTGGTCAATTGCGCTTCGATCGTTTCAAGCTGCGGCCGCCGGCCGGAACAAGACGCATGCAGGCCAGTTTCGGGCTGACGCTCGATGCGCTGGATGTCGGAAAGCTTGCGAAAAGCATGGATTGGCCCGCGTTTCGCGGCACGCTCAGCGGCAGTATTCCCGATGCACGCTATGCCGACGACAAGCTGGTGTTCGAGGGCGGTCTGGAGATGCGGGTGTTCGACGGCAGCGTGCGCGTCTCATCGCTGGCGATGGAGCGGCCATTCGGTGTCGCTCCGACGTTGTCGGCCGATCTCGAACTTGAGGATCTCGACCTGTTGACGGTGACCGAAGTCTTCGATTTCGGCAGCATCAGTGGCCGGCTGCGTGGGCGCATCGATAGTTTGCGGTTGGTCGACTGGACGGCGACCGCGTTCGACGCGCAACTGTTCACCGTGAAACGACGCGACGTACGCCAGCGCATCAGCCAGCGCGCGGTGCAGAATATTTCCAGCGTCGGCGATGCGTCGTTCGTCACGAGCCTGCAGGGCCAGTTGATCGGTCTGTTCGACGATTTCGGCTATCGCCGCATCGGGATCTCCTGCCGTCTGCTCAATCAGGTCTGCGCGATGGGCGGCTTGGAAAGCATCGGTAAGCCCGCAGCGGGGCTTCGTTCAGATGCCAGTGGATTTACTATCGTTCAGGGCGCGGGCATTCCGCGCTTGAACGTGGTGGGGTTCAATCGTCGTGTGGACTGGCCGACCCTGGTCGAACGCCTCCAGGCGGTGAGCAGTGGCGACCTGTCGCCGGTTGTCGAGTAGGATGGCCGTGCGGGACGATCGGGCAACATCATCGAGCGGTATCCAAGAATTTTCGGGAGATAAAAGCATGCGTCGTTTGTTGGGAGTTTCCATGGTCGCCACGCTGTTGCTCAGCGCCTGCGTCACCATCAATGTTTATTTCCCCGCAGCCGAAGCCAAGGAAGCGGTCAAGGTCTTCGTCGAGAAGGTCATCAATGACGCCGCTGCCGAGGCTCCAAAATCCAACGGTGGCGGCATGGCATTCGAAGTGCATCGCCCGGAAGTCCATCGTCTTGAAGCGCCGCGTGTGGTTCACATGGCTTTCGACCCACTGATGCTGCTGGGTATTTCCCCGGCCCATGCCCAGAGTCAGCCCGATTTCAACATCCAGACCCCCGCGATCACCGCGATCCAGTCTCGGATGGCGCAACGTTTCGACAGCGCTCTCCGCCCGCATTTCGATTCCGGCGCACTCGGCTTCACCGAAGATGGTCTGGTGGTCGTCCGTGATGCGGCCGCGTTGGCGCTGAAGGATCGCGTGCCGGTGAACTCCGCTGTCGCCGATGAGAATCGCGATCGCAAAGCGGTGTATCGCGAGATTGCCGTGGCGAACAATCATCCGGAATGGGAAGGCCAGATCCGGAGCGTGTTCGCCAAGCAATGGGTCGACAGCGCCAAGTCCGGCTGGTGGTATCAGCGTGGCGGCGCGTGGAAGCAGAAATAACGCAAAGGTCGTCCTGCCCCTGTCGCCCCTGATTGGCGATACGGGACGGCGTTCGGATGGATGCCCGCTTCGGCGGGCATCGTCGTTTTCGACGACGTGAGACAATGACCGGCTCGCCTTGACTCTGCAGAACGCCGTGGCCCGTATCGATCAAACCCCATTCGAACTCGACATCGTTTCCCTTGGCCATGACGGACGCGGCGTCGCGCGCCGGCCCGAGAGCGATGCGCATGCGGGCAAGACAGTGTTTGTGGCCGGTGCGTTGCCCGGGGAGCGGGTCATGGCGAAGCAGACCGCCAGGTCGCGGCATTTCGACGAGGCTGTCACGGTCGACGTGTTGACCGCATCGCCGGATCGCGTCGACGCGCGCTGCCCGCATTTCGGGACCTGCGGCGGCTGCGTGCTGCAGCATCTGGCCGAGGACAAACAGATCCTCTCTAAGCAGCAGGTGTTGCTCGACAATCTTCAGCGCATCGGTCATGTCGAGGCGGGCACATTGCTGCCGCCGTTGACCGATGCCGCCTGGGGCTATCGCCGCAAGGGCCGACTGTCGGTGCGTCGCGTTGAGAAGAAAGACAAGACGCTTGTTGGATTCCGCGAAAGCGACCCGCGTTTTGTCGCAGATCTGTCGGTGTGTCATACCGTGATTCCACAGATCGGCGAACAGTTGGCGGCGCTGTCTGCGTTGGTCGACACCATGGATGCCCGGCGCGATATCCCGCAGATCGAATTCATCGCAGGCGATACGACCGTGGCACTGGTCTTCCGTCATCTGCAGCCAATGAGTGAGCGCGACCGCGAGGCACTGGTCGCGTTCGCGCAGGCGCACGATTTCGCGATTTTCCTGCAGCCGGGTGGAATCGACTCGGTGCATGCGCTGTGGCCGCAGGATCCACCGCTGGCGTTCGCATTGACGCAGTGGAATATCGAACTGAAGTTCAGGCCGCTCGATTTCATTCAGGTCAATGCCGGGCTCAATCAGAAGATGATCGCGCGCACGCTCGATATGCTCGATGTGCAGCCGGATGACCGTGTGCTCGATCTGTTCTGTGGGCTGGGCAACTTCACCTTGCCGCTGGCGCGCGTCGCGCGCGAAGTCGTCGGTGTGGAGGGTGAGGCTGGCTTGGTGGCGCGTGCGCGCGAGAATGCGGCCCACAATGCGCTGAACAACGTCCAGTTCCATGCTGCTGATCTGGCCCAGGATCTGTCGGGGCTGGCATGGATGCGGGCTGGTTTCGACAAACTGCTGCTCGATCCGCCGAGATCAGGTGCGGATGCTGTGCTGAAGCAACTGCCGTTGAAAGGATTGAAGCGGATCGTGTATGTCAGTTGCCATCCTGCTTCGCTGGCTCGTGACGCCGGTTATCTGGTCAACGAACGCGGTTGGAAACTGAAAGCTGCCGGGGTCATGGACATGTTTCCGCATACCGCCCACGTTGAATCGATCGCGCTGTTTGAACCCAAGTAAAACTACGCAAACCCATCCGCGAGGTTCGCGGATGGGTTTCATGGGGTTCTGCGGAGACCTGTCGCTCGGATCAGGTGCCGAGTGCGCCGATGCTGCGTGGCGGGATGATTTCAGCCTGTTGTGTCCGTTCTTCTACAGGCGGTGGCGGCGGTAACGGCACGGCTGCTTGCGCGCTGCTGACGTCCAACGGTTGATGGCGTGCCTGTTCGACCGCCACGTTGGTATGCATCGCATTCGGTGCATCCAGGTGCTGACTGTTGATCGCGAAGATACGGTCGCCACTCTCGCTCATCGCGATCGAGATCGTTGCGGGGTCACGCTCACCGCGATGGAAGCCTGGCGTCTGGATCATGTTCGCGGTGAGTGCACCGGCGAGATTGACCTGTTCCGCTGGCGTCAAACTGGTTTTTGCATGATCCAGATCGTTGACGCCCTTGAGCACAGCATCGAACAGCGGCTTGTGCGGATTGCCGGCATCACTCAGCGCGAGTGCGCTTCCGGCTGGCAGGTCAGCGATCGAGGGGTCCGTCGTGTGGCGGTCTTTTTGGCCGCCCGGTCCATGTGACTCGCCGCCGCCCACATCACGCTGTTGGTTCTGCATTTTCCAGTGCATGTAGCGGCGACCGGTACGCATGTCGAGTTCTTCTTCGTCGACATCGTCATCCGTCCGTCGACGCATCGCCAAAATCTGGCGCTGTTCGGACAGCGGCAGCTTGCGTTCGTGCGGCATCAGGAAGTTGGCGGGGTCCGCGTCGTTACCGTGGCCGTCATGGCCGATGCCGTCGCCACCAGAGGGCTCTTCAAGCACAAGGCCCAAGGCGCCTGGGGTGTCCCGCTTTGCGGAATTAGGCACGCGTTCGGTCTCGTTGTCCGGAGTCCTGACGCTGTTGTTTGGAGTTTCGCTACTCATGATGCGATATCCCTGAGATTGAGTTGGACGATCGGCGTTCGTCAGTTTCGCCCGGCAGGCCGATAATTGTTAAAAATTTGCTAAAGCCGGGCAACCGTTATCATCGTAGCACGCCTTGTGAGGGGCCATACAAGTGCACAGCCCATCCCTTGTGTACTCGTCGCAAGTAGACAGCGCGCCCATTGCCATGCGATTGCCGCTGCAAAACACCGTGGGCAGACCGCGATCGCCCGACCGCCCGACCGCCTACAATGTCGCTCCAGCCTGCGGGCATACTCCGAGTCGATCGTGGCCCTCGAAATCGAACGCAAATTTCTCGTCATCGACGACGCATGGCGCACGGAGGCGACCCGCGTGATTCCAATGGCACAGGGGTATGTCAACGATCAGGCGGCGATGGACAGCGGTGCGCAGCAGGCGTCGGTACGCGTGCGTCTGGAGGGCGACGAGGCGCGCTTGAATCTCAAATCGCGCGAAATCGGCCATACACGACAGGAGTTCGACTATCTCATTCCCGTTGACGATGCGCGTGCGCTCCTCAAACTCTGCGTGGGCGGCATCATCGATAAACGCCGGCATCTGGTCGAACATGCGGGTCACGTCTGGGAAGTCGATGAATTCCTCGGCGACAACGCTGGCTTGGTCGTTGCAGAGATCGAGCTCGATTCCGGCGATGAATGGTTCGAACGTCCCGCGTGGTTGGGTATGGAAGTGACCGACAGTGCCCGCTATTACAATCTCGCTTTGGCCTCACGCCCGTATTCGCAATGGAACGATACGGAAAAAGCTGCCACCGATCTGGAGTCGACAACATGCTTGTAATCGGCGTCGCCGGTACTGAACTCACCGCGCAGGAGCGAGAGTGGCTACAGCACGATGCCTGCGCTGGCGTCATCCTGTTCAAACGCAATTTCGCCTCGAAGGCGCAAGTGGCCGAACTGTCCGCAGCGATCCGCGAAGCCGCACTGCGGCCGCAGTTGATCTGCGTCGATCAGGAAGGCGGTCGTGTACAGCGATTCCAGGAGGGATACAGTGCGTTGCCGCCGCTGGAGGGCTTCGGCGCGTTGTTCACCACGGATCCCGTACGTGCGTTGGCGCTGGCCGAAGAGCATGCGTGGCTGATGGCCAGTGAGATCCGTGCGAGCGGCGTTGATCTGAGTTTCGCGCCAGTGGTCGATCTGGGTCGCGGCAATCTCGCCATCGGGAACCGTGCGTTTTCTGCAGATCCGGAGATCGTTGCCGAATTCACGCGCGCGTATGTACGTGGCATGCACAGCGCGGGTATGGCCGCGACGCTGAAGCATTTTCCGGGTCATGGCTCGGTGCTGGAAGACACCCATTTCGACGACGCCGTGGATGATCGTCCGCTCGAGATCATCCGGGCCAATGATCTGTTGCCTTTCGTGGCAGGTATTGAAGCAAAAGCCGATGCCGTGATGCTTGCGCACGTGATTTACCCGCAGGTTGCTCCTGAGCCTGCCGGCTACTCGCCCTATTGGATCAATACGATCCTGCGCGAAGAAATGGGATTCCGTGGTGTGGTTTTTTCCGATGACATCGGCATGGCAGCAGCCTTCTCCGCAGGTGGTATCAAGCAGCGCATCGATGCGCATCTCGATGCCGGCTGCGATGTCGTCCTGGTCTGCCATCCGGAATTGGTGGATGAGTCGCTGACGGCTGTGCAGGGTCGCATGCTCAATACCATGGTATTGAATGAGTTGATGGGCCGTGACGCGTCGGGATGGGATGGGCTGTTGGCCGATACGCGTTATGGCGATGCACAGATACGTTTGACCGCTGAAATAGGAGCATCCACATGACCGCGCAAACGCTCGCCGAAGTTCTCTCCACTGCGGATGTCATTCACGATCGCGCCACGCTTGATGCAGCGATCCAGCGCATGGCGGGCGACATCCATGCCGATTACGCCGCTGATGCTGTGCCGCCGTTGTTCGTCACGATCATGCACGGCGGCATGCTGTTTGCGGCGCAGTTGGCATTCGCGCTTGGCGAACGTGGCCTTGATGTCGAATTCGACTATCTGCATGCCACGCGCTATCGCGGCAGCACGACCGGTTCCCGATTGGCGTGGTTGCACCGTCCTGCGACGCCGATGCGAGGGCGTCGCGTGCTGCTCGTCGACGACATTCTTGACGAAGGCCATACGCTGCTCGCGGTGAAACGCTGGTGCGAAGATCAGGGCGCTGCCGATGTGCGGGTGGTGGTACTGGCAGAGAAAACCCATGGCCGTCGCGTGAGCGGTGTCGAAGCCGATCACATCGGTGTGGAAGTGCCGGATCGTTACGTGTTCGGGTATGGCATGGACTATCACGAGCAGGGGCGCAATCTGCCCGCGATCTATGCGATGAAGGATTGAATGATGACTGCGGCGATGAATGCAATGATCGACCTGGCCATCATCGGCGGTACAGGCCTGTACAAGCTCGCCGATCTGCAGGATGCGGAAGCGCATCAGCCGGTGACGCGCTACGGCGCACCCTCCGGTCCGATCCGGATCGGATACCTCGCAGGCAAGCGCGTGGCATTCCTCGCCAGACATGGCGAAGGCCATTCGGTGCCGCCGCACAGGATCAATTACCGCGCGAATCTCGCGGCGCTGCAGGCGTTGGGCGCGCGACGCGTGATCGCGCTCAACACCGTCGGCGGCATCACCGAGCGTTTCGGTCCGCGCGTCCTCGGTTGCCCGGATCAACTCATCGATTACACCTGGGGCCGTATTTCCACCCTGTGCGAAGAGACAGGTACTGATGTGTTGCACGTCGATTTCGGCGACCCGTACACGCCTGCGTTGCGCCACGAAATTCTCGCTGCGGCGGCGAGCGCGGGTATCGCTGTCGTTGACAGCGGTTGTTATGGCGCGACGCAGGGGCCTCGTCTGGAAACGAAGGCTGAAATCGTGCGGATGCGCCGCGATGGGTGCGACCTGGTCGGCATGACGGGTATGCCGGAAGCGGGATTGGCGCGCGAACTGGGTCTCGATTACGCCTGTCTTGCGATCGTCGCCAATTGGGCGGCGGGTGCCGGCCCGAACGCCGACGAACACATCACACTGGAAGAAGTTCTGGCCAATGTCGACGCCGCTAGCGCGGATTTCGGCTCACTTTTGGCGGTATTGGCCGAACGAAGCTGAGCTTTCTTACAGGTTGGTCGTGGCATGTTGCGTGACATGCGACCTCTTGCGCACAGGTTTTGCTCAGGCATACTCCGGCCGTGCGCCATCAGCAGCCCTAGCCTGGGCAGTCCGGACGCACGCCACCGCATCCAAATCGAGGTCAACAGGAATATGCCGTACGGAACAGTGAAGTGGTTCAACGATGCCAAGGGATTTGGCTTTATTGCCCCCGAGGATGGCAGTGCCGATGTGTTCGTGCACTTCTCTGCGATCGACTCGAAAGGGTTTCGCAGTTTGCAGGAAGGTCAGCGTGTGAGTTACGAGGTCACGACCGGGCCGAAGGGCGCGCAAGCGGCGAGCGTTACGCCGGTTGCTTGAGGTCAGCGACCGTCATGGTCGTCATCCCTTTTTTCAGGCCCCGCTTCGGCGGGGCTTTTTTGTGATTCCACTCCGGACATGAAGGCTGTCATGCGTATCGCGATCATCGGTTATGGCACTGCGGGACAAGCGTTGGCCGTTGCCTTGAGTCGTGACGGTCATCGTGTCGAAGTCTTCGAGCGCGTGCCCATACCTGCGCCGGTGGGTGCGGGATTTCTGCTGCAGCCGACAGGACTGAGTGCGCTGTGGTCGCTCGGTTTGCTCGATGCCGTGATGGCGCACGGTGCGGTCGTACGCAGGTTGTACGGAGAAACCGTTGCGGCGCGTGCGGTGATGGATATGCGTTATCGCGAATTGCATCCCGCATTGTTCGGTCTCGGCCTCCAGCGCGGTGCGATCTTCGAACTGCTCGATGCCGCATGGACACAGGATCGAACGCTTCATTGCGGTCACGAAATCGTCGATGTCGACCATGATCGTGGTCTCTTGCGAGATGATCAGGGACACGCGCATGGCCCGTTCGATCTGATCGCCGTCGCGGACGGCGCGGCATCGAAACTCCGTGCGCAGATCGGCGAGATCGCCTTTGATCGGCCATATCCCTGGGGCGCGCAGTGGTGCCTTGTGCCTGCAAACGATTGGCCCTGGAAAGACGAGCTTCGGCAGCGTTACCACCTTGCGCGGCGCATGGCCGGCATGTTGCCGGTGGGGTCCCGTCCGGGCGATGCCACGCCGCGATTGAGTTTCTTCTGGAGCCTGCCGGCAGTGGCATTGGCAGAGGCGGGGCGCGATGAGGCCCGTTGGCGCTCGGAGCTCGCCGAAATCTGGCCGCAGGCTGCACAGAGTTTGCAGACGACACCGGTGCCTGAAGGACTTGCGCAGGCGCGTTATCGCGACAGCGTATTGCGACGTTGGTATCGCGGTCGCGCGGTGCTGGTCGGCGATGCCGCACATGCGATGAGTCCGCAATTGGGGCAGGGCGTGAACATGGCGCTCGTCGATGCGTTGACGCTGCGCGACGCTCTGCGTACGGCTTCCGATCTGCCAGATGCGCTTGATGTCTATCAACGCGAGCGCCGCAGGCATCTTGGCATCTATCATTTCTGGAGCCGCTGGTTGACGCCGATGTTCCAGTCCGAGCGCGACAGTGTTGCCGCACTGCGCGACCGTGTGTTCCATCCGATGTCGCGATTGCCGGGCGGGCGCGGGCAAATGTTGCGCGTACTCACCGGGACGCGACGCGGTGTCTTCGGCCGCGTGCCACTGTCTGAAGCCTTCATGCAGGCGCTCGAGGCGAAAGGCTGCTCAGCACCTGGTCTCGAAGCAAGTTAGAGTCTGACAATCGCCATCGTCAGCACGGGAAACACGATGCCAGATTCAATCCTTGATCTTTCAATTCCTGAGACGCATCAGGTCCGGAATCAGCCGCCAGAATTCGGGCCTTGTGACCTGTGGGCGAGCGATCCCGCGCTACGCGAGGCAGTGGCGCGCGAAGGCGCTGCCGGCTTCTCGGCGCACCTCGGTGAATACGGGAGCATCGCTGGCGATGCGCTGTATCGTCTGAGTTGGGAGGCTCACCGGGATCGACCGAGACTGCGCACCCACGACCGTTTCGGTCAACGCATCGATCATGTGGAGTTCAACGCCGCTTACCACGACATCATGGGCTCGGCGATCAAGCATGGTGTCGCCGGTCTTTCCTGGGCGCCACAGGCATGGGCCTTGCCCGTAACCGGCGTGCCTGCTGCTGGTGCGGCTGCAACTGGCGGGCATGTTGCCCGTGCCGCGCTGAGTTTTCTGCATCATCAGGTCGAACCCGGCAGCAGTTGTCCACTCACGATGACCCATGCCGCCGTGCCTGCGCTGCGTCGTGAAAGTGCGCTGTGCGACTGGGCCGAAAAGGCCGCGACGCCGCATTACGATCCGCGCGATGTGCCGATGGCCGACAAGTGCGGTGTCACTCTCGGTATGGGCATGACCGAGAAACAGGGCGGCAGCGATGTGCGCAGCAACGAGACCGTGGCCACGCCGCTGCCCGGCAGCGACGATTACGCGCTGGTTGGGCACAAATGGTTTTTCTCGGCGCCGATGTCCGATGGCTTTCTGGTCCTGGCGCAGGCGCCCGGTGGCCTGAGTTGTTTCCTGATGCCGCGGCGTCTACCCGATGGCGACAAGAACGGTTTCCGGATCATGCGACTGAAAGACAAACTCGGCGACTGGTCGAATGCGTCGAGTGAAGTCGAGTTCACCGGCGCGCGCGTTCAACGCATCGGCGATGAAGGGCGTGGCGTATCCGTGATTCTCGAAATGGTGATGCTGACGCGACTCGACTGCATGCTCGGGTCCGCAGCGGAAATGCGCATGGCGCTGATCCAGGCGTTGCACCACACACGCCATCGGCAGGCATTCGGCAAGCGTCTCGTCGATCAACCGCTGATGCGGAATGTCTTGGCCGATCTCGCGATCGAATCCGAAGCTGCGACCACGTTCGCGCTGCGCGTGGCCGGCGCTGTCGATCGTGCCCCGGGTGACACGCACGAGGCTGCACTCGCGCGCGTCGCGACCGCCATCGGTAAATATTGGGTGTGCAAGCGCGCGCCGGCCTTCGTCAACGAAGCGCAGGAATGTCTTGGTGGTGCTGGCTATGTCGAGGAATCGATGCTGCCAAGGTTGTATCGGCAGGCGCCGCTGAATTCGATCTGGGAAGGCAGCGGCAACATCCAGTGTCTGGACGTGTTGCGTGCGCTGCAGCGCGAACCGGCGACGCTGGCCGCTCTTTGCACCGAATTCGATTCGGCGCACGGACGCCATCCCGTGTTCGATGCGCGATTGCCGACCACTCTGGAGGATATCAAGCGCACGCTTGCAGCCGAGAACGATGTCGCACAGGCCTCGGCGCGTGGTCTTGTCGAACGGATCGCGCTGACATTGCAGGCGGCGACGCTACTCCGCAGTGACAGCCCGCTGGCTGATGCGTTCTGCCTCAGCCGTCTCGGCGGCGCACATGGGCTCGCGTTCGGTACGTTGCCGATCGATATCGATTTCGATGCCGCCGTCGCGCGTACGGGAGTGATGCAATGAAGCCTCTTTCATTTGTGCTCTCGACAGTGTTGTCGATCTGTCTCTGCGTCGTTCCACTCGCGGATGCCAAGGAACATGGTGTCTGGCCACCTGCGCTGGCACCCGCTTCGATGCGTGCGGATGAAATCCGCGTCGATAAATCCGAGCGGCGCATGTTGCTGTTGCGCAACGGCAAGACGATCAGGACATATCGTGTTCTGCTTGGTGATGCGCCCATCGGCCGAAAATCCCAACAGGGCGACGAACGCACGCCGGAAGGTCGTTACCGCATTACTTTTCGCAACGACAAGAGCCGCTTCCATCTCTCGCTGCGCGTGTCGTATCCGAACAACGACGAGCGTGCGGCAGCGCGTGCGCGCGGCGTCGATCCCGGTGGCGACATCATGATTCACGGCGGTACACCACCGGGTTATTCGCGCGATTGGACCGACGGCTGTATTGCGGTCACAAATGCAGAGATCGAGGAGATTTGGCGACTGGTGCCTGTGGGCACGCCGATCCAGATCGATCCTTGACCCGACAAGGGAAGCCTTACGGCATCCCCTCAGTAGCCGTTGTCATTTCTGTGAATGTCGTCAAGGTCAGCGGCAATGTTCCGAGGCCGACGCCATCGATTGCCGGGGTTGCCTGGATCAAGGCTGCAGGTGTGGTCGCTTGCGGGAGCGGCGGTTGTGTGATTAATTGACGCGATCAATCAACAAGGAAGGCCTCGATACCTGTTCGATATGGATCCGCCGGGTGGCGGTTCGATATCGCGGCGAGGATCGAAGTGCGAGGATAGCCATGTACGGTGTCATTTTCGATTTTCTGCGCAGCTATGTCATCCAACACCACGGTGGCCGCAAGACATGGGATGCGCTGCTGGATGAGGCCGGTATCGGCTATAAGGTCTACTTTCCGGTCGCACAGTACCCCGACGAGGAAATCGTCAATCTCGCCACCACCGCGTCGCGCATGCTCAAAATACCGCTGACGGCGGTGCTTGAGGATTTCGGTCGTTTCGTCGGGCCGTCGCTGGTCAGCTACTACGACATGTTCGTCAAGCCCGGATGGCAGACCTTCGAGGTGCTGGAGAACGCCAGCTCCAGCATTCATGACTCGATCCATCGGCACAATCCCAAACGGAATCCTCCGAAACTCATCGCCACGCGCACCGGCGAGGATCGGATGAAAGTGACCTATCAGTCCGACCGCAAACTGTGTTTCGTCGCCAAGGGCATCATCTACGGCCTCTCGCAGAAATACGGCGAGGACATCCATGTCCACGAAACGCAGTGCATGCACACCGGCGCCGAGCGCTGCAGTTTCGAAGTCACCCGCAACCCGGGTATCGGCAATGAGGCGGGCTATGCGGTAAGGTAGCAGGCTGTCCGTTTCTCCCGATACCGCCTGTGTCCGCCGAACCTTCCCAGACTGAATCCAGTCAATACTCTCCCCGATCCGTAGAAACCGTCGCGCAGACTTTCTGGCGCGATTTACGCGCGTTCGAGGTCGATGAGCTTTCGGACAAACCCAAGTATTTCTGCCTGTCGATGCTGCCGTACCCGTCTGGTGCGCTGCACATGGGGCATGTGCGCAACTACACCATCGGCGACGTGATCAGCCGGTTCCGGCGGATGACCGGACACAACGTGCTGCAGCCGATGGGCTGGGATGCCTTCGGCCTGCCGGCCGAGAACGCCGCGATCAAGAACAAGACCGCGCCGGCGAAGTGGACCTACGCCAACATCGACCACATGCGTGACCAGCTGCAATCGCTGGGCTATGCCGTCGACTGGTCGCGCGAATTCGCCACCTGCCGCCCAGATTACTACGTCCACGAACAGCGCATGTTCACCCGCCTGATGAAGAAGGGGTTGGTGTATCGCAAGAACTCGGTGGTCAACTGGGATCCGGTCGACCAGACCGTGCTGGCCAACGAACAGGTCATCGACGGCCGCGGCTGGCGGTCCGGTGCGGTGGTCGAAAAGCGCGAAATCCCGCAGTGGTTCCTGAAGATTACCGCCTACGCCCAGGAGCTGCTGGACGGCCTCGACACGCTGCCGGGCTGGCCGGATTCGGTCAAGACCATGCAGCGCAACTGGATCGGGCGCAGCGAAGGCCTGGAGTTTTCGTTCGGCGTGGCCGGCAGCGACGAGCAACTGAGCGTCTACACCACACGCCCCGACACGCTCATGGGCGTCACCTTCGTCAGCGTCGCCGCCGAGCATCCGCTGGCGATGCGCGCGGCTGAACACAACTCCGAACTGGCCGCATTCATCGCCGATCTGCGCAAGGGTGGTGTATCCGAGGCCGAGCTGGAAACCCAGGAAAAACGCGGCATGGCCACCGGTCTGTTCGCGATTCACCCGGTCAGCGGCGAACATGTGCCGATCTGGGTCGCCAACTTCGTGCTGATGGGCTACGGCACCGGCGCGGTGATGGCCGTCCCGGGCCACGATCAGCGCGATTTCGAATTCGCGACCAAATACGGCCTGCCGATCCAGCAGGTCATCGGCGTGCGTTCGCCGATGGGGCCGCACCAACTGCCGGAAGCGCTGCAGTACGACGCCACCCAGTGGAAAGACTGGTACGGCGACAAGACCCGCGACGACCTGATGTGCGTGAATTCCGGCGAGCTCGACGGCAAGGGCTTCAAGCAGGCGTTCGAGCATCTGGTCGCGAAGTTCGAGGCCGAAGGCCGTGGCCAGCGCAAGGTGAATTTCCGCCTGCGCGACTGGGGCGTCAGCCGTCAGCGCTACTGGGGCTGCCCGATTCCGGTGATCTATTGCCCGGCCTGCGACGCGGTGCCGGTGCCCGAGGACCAGTTGCCGGTGATCCTGCCGGAAAATGTGGAAGACGCGTTCGCCGCCGGCGTGGTGCTGTCGCCGATCAAGGCCGATCCCGAGTGGCGCAAGACCACCTGCCCGCAGTGCGGTGGCCCGGCCGAGCGCGAAACCGACACCTTCGACACCTTCATGGAGTCGAGCTGGTACTACGCGCGCTACACCTCGCCGGGGGCGACCGACATGGTCGATGAGCGCGCGAAATACTGGACGCCGGTCGACCAGTACATCGGCGGCATCGAGCACGCGATCCTGCATCTGCTGTATTTCCGCTTCTATCACAAGCTGCTGCGCGACGAAGGCCTGGTGGACAGCGACGAGCCAGCGATCAATCTACTGTGTCAGGGCATGGTGATCGCGGAAACGTTCTATCGCGACAACGCGAACGGCTCGAAAGAATGGTTCAACCCGGCCGATGTCGATACCACTCGTGACGAGAAGGGCCGCATCAATGGCGCGGTCCTGCGTGCTGACGGCCAGCCGGTGCACATCGGCGGCGTCGAAAAAATGGCGAAGTCGAAGAACAACGGCGTCGACCCGCAGGCGATGGTCGACAAATACGGCGCCGATACCGTGCGCCTGTTCTCGATGTTCGCTGCGCCGCCGGACCAATCGCTGGAATGGAACGAGGCCGGCGTCGAGGGTATGTCGCGGTTCCTGCGCCGGTTCTGGCGTGAAGTGACCACGCATGCATCACAGCCGGATCACCCGGACGTCGACGTTTCGCAACTGGATGCTGCGCAGAAGACCCTGCGCCGGCAACTGCACGAGACGATCCAGAAGGTCGGCGACGACTATGGCCGCCGCTACAGCTTCAACACCGCGATCGCGGCGCTGATGGAACTGCTCAACCACGTCTCGAAGTTCGACGACATGAGCGGGCAGGGCCGGGCAGTGCGCCATGAATTGCTGCAGACCATGGTGCTGCTGTTGAACCCGGTGACGCCGCATGTCTGCCACCACCTGTGGCAGGTCTTGGGCAACCCGGAGATGCTGCTGGAAGATATCCCGTTCCCGCAGGCGGACCCGGCCGCGCTGGTGCGCGATGCGATCACGCTGGCGGTGCAGGTCAATGGAAAACTGCGCGGCACCATCGAGGTGGGTGTGCAGGTGTCGCGTGATGACATCGAAGCCTTGGCGCTGGCCGAGCCCAATGTCGCCAAGTTCATGGCAGGCATGGCGGTGAAGAAGGTGATCGTCGTGCCCGGCAAGATCGTGAATATCGTCGCCGCATGACGGGCGCGCTGCTTGCCCGTTGCCACCCCCTCCGCCAGACTGCGCCCATGAAAAGCCTCCGATCCGTCCTTGCCCTGTCGCTGCTGCTGCCGTTGGCCGGCTGCGGATTCCATCTGCGCAATGCCCTGGTGCTGCCGCCGGATCTCGGCCCGGTGGCGGTGACCGCCCGTGACCCCTACAGCCCCTTGGCCGACATGCTGGCGCGTTCGCTGGAGCGTGCCGGCGCAGTGCCGGCGGACGCGGACGCGGTCGAGACATCGACCCGGCTGCAGATCCTGTCGGAGAAGTGGGCGGA
Organism: Lysobacteraceae bacterium; assembly: GCA_041751895.1. Taxonomy (GTDB): domain Bacteria; phylum Pseudomonadota; class Gammaproteobacteria; order Xanthomonadales; family Xanthomonadaceae; genus Lysobacter_I. Next base: position 1,205 of record JBGSID010000171.1, on the reverse strand, counting down.
TATCCCGATCGCGGTAGACACCCTCGGCCGTGCGCAGGAATACAGCCTGCGCTATGCCGTGGTGTTCCAATTGACCAAGCCGACCGACAGTCAGGCCGACGATGCCGAAGTGGCTCGTGCGGTCATCGTGCCGCAGCAGGCGGTGGAGATGTCGCGCGATTACATTGCGCCGCCGAGCGATTCCATTGGCCGCAACAGCGAGCGTGAGCTGTTGGTCAATGAAATGCGCAAGGACATGAATGCCGCGATTCTGCGCAGGATCGATGCGGCGCTGCGTGCGCCCGCGACTGCGAAGGCGCCCTGAGCGTAACCACGCGCAAAGCCCCGCGATGGAACTCACCCCGGAACGTTTGATCGCGCAGTTGGCCAGCGAGCCGCTGCGTCCGATCTACCTGATCGCTGGCCCGGAGCCGCTGCGGGTGTTGGAAGCCGCAGACGCCGTACGTGCACAGGCGCGCAGCGAAGGCATCGGCGAGCGCGAAGTCTTCGACGCGGACGGTCGTGATTTCGACTGGAATTCCCTGTCGCAAAGCATCGGCGCGCCAAGTCTGTTCGCATCGCGCCGGTTGCTCGAAGTCCGCCTGCCGTCGGTCAAGCCGGGCAAGGACGGCGGTGCTTTCATTGCGGAGTTCTGTGCGAATCCAGCCGATGATGTCGTCCTGCTGATCACCGGCAACGAGTGGAGCCGGCAACACGGCGGCAAGTGGAGTGAAGCCATCGCCAAGATCGGTCATCACGCCATCGCCTGGGCGCTGAAACCGCATGAGATGCCCGATTGGGTCGAACGCCGCCTGCGCGTGCGCGGCCTGCGTGCCGATCGCGACGCGGTGGAGCGGCTCGTCGAGCGGGTCGAGGGCAATCTGCTCGCTGCGGCCCAGGAAATCGACAAATTGGCGTTGTTGTCCGATGGCGAGCCGATCGATCTGGCCCGGATGGAATCCTATGTCGCCGACGCCGCGCGTTTCGACGTGTTTCGTTTGCTCGACGCCACTCTCAACGGCCAGCCTGCGCAGGCGCTGCGCATGCTGCACGGCTTGCGTGCGGAAGGCGAGGCGGTACCGGCGTTGATGGGCATGCTGGTGATGGAATTGCAGCGCGCCGCCGCGCTGGCGCGGGTGCAGGCCAAGGGCGGCAATCTGGCCGCCGAATTCAAGGCGCAGCGGGTGTGGGATGCCAAACAGGCGGTGTATCGACGGGCCTTGCAG
>JBGSID010000170.1:0-6912 GCA_041751895.1 Lysobacteraceae bacterium | reverse complement strand
GATTCCCCGCCACCCCCGCCGCTGGGTCCGCCCCCGCCGGCGCGGGAGTCGAGCATCTGCATCTCGTTGGCCACGATCTCGGTCGTGTACCGATCCTGGCCTTCCTTGTCCTGCCATTTGCGGGTCTGAATCCGGCCTTCGATGTAGACCTTGCTGCCCTTGCGCAGATACTCGCCCGCGATCTCGCCAAGTCGCGCAAAGCAAACGATGTTGTGCCACTCGGTGCGTTCTTTCTGCTCACCACTTTCGCGATCGCGCCAGCTCTCAGAGGTCGCGATGCTGAAATTGGTGACCGCGGATCCGCCCTGAGTGTAGCGGGTTTCGGGATCGCGGCCGAGGTTACCGATCAGAATGACTTTGTTGATGCCCCGCGCCATCGCCGTACCTCACGAATATCGAGCGCGGCAGTCTAGCGCATCGCTCCTGCGAAACCCACGGCAGTCGCGCCGTAGACGTTGAGTCAATGGCCAACGGTGCCGACAGCGATCAGCCTTGTGCGAATGATCGAGCAGATCCGCCGGTACTTTCCGTCTCCGGGGCGAGTGTCCGGATGGCGCCGAGGCGGGGCATCGCGTATGTTTTCTGGTTTCCTCAAAGCACCTCGAACGTGGACGCGATCTGGCTACGTGGGGCACGCACCCACAATCTGAAGAATTTCGACCTGCGCATTCCGCGCGACCAGCTGGTGGTGATCACCGGCCTGTCCGGCTCTGGCAAGTCGTCGCTTGCATTCGACACCCTCTACGCTGAGGGCCAGCGACGTTACGTCGAATCGCTGTCAGCCTACGCGCGGCAATTCCTGTCGATGATGGAAAAGCCCGATATCGACCACATCGAGGGTCTGTCGCCCGCGATCTCGATCGAACAGAAGTCGACCTCCCACAATCCGCGCTCGACCGTTGGCACAATCACCGAAATCTACGACTACCTGCGGCTGCTGTTCGCCCGCGTCGGCGAGCCGCGCTGTCCCACCCACGGCCAGGCGCTCGACGCCCAGACGGTCAGTCAGATGGTCGATCAGGTCCTCACGCTGCCCGAGGACACGCGCGTCATGGTGCTTGCGCCAGTCATCGTCGATCGCAAGGGCGAACACCAGCATGTGTTCAGTGAACTGGTTGCCAACGGATTCATCCGAGCGCGTGTCGATGGCATCGTCACCGACCTCGATCACCCGCCAACCCTCGACAAGAAAAAGAAGCACACCATCGAAGCAGTGGTCGATCGACTGCGCGCTCGCAAGGACGTTCAGCAGCGGCTCGCCGAGTCTTTCGAGACCGCGCTGAATCTCGCCGATGGCGTGGCGCGGGTGGCACTGATTGACGACGCGAAAGCCGCCGAGATCGTTTTCAGTGCGCGCTTTGCATGCCCTCAGTGCGGCTACAGCGTGTCGGAACTCGAACCGCGCATGTTCTCGTTCAACAACCCCGCCGGCGCATGCCAGGCCTGTGACGGTCTCGGCGTAAAGCAGTTCTTCGACGAAGGTCTCGTGGTGCAGGATGAGGATTTGTCGCTCGCCGAAGGCGCAATCAGGGGTTGGGATCGGCGCAACATCTACTACTACCACATGCTCACGTCACTCGCGGACCACTATGGCTTCGACGCCGAAGCGCCGTTCTCCACACTGAAGAAAAAGCACCGCGATGCGATTCTGCAGGGTTCCGGAGAAGACCGGATTGATTTCAGCTACGTCAACGATCGCGGCGACACGATACAACGCACGCATCGCTTCGAAGGCGTGATTCCGAACATGGAGCGACGGTATCGCGAGACCGACTCGAACATGGTGCGCGAAAACCTGCAGCGGTTTCTCACCGTACGCAGCTGCCCCGCCTGCCTCGGAACACGGCTGAAGGAAGAGTCACGCAACGTCTTCATCGACGACGTAACGCTGCCCGCGCTGACGGACCGTTCCATCGAAGACAGTCTCCGGTATTTCGCCAATCTCAAGCTGACAGGTCGTCGCGGCGAAATCGCCGGCAAGATCCTGAAGGAGATCTGCGCGCGTCTGCAGTTTCTGGTCGATGTGGGCCTCAACTACCTCACGCTCAACCGCAGCGCCGAAACCCTGTCAGGCGGGGAAGCCCAGCGCATCCGGCTTGCCAGCCAGATCGGTGCCGGCCTCGTCGGCGTCATGTACATACTCGATGAGCCGTCCATTGGCCTTCACCAACGCGACAATGCGCGCTTGCTGCGAACGCTGACGCACCTGCGCGACCTCGGCAACACCGTGCTGGTGGTGGAGCACGATGAAGAGGCCATTCGCATGGCCGACCAGATCATCGACATCGGACCGGGCGCCGGTGTCCACGGTGGCGAGGTTGTGGCACAGGGACAGCTGAAGGACATCCTCGCCAGCAAGCGTTCCATCACCGGTCAGTACCTGTCCGGCAAAAAGAGCATAGCGGTTCCCGACAAGCGCACGCCCATCGACGCCAAAAGGCAGCTGCACATCCGGGGCGCGCGCGGCAACAATCTGAAGGAACTCAGCGTCGACGTACCGCTCGGCGTATTGACGTGCATCACCGGCGTGTCAGGCTCGGGTAAATCGACGTTGATCAATCACACGCTGTTTCCCGTCGCCGCACGCGTGCTGAACAAGGCAACCACGCACGTCGCAGCACCACACGATGGCATCGACGGATTCAACATGCTCGACAAAGTGGTCGACATCGATCAGAGCCCGATCGGCCGCACACCACGGTCCAACCCCGCCACGTACACCGGGCTGTTTACGCCGATGCGCGAACTGTTTGCGCAGACCCAGGAAGCCCGCGCACGCGGCTATCAGCCCGGTCGATTCAGCTTCAACGTCAAGGGCGGTCGCTGCGAGGCCTGTCAGGGCGATGGCGTGATCAAAGTGGAAATGCACTTCCTGCCGGACATCTACGTGCCGTGCGACGTGTGCAAGGGCAAACGCTACAACCGCGAGACGCTGGATGTGCGCTACAAGGACAAGAACATCAACGAAGTGCTCGAGATGACGGTGGAAGATGCGTACGCGTTCTTCGAGGCCGTGCCGATGCTGGAACGCAAACTCAAGACACTGATGGATGTGGGTTTGTCGTATATCCGCCTTGGTCAGAGCGCAACGACGCTCTCAGGCGGTGAAGCGCAGCGCGTGAAGCTGTCGCGTGAACTGTCCAAGCGTGACACCGGCAAGACGCTGTACATCCTCGATGAGCCCACTACGGGGCTGCACTTTCACGACATCGCGCAGCTATTGGCCGTGCTGCATCAACTGCGCGACGCGGGCAACACGGTGGTCGTCATCGAGCACAACCTCGACGTCATCAAGACGGCGGACTGGATCATCGATCTGGGGCCCGAAGGCGGGTCAGGTGGCGGTGAGATCGTCGCTCAGGGCACGCCGGAAGAGATAGCGCGCAACAAGAAGTCGCACACGGGCAAGTTTCTGAAGGTGACGCTGAACGGAGCGGCGAGCAACGGCCGCGCCGCGCCAAAGCGCAGGCGGGCCTGAATCGGCCTAACTGCGCGACGCGATGTACACGGGACCTTGCTGAATCACGGTTTCGACCGCGGGAACGAGACTGCGAAGGATGCGCTCGCCATCGGCGCTCTCGACCATCGCAACCAGAATGTAGTTGCGCCACACGGTGCCCTGCACCATCACGGAATCCGAGTGCCATGTCCGCCAGCTGCCCGACTTCCGATACAGCTGCGCGTCGGGCGCGAGACGTTTCAGGGGATGTACGAATTTGTGGTCGATGCCGGGATCGGCGAGATCCGCGAGCATGGCGTCAGTCCAGCGCGGCGCAACCAGTTCACCGGCCGCCAGTTCGTAATAGAAGCGGCACACCTGGGTCACCGTTGCGCCATGGGAGATGCCGTGCATCGGATCGCCCATGCGCTTGCCCTCTTTTGCGTAGCGCTTTCCCACCCACAGACCGCCGCCGCGGGTCTTGTCGTAAAAGCCGTACTTCGGGTCCATCAGGATGTCGTCGATCCGCTTCATGCCAATGCGGTCGATCATCCGTGTAGCGGCATGGTTGCTCGAGACACGGATCATGTCGGCCATGTCCTTGCGGATCTCCGGCGTATCGGCGAGCGAGCCATCTTCCAGCGCAACGTACGCGGCCAGCAGAATCGCGATCTTTGGGAGGCTCGCGGCATACATCATGGTGTTGCCGTTGATGCGCGCGAAGCGCGGTTCCACGCCATTGAGGTCGACAACGCCGACCGACAGTTTCTGCGCCTTGGCCAGTCGCGCCCAATGTGGGTCGCCAAATATGCGGGCTTCCAGCTGCGCCTGCAGATCCGCATCCACCAGGTCGTAGAGCGGACGCGTTTCATGTCCCCACGTGCTGTCCACCCCCGCTTGCAACGGCAGCGACAGCGCGAATAGGCCGAGCAACAGCAGAAGTGTCCCTTTCATACGTTTGCCACCCACTTCGTCTAATTGTAGTCCGGACTCATTACTGCGCCCTACGCGCCCCCCGCGCTCGTACCCCATCGCCGATGTTCCATCGACAGATACGCCGCTACACATAGCCAGGCCACCGCGATGACGATGTTGATCAGCAAATATTCGATCACATCGAGCCCCCACCAATGTGTGCCGAGCAGCACAGTCAGTGCCGCCAGACCGTCACCGATTCGGACAAACAGCGTATCGACGGTCGGTTTCGCCTGATACAGCATGGTTTTGGAGGTCGGCAGCCACAGCATATGCCGGGCGGTGTTGTTTACGGAATAGTTGGCCGCATTTTCCGCCACCTTCATGACCTTCAGCACCGATAGCACCGGCGCCAGCGCCATGGTGGCGTAGGCGGCCAGGGAAATGATCGGTGTCGCCAGCAATAGCAGGGACAGGCCACCCAGCATCGCCAGTCTCGATACGACGAACGCCTGCAGCAAGAGGCCGATGAGGTTAACCCAGAAGTAGAGGTCACCATAAAAGGCCGTGGTGGCATCCTTGAGCGCGCGGGCATAGGCGTCGCTCGAGTGCCCTGCACTGGCCAGGTCAGCCGCCAGCGCCTCCTGCACGGCGGCGAACAGGATGTTGTCACCGCTGGCAACTACCCAGTTGAACAGCAGCACGAGCGCGGCCATACCGGCCAGATAGCGGTGCTGCGCGATCAGTTGAAAACCGCCCTCGTTGCGGGGCGCGGCAGGCTCGGACCATCGGTTTCGGGTGGCAGCAGACGGATCCCCAACCGACCCGCGCTGATCCGTCAGCCGGCCGATCCAGATGGCAAGCCCCAGCGGAATCACCGCCAGCAGCAACAGATCCGCCGCCTCCCACTGCCCGGAACTGACGATCGCCTCCCCTGCCCACGAGCCGACGGTGGCCCCGGAAGCGGCCCCGACTGCCACCAGCGGGAACAGCCGCTTGCCCCGTTCGGCGCCAAAAACGTCGCTGGCGAAGGACCAGAACTGGGCAACCAGCGTGACGCCGAAGATACCGACAAACAGATAGAAGGCGACCGCAACGACCGCGTCCGCTACCGCCAGCACCCCCGGCTGCAAGGTCCAGAACAGCACCAATGCCAGGCAGAAACCAACACCGACCCGAGTGATCAGCGTCCGTCGTGGCAGCACCGAGGCAAGCCATGCATACAGCGGCAATACCGCAATCAGCAGCATGCTCTGCGCGAAGGCCGAATAGGCCTTAACTTCGATCTTGGACAGCCCCTCGATCGCCGCGACCGACAACCAACCTTCGCGTACCGGTTTGACGAAGTAGTACGCCATCAGCACGAGGAAAATGTTGGCGAGCAGCAGCATGCTGGTCACGCCTTCCTGCGCGCCGACAGGCGCAAACAACCTCAGAAAGCGGTCGAGCGGATGACGCGAAGCCGGCAGTTCGGGATTCGCCACTTACACGTGAACGGCAGCGGCGATGGTGAGCGCGTGTATCATGGCGGGCTTGCTGAAATCCATCTTTCAAAAACCCAGAGTGACGGATGACTTTCGCTGTGCCGTCACTAACGGCGCAGCTAAAGGCCGTGCCGCAGCGATAAGGGCCGCGCATTTGATCACAGCACCGAACCGCCAGCAATGTCGTCTATGGACCGGCATTTGCCTGATCGCGTTCGCGCTCGCGACGGTCGGCGCGCACGCCGACGCAGCCAATCCGCCCACCGAAGCCGAGGTCGCCCAGGCACGCAAGATCATCGAGCGCATGAAGATCGAACCGCGCGGTCCTTATAGCCGCATTCGCTGGTTCTGCAACGACGGCTCGGTGCGCGACCCACAACCATTCGCGTGTAAGGAGTTCGGCGGCGGTCTCCAGTACGCGGACTATTCCGCCGACCGGCGCCGGCTCGCCACGTTGGGATTTCACGTCGGCACCATCATCGCCAACCTGCCCCTCGAAGAACTGTGGGATCCAGCGGCGCGCCACGCGCGCATGCGCGAATTGCCGATCGAGAAGTTCCTCGTCGATACCCAGGACGGCTGGGTGCTCCGGCGCGCGCGCGACTACCGTGGCCGGGTGCAGATCGAAGACGAAGAGCGGGCTGGCCGAGCCCTGCTGCTGACGCTCCTCGATGATGGCGCGTGGGTAGCGCGCAACTACCTGCTGGCGCGGGAACTCGCCGCTGCCCTCCCCCACGGTACCGACACCGACCTCACCCGCGCGACCCGTCGCCTTGCCCAGGACATCGCCGAACGCGAACCCAGCTTTTCCAGGCTGCGGGTCGAAGTGCACACACGGCCATCGATCGAGACGATCTCGCGGGTCACGGCGTGGGCCGACAGTTACGCAACGCAACCCGCCTTCGACCCGACCATCGCCGAATCGGCCATCGTGCTCGCCAGTGACCTTGAGAGCCTGTTCGGACCGACCGGTCGCGCCGAACGCATGGCCGCCCACCAGCGCGCGCTCGCGCGCCAGAAAGAACTCGGCTACATCGCGGACCTGCTCGAGCCGGTGGCCGGCGCTGGGACACT
>JBGSID010000169.1:0-26265 GCA_041751895.1 Lysobacteraceae bacterium | reverse complement strand
TCAGCAGCGGGTTGTCGCGCTCGGCATCGGCCAGTGCCGTCGGCAACGCCGCGACGCCATCGCGACGCAGACGCTCGCGCAGCGATTCGACATCGCCCCAGTATTCGGCCGAAGGCGTCGGCAGATAGAAATCTAGTTCGACCCATTGGCCGACCACCGCCAGCAGGTGCAGGACATCCGGCGAAACGTGAATGGTGCCGAATGCCGCGACACGCGGCGGCAACCCGGGAGGTGCGTGCCCCGCGAAGGTCTCGGCCTCGCAGTCGTGCTGCGCCAGCCAACCGGCCAGCAAGACGGCGCGATTCGGCGACCCACGCAGACGCTGGCGCAAGGCACGCCACAGTTGCGCCTGCCAATCGTCGCGGGTCGCAGGGTCGTTGCGCTCCCATGCCTGGAGCCAATCGCGTCGGTAAGCCTGATATTTGTCGTACGCACCCGCGAGTGCGTCCGCGAGACCATAGCGTGCATGCGCATGCGCGCTTGCATCCACATCATCGCCCGCGGCGCGCTGCAGATGCTGGCGCACAGCCGACGGCAGATTCACTCCGTTGCCGTCGAGCAGGGCATACAGCTGCCAACGCAGGTGTTCCCGATCCCACGGCGACGCATCCGGCAGAGCCGATTGCGCACTGCGCAACAGCCGCCAGACGAATTCCGACGGCGTACAGATGTCGAGATTCGCTGCGATGCCGTATTGCTCGGCGAGCGCCTGCTGCAGCCAATGCCGCAGCGTCGGCTGCGGGATCAGCACGACATCCGGCGCCAGCGAGTCGGGGTCTGGCGGGGATGCAAGCCGCGCACCGAGATGCGCCGCCAGGCGGTCGAGGCGGTTGCCGGAGATCAGTTGAAAGCGGGCGGAGGCGGTCGGCATCGGTGACATGATGCCGGAGACGTCATGCAGACGCCTCCCCTTACCATTTCCGTGCGCCGTATCTGCGCAGCGTCAGCCCTGCGCGGGCGGCGGGCCGATGTAATCGGCCTTGCCCAGCTGGACACCTGCGTGCCGCAGCAGCGCGTAGGTGATGGCGCTGTGGAAATAGACGTTCGGCAGCACGAATTCGAACACGTAGCCGCTGCCCTCGAAGCGCAGATCGCCTGACCGGAGCGGCACTGTGATCGCGCGGGTTTCGGCACCCGCGAAAGCGTCCGCCGGAACAGATTCGATGTATTCGATGGCACGCTGCAGCCGCGCATCGAGTTCCGCGAACGTGGTTTCGTTGTCCTCGAACTTGGGCGCTTCGGTGGCAGTGAGACGCGCCACTGCATTCTTCGCGATATCGCTCGCGATCTGCACCTGTCGCGTCAACGGAAACATGTCAGGCGAGAGACGCATCCCCAGCAGCACGGCGGGATCCCAGCCATTGGCTTCAGCATGGGCTGCGCCTTTGGCCAGAATCTGTCGCAATTGGGTCAGCGCACGCAGCGCGGGAGGAACAACAACGGTGTGGATCGAGAGAGACATACGTGTCAGCTCACCGGGGGAAGGAGCGCGCAGTGTACGGCTCGATGGCAGCGCCGCACGGCATGTCTGCGAGTCACTGCATCGCATCTGCAGAACAGCGGCGGTACAGCACCGCGCATGCCTGGAAAGCGACAGCCAAAGCGCCGCTGGATGACCAGCGGCGCTCAAGCCGTGCTTCATTGAACCGGATTTTCAGAACTTCCTGTCAATGTTGATCTGAAGGCCATGATCACGATCGCCGCCGCTGCCGATCAACCCGCGATAGTCGACCTTGAATGACCAATCATTGTCCCGATCGAACAACACACCCAAGCCCAGCATTAGTCGGGTGCGATCGAAGTTGTTGAGGTCGGCGCGATAGAACGGCCCCGCAGGCAAGTCCGCATAACGCAGCGTCTGCGTGCCATTGCCCTTGAAGTCGCGCTGGTATTCCAGACGGAACTGCGGCGAGAACGCGCCCCAGTCCATCTCGCGGCGATAGTCGATGCGCAACCCCGCATTGCCTGTCGATGTCTCCACGTCGATTTCGTCATAGGCCAACGCGTACAGCGGGTCGCCGGTTTCGGAATAACCGTCCAGCGTCGCCCGCGCCAGATCCACGCGCGCGTACGGCGTGAACTGCCAGTTCCCGCGTGGGATGTCCGCGCCAGTCGACACCGAGGCGAACCATTGCGCACCGTCGCGACTGCCGTACACGAGACTGTCGTTGGCCTCGATATGGCGGCGCAACTCATATCCCAGCGACTGGTAGCCGACCAGCATATCCACGAACCAGCGCTGGCCCGGGCTGTAGCTTGCATACAATGCCAGCGTAAACGCGTCTGCTTCGTCACGGCTGCCGTTGTCGCCAATATCACTTTCGTCACGGCCATAGCCCAGTCCACCACCGAATGCGAATGCATCGTCGAGGTGATAGTCCGCGCCCACGCTCACGCCATCGGTCTCAAAATCGATATTTGCGTCGCCGTTGCGACCATCCTGATTACCAGAACGGATCATGCCGCTGGTCCAGACACCGAACGCGGCTTTGCTATCTTCCCTGCGTGTTTGAGGCATGTCGGCGTCGCCTGTCTCGTCCACGCGACGCCCGCAGCGTCGGCCGGGGATCGCCCCGAGCTGCTGTGGGCAATACGCCTCACCAGCCACCCTCAGACCGTTCGAGAAACCCCTCGCCTCGCCAGCGCCGTGCATGCGCTCCATGCGCTGCTGGAAATTGCTGATCTGTGCATTGGAGAAACGTTGTGCGGATTCGACCTGCGCATTCAGCTGCCCGCGCAGTTCGGCATCCCCTGATGGATCCGGACGCGGCGCGACATCAAAGCTGATCGTCGCCTCAGCCGAAGCGGCGAAGGCATTGTCAAGCGTGAACATCACCGTCGCTGCGCCGACGTACGTGGCTGTAGGTGTGTACGACAGCCCATAGCGCGCACTGGCACCGCTGCCGAGCTGCACGATGCTGGCGGTGCCAGAAGTCGAGGGGATCAACGCCACCAGCGTCGCCGCCGTGAACGGGCCACCGGTTGCGCCTTCGGTCAATTCAACCACGATCGGCACGCCCTCGATGGCATCAACCGAACGCGAGCGGGCGACGGGGGATGGATTCGCATTCACGCTCTGCTCTGCTTCCGGCTGTTCGCCGAGCGCTGCGGCGACTTCGGGAGGCGTGATCGGCGGATCAGGGCGTGGCGCGATATCGAAGGCTATCGTCGCCACCGCCGAGGTCGCGAAGCCGTTGTCGACAGTGAAGGTCACCTCCGCTGTGCCCGCGTAATTCGGCAGCGGAAAATAAGTCATGACGTAACGTGCGTTCGCGCCGCTGCCCACCTGCGCGATATCCGCCGTACCCGAGTTCGCCGGAACGATCGTCAGCAGCGTCGCCGCCGTGAACGGGCCACCGGTCGCGTCCTCGGTCACATCGACATCGATCGGCGTGCCCGCGACCGCATACCGGCTGCGAGAGCGGGCGACCGGAATCGCACCCACAGTCACCGTCACCGTGGCCTCCGCATTGCCGCCCGGGCCAGACAGCGCATAGCTGAAGCTGTCGGTGCCCACGAAGTCCGGGTTCGCGGTGTACACCACGTCGAAGCCCGACACCACTGCAGTCCCGTTGCCGGGTGCTGCCGCGATCGCGATGGATGCGAACGGACCGGCATCGTTCGCGGTGACCGCGATCGTCACCGGCGTCCCCGCGATTGCGGTCGCAGTGTCGTTCATGGCCTGTAGCGGCGCCTCGAGTACCGCCATGTCGTAGATCACTGCACCTGTGAACCCCAGTGCATCGGTCGCGGTCACGACGAAAAGGGTATTGCCTGCGGTGCTCGGGGTGCCCGCCAGCACACCGGCCGGTGTCAGTTCGAGCCCCTGCGGCAGAACGCCGTAGGTGATCGCGAACGCATAGGGGGCGGTGCCGCCGTTTGCGACCAGACTCTGACTGTAAGGCATGGCGCGCGTGGCATTGGGCAGGATCGGCGGAACGACTCTGATCTCTGGCGCCAGAATGGTCAGGCGGTAGGTCTGCGTCACCGGGCCCAGACCCGAGTCGCTCTCGTCAACCGCAGTGACGTTGAACTCGTATGTTCCTGCCGCAGTCGGTGTACCGATCAAGATGCCGGAGACATCGAACTGCAACTCTGACGGCAAGCCGCTCCCCTGTCCGATGCTGTAGCGATACGGCCCGATGCCGCCAGACGCGATGAAGGCTTGCCGATATCCCACGCCTGCGGTGCCGACAGGCAACCCACCTGCCGCTGGCGTCATCTGCAGGGTCGGGCCGTTGATCGTCAGTCGGTAGGGGCTAGTGAGCGTGCCCGGGATGCCGACGGTGCTATCGACCACGGTGATGCTGACGTTGAAGTCGCCCAGTTCAGTAGGCGTGCCATCGATGACGCCGGTCTCCGGGTCCAGTTGCACACCGGAAGCCAGCGCGCCGCTGAGCGAGAATCGATAGGGCGCAATGCCGCCTTCGACCACGATCCGGTCGGAATAAGGCACATTCAATACCCCATCCTGCCCGTTACTCGACACACTCAACTGGGGCGAACTGATCGTCACGACAAAATCTGCATTCACGGTCGCGGGCACGATCTGGGTGCTGTCGGTCGCCGTCAACGTGATCGGGAAGCTACCCGCTTCGGTTGGCGTGCCGCTGATCCTGGAATCCTCAGTCAACGACAGCCCGGCCGGCAATCTGCCGGCGCTCAGCGTGACACTGTACGGAGCAGTGCCACCGGACACGATGACCGATTCGTCGAGCGCGGAACCTGCAACGCCTTCCAGGCCGTAGTCCGTGCCCAAGCTGAGTTCAGGCGGCTCAGCGATCAGGGTGTAGCTGCGGCTCGCACTATAAGGCCCTTCGCCGGGACTGCTGTCGGTCACGGTTACCGTGAATTCGAACGTGCCCGAACCCTGCGAAATGCCGTTGATCTTGCCGGTTTCGCTCACGCTGAGTCCGGGCGGCAACGCGCCGCCTGTCAGCGCATAACGGTATGGCGGGTTTCCGCCGGTGGCAGGATTGAGGGGGACATCGTAGAACGCGTTGCCGAAGGGCGTTGGCGCAAATATGGTGGGCGGCAGTACCAGCGGCTCCGGTGTCGTCGCGCGTATCGTCAGCGTGTAGCTGCGATACGCCATCACATCACCATCGGCTAGCGGCCCTCTGCTGGCGGTCACCGAGAAATCGTAGGTACCGCTTACGGTTGGCTCTCCAAGCAGATAGTAACGATTGTTGGACAGCTCCAGTTGGATGCCGGGAGGCAGGACGCCGGAGCTGATCGTGAACTCGGCTGCAGAGCCATCGTTGAGATACAAGATCTGATCGTAGCGCTCGCCGAGCAGGCCGTCGGGTAAGGTCGCAGGAACAATACCTGCGCGCGAGCTGTCATCGCTGACGATCCGGACAATGGCACTGCCACCGTTGGTTCCACCCACCACGTTGGACAGGCCCAGTTCAAAGGTCTCGGTGCGCTCGTCGTCGGTATCGCCATTGATCTGCAGATCGACCGTCTGCCGAGTCTGGCCGGGCGCGAACACCAGCGTTCCGGATCGCGATTCGTAGTCCTCGGGCGCCCTCGCCGAATTATCCAGGGTGGCGTAATCGACGCTCACTGTGTCTGTACTCGGGTAGCTCAGCACCACTTCAACAGCAACCGTCGTGACTCCGCTGTCACCCTCCACGACCCACTGATCGATGGCTCTGACTGCAGGCGTGGTTTCGTCATTATGGATCGTTCCGACACCGAGACCATCCGCGACATCGGCGCCAGTCACATTGCTGACCTCGACAAAGAACGTCTCGTCGGGCTCGTAGTCCTCGTCGCCGTAGACATAGATCTCGAAAACATAAGCCGTCTGTCCTTCCGCGATCGTTACCCCGGTTTGCACTGTCCCCGAAGCGTAATCACTGCCATCGGCAGTGTCGTCGCTGGCCATGATGTCGAATGTCACTCCGCCTGCAGGCGCAGGCGCATCGAGCGCGATCGTGAATCGGAATTCAGTGATGCCGGCCGAGCCTTCATCGAGGGAAACATCATCGACTGTCAGCCTCACCTGCGCAGCCGCCACCGCCGGCCACAACGTGGCGAACGACAGCAACACAAAGACGGTGACCGCTTGCACCGCCAACCATCGGATGAACGGCGAGAGGAGAAATCCAAAGGCAACGCGTGCCGTGCTCGCGCGCATGAAGACTTCTGTTTGCATATGTCTGCTCCCAACATCAATGTTTGCGAAGCGGGCCGAGCACTAACGCCCTTTGCACGAAAAACTCCCTAACCACGTCACCATTCGATCATGCAATGGTCGCATTTCCCGCGACTGCAGCGTTCGCAGCAGAACCTGATGTCTGTTTGCGCCGCCGACAAAAAAAGCGCCGCTGGATGACCAGCGGCGCTTGTGAATCGCATTACTCGTGGCAGTTACGATCAGAACTTCTTGTCAACGTTGATCTGCAGACCGTGATCAGTGTCGTCACCGCTGCCGATCAGGCCGCGGTAGTCGACCTTGAACGACCAGTCGTTGTCGAAGTTGAACAACATACCCAAGCCCAGCATCAGTCGGGTGCGATCGAAGTTATTGAGGTCGGCGCGATAGAACGGCCCCGCCGGCAGGTCCGCATAACGCAGCGTCTGCGCACCATTGCCCTTGAAGTCGTGCTGGTATTCGACCCGGAACTGCGGCGAGAACATGCCCCAGCTCATTGCCCGACGGTAATCGATGCGGATACCCGCGTTGCCGGTATCGGTGTTCACATCCAGTGCGCTGTAACGCAGCGAGAAGATCGCATCACCATGCTCGGTGAAGCCATTCAGGCGTGCACGGGCCACATCGCCGCGCAGATAAGGCGTGAACTGCCAGCTGCCCTTCTGCAGATCCGCGCCCACCGACACCGAACCGAACCACTGCGAACCGTTGCGGCTACCGTTGACGAAATTACCGTTGCTGGTAACGAACCTGCGCTGGCTGTAGTCCAGCGACTGGTAACCCCACACGCCGTCGAGGAAGAACACCTCGCCCGGGCTGTAGCTGCCGTAGAGCGCGAAGGTGTAGGCATTGCCCTCGCTGCGGCTGCCGTTGTCACCGATGTCGCTGTCGTCGCGGCCGTAACCCACACCGCCACCGATCGCCACGGCATCGCTGAGCCGGTAGTCGATACCGAAGCTGACGCCATCAGTCTCGAAGTCAACGTTCGCACTGCCGTTGCGACCGTCGTGGTTGCCGGAGCGGATCGTACCCGCTGTCCAGATCCCGAACGCGTTGTTGCCGTCGCCACCGCGTGCATTGTTCTGCCCGGCCATCTCGGCCATGCCTGTCCCTGCCACGCCGCCCGCATTCTGGCGATCACAACGCCGGCCGGGCATCGCACCGACGATCTCCGGGCAGTACTGGTCATAGGCCACGCTCAGGCCACCGTTGAAGCCACCGTCCTGGCCGGCGCCATGCAACCGCTCCAAGCGCTGCTGGAAGTTGTTGATCTGCGTGGTCGCGAATCGGCGTGTGGCATCCGCCTGTGCTTCCAGCAGGCCGCGCACTTCCGGATCCTTCGACGGATCGGGGCGGTCGACAACCGTCAACGCGTAGACCCGTATACCGGTGAAGCTCAGCGCGTCAGTCGCAGTAACCGTGAAGTTGAACAGGCCCGAGATCGTCGGCGTACCACTGAGGGCGCCGGCGGAGCTCAACGTCAGGCCTGCCGGCAGCGCACCGGCGGTGACTGCGAACGTATACGGTGCGGTGCCTCCGGTCGCGGTCAGCGCCTGGTTGTACGGCAGCTGCTGGACGCTGTTGGGCAACGTGGCCGGATTGATGACGATCGTCGGCGCCGACAGTGTCAGCGTGTAGGCGATGGTCGCCGTCGCCGCCGTACCGGTGGTGCTGTCGGTCGCGGTCACGCTGAAGTTGAAGGTGCCCGCTACCGTCGGCGTGCCGCTCAATGCGCCTGCAGCGTTGAGCGTCAGGCCCGCAGGCAACGCACCCGCACTCAGGGTGTAGGCGTACGGCGCGATACCGCCACTGGCGACGAAGGTCTGGCTGTACGCCACACCTGCGGTACCGCCCGGCACCGTCGCAGGCGTCAACGTCAGCGTCGGCACAACGATGGTCAGCGTGTAGTTGTTGGTCACTGTGGCAGCGGTACCACCGGTGCTGTCGGTGACGGTCACACTGATATTGAACGTGCCCGACTGCGTCGGCGTACCGCTGAAGGTGCGGGTGCCGGTGTTGAACGTGATACCGGCCGGCAGCGCACCGGTCTGAGTCACGGTGTACGGCGCAATGCCGCCACTGATCGTCAGCACCTGGGTGTAAGCGGTCCCGGCGGTACCACCAGGCAACGTGGCCGGGGTCAGCGTGACCGTCGGCACAGCCACCACCACCGTGTAGGCCTGGCTGACGTTCTGGCCGTTCACGTCGGTCGCGGTCACCGTGAAGTTGAACGTGCCCGATGCCGTTGTGGAACCCGACAACGCGCCGCCCGAGCCCAAGGACAGACCCGTCGGCAACGCACCTGCGGTCACCGTGAAGGTGTATGGCGCGGCACCACCACTGGCACTGATCGCCTGACTGTAGGCCAAGCCCGCAGTGGTGTTGGGCAACGTGGCCGGGGTGATGACGATCGTCGGTGCCGGCACACTCAAGGTGTAGTTCTGCGTGATCGAGAAGGGCGCACCGGCACCTGTGAGAGACGTGTCGGTCGCGGTCACGCTGATCGGATAGCTGCCCGGCGCTGTCGGCGTACCCGCCAGCGTGTTGCCTGAGAAGGTGACGCCAGCAGGCAGCGCACCAGTCAAGACGTAGTTGTAGGGACCCGGGCTGCCGCCTGCAGTGAAGGCCTGCGTGTACGGCGCTGCATAGGTCGCAGTCAACGTACCCGCTGCCGGCGTGAGCGTCAGGGCCGGCGCGGCGATGGTCACCGTGTAAGCGCGGCTGCCGTTTTGGCCGTTCACGTCGGTGGCGGTCACCGTGAAGTTGAACGTTCCCACTTCGTTGCTGGTGCCCGCCAGAACGCCGCTACCACTCAACGTGATGCCGGTGGGCAAGGCGCCCGCCGTGATCGCGAAGCCGTAGGCCGCCACGCCGCCGGTGGCGGTGAGGTTCTGGCTGTAAGCGACTGCAATGGTCGGATTGGGCAACGTCGCCGGATTCACCACGATGGTCGGCGACGGCACGTTGATCGTGTAGCTCTGCGCGATGGTGAACGGCGAACCGGTGCCGGTCGAACCGCTATCGGTGGCAGTGATCGTGAAGCTGTAGCTGCCCGGCGCGGTGGGTGTACCGGACACGGTATTGCCACTGAAGCTCACGCCCGGCGGCAATGTGCCGGTCTGCGCGTAGGTGTACGGACCGATGCCGCCACTGGCGGTGAACGCCTGTGAATACGGCGCACCGTAGGTTGCGGTGAAGGTCGTGGCCGCAGGCGCCAATGCGAGCGTCGGCGCCGCAACGGTCAACGTGAACGCCTGGCCGACCGTGTACGGACCGTTGCCGGTGCTGCTGTCAGTGGCCGAAGCGTTCAGCGAGAAGCTGCCGGCTTGGGTCGGCGTACCTGAGATCGTCACGCTGTTCGCGGTGCTGCCGGTGATCGACAGCCCTGCCGGCAGGTTGGTGACCTGGAAGGCACTGTATGGCGCCGCACCACCCGCCCAAGTGAAGGTCTGCGAATACGGCGAACCGACGGTGGCTGCGAAACCGCCGCTCGGGGTGATGGTGATGACCGGATCACTGACCGTGATCGTGACCGTGGCCGGCGCCGAAGTGCCGCCACTGTTCGACGCGAGGTAGGTGAAGCTGTCGGTGCCAGCGAAACCCGGGTTCGGCTGATAAGTAATGGTGATGCCGCTCGGGATTTCGGTGCCGTTGCTGGACGGCGTCCCGATCAGGACCGAGGTAGGCGTACCGCCGGTGATGTTCAGCGGCACCGGGGTCGCGCCGCTGTTGTAGGCAACCGTGAGCGACACCGCGTTCGCGACCGGCGGAATGTCGATCACATCGATCGAATAACTCTGCGTGGCGGTGTACGGGCCGGTGCCTGTGCTGCTGTCGGTCGCAGTGATATCGAAGAAGAACGTGCCGACCGCACTCGGCGTACCGGTGATGGCGCCGGTCGCAGTGTTGAGGGTCAGACCACCGGGCAAGGCGCCGTTGGTGACGGCATACGCGTAAGGCGCAGTACCGCCTGATGCCGGCGTGATCGCGGCCGAGTAAGCCGCACCGAGCGTGCCACCAGCCAGCGTGATTGCCGGCAGGGTGATCGTCGGCGCGTTGATGGCCACTGTGTACGCCTGGCTGCCCGAGAACGGACCCGGGAACGGACTGCTGTCGGTCGCGGTGACGGTGAAGCTGAAGGTACCGCCCGCTGTCGGCGTACCGGTGAGCGAGCCACCCGACGACAACGTCAGGCCCGCAGGCAACGCACCTGCCGTCACCGTAAAGGTATAGGGCGACACGCCGCCGCTGGCGGTAAGTGTCTGGTTGTAGGCCGCGGCCACGGTGCCGTTCGACAAGCTTGCCGGGCTGACCGTCACCGGCACGTCATCGTTGGTGATCGTGCCCAGCCCCTGGTTGTCGGCGATGGTCGCGTTGGTCGCACCGCTGAGGTTGACGAAGAAGGTCTCGTTCGCCTCGGGCACGGTTTCGCCGATCACCGGCACAGTAATGGTGCGGGTGGTCTGGCCCGGCGTGAACGTCAGTGCGCCGCTGGTGCTGGTGTAGTCGGCCGGCTGAGTGGCGGTGCCGTCGGCGGTGGCGTAGTTAACACCCACGGTCTGGCCGCTGGCTGCACTCAAGGTCACCGTGAACACGGCATTGACCGTACCGCTGTTGCCTTCGACCACGGTCACGTCATTGATCGACAGCGACGGCAGCGGGTCGTCGTTGGTGATGGTGCCCACGCCCTGGCCGTCGACCACGATCGCGTTGATCACGTTGGTGACATTGACGAAGAATGTTTCGGTCGGCTCATTGAGCGTGTCGCCGTTCACCAGGACGGTGAAGGTATAGGTGCTGCTGCCGGCCGGAATGGTCTGGGCGGTGAGGCTGTTGGCAACATAATCGACGCCGGCAGTGGCGGTGCCATTGGCGGTGGCGATGTCGAAAGTGACGCCGGTCGGGCCAGCCGGAGCGCTCAGGCTGACTGTGAACGTGAAGTTCGTGATGCCGGCGTTGCCTTCCGACGCCGTGACGTCATTGATGGTCAGGTTCGGCAGATCGTCGTTGAGGATCGTGCCGGTCGCGCTGGCCGGTGCGCCGACGGAGTAACCCGCACCGGCGGCGAGGGTGAGGATCACCGTCTCGTCGGCTTCGATGGTGGCATCGGCCGTCGGGTTGACCGTGATCGTGCCGGTGGTGCTACCGGCTGGGATCACCAGCGGCGAGGTCACGGCCGCGTAGTCGGTGCCCGAGGTCGCGGTGCCGCCGACGGTGAAGTTCACCGAAGTCGAACTCAACGACGCCTGGTTGAGGGTGACGGTGTAGACGAGGTTCGCAGCACCGTCTTCGGCCACGGCGGCAGGCGCCACCGAAATCGACGCGGTCGGCACGTCATCGTTGAGAATCGTGCCGGTGGCGCTGGACGGCGTACCGACGGTGTAACCGGCGCCGGGGGCTACGGTAAGGATGACGGTTTCGTCTGCTTCCACCGTACTGTCGACAGTCGGGTCGATGGTGATGGTCGCGGTGGTCGCGCCGGCCGGGATGGTGACCGTGGCGACGCCACCCGAGTAGTCAGTACCAGAGACAGCGGTACCTCCCGTGGTGATGTTGACCACCGTCGGCGAGGACAAATTCAGGCTGCGGGTGACGGTGAAGACCAGATTGGTCGCGCCATCTTCGGACACGCTGGCAGGCGCAACGGCAATGGACACAGACGGCGGCGGGCTGATGGTCAGCGTGAAACTCTCCAGCTCGGCATAGCTGCCCGGGCCGGTGCTGGCATCGGTGACGCGCAAGGTGACCGGGTAGCTGCCCGGCGCGGCGGCGGTGGTGCCGCTGATCACACCGGCGCTGGAAATACTGATGCCCACCGGGAATGTGCCCGTTTCGAGCAGATACGTGTGCGGCGCAACGCCACCGGATGCGGTGACGGTCTGCGAGAACGCAATGCCTTGGATGGCCGTGGCAACAGCCGGGGTGATGCTGAGAGTCGGGTTCTGCACCGTGCCGGTGTAGCCCTTGTCGACGGACTGGAGAATGTTGTCGGTCGAACGGACGACGAAACTGTAGGGGCCGCGCTGGGTCGGAGTACCGCTGATCACACCGCCACTGGAGAGGGTCAGGCCGACCGGCAGGGCGCCGCTCTGTAGCGTGTAAACGTAAGGCGCAATACCCCCGGCCGAGGTCAGTGTCTGGCTGAAGGGGCTGCCGGCGGTCAATGCAGGCAGGGAAGCTGGAGAGACCGTAATCGGGGAGGTTGGCGGGCTGATCGTGACGTTGAAGGTCAGCGTATCGCCGTTCTCATCTTCAAGCTGGAATGTGTCGAAGGTCGCCGAATCGCCGTTGTGAGCATACGTGGCGAACTGATTCCCACCATTGATTCCCGGCGTAATTGTGACCGTGCCATGGGCAGTCGTGAAGGGGTTGCCGTTGGGAAACACAGGTGCCATGCCGATGTTGAGCGGGCCATCGCAGGCTGACAGATTTATCGAAGTGACGGACCCACCGCTGGTGACCGTCAGGCTCTGTGTTGGGCAGTACGGGGATGTCGCTGCCGAGGCTAATGCGGGCCACAGCACGATGCCGCAAAGCAGCATATGTACAAGAAAGAACGCGACCAAGCGCGACGAACGCGTACGGATGGCTGAGAGCTGCTTCATTTCCCTATTCCCCTGAATGTCGGCCCTATAAACCGCAGGGCCGTTGGCAATCCACGCACTTTCGTGATTGGAGTAACGGCGTTAGGGCCAGGAACAGGCCAACGCACGCCTCCCCCGGAACGTGGTACACAGCTATTGAAACAGGAATAGCCACATAGGGGAAGCGAGGGGGCAATCCAGCACCGACGGCGTGCCCTTCAGGCATTGCTGGCAATAAGCCAGATGCTTGTCGCCTCGCCCGGACAGGTTCACAGTATCCCCCGCGCGGCGCACAAGGCGTCACGCCTAACATCCAAGGGGAGGATAATTCGATGAGCGAAAAATTCATCGGTCAGATCATGATGGCCGGCTTCAGCTTCGCGCCCAGGTTTTTTGCGCAGTGCAATGGCCAGTTGCTGCCGATCAACCAGAATCAGGCCTTGTTCTCGTTGCTGGGCACCCAGTTCGGCGGCAACGGAACCACCAACTTCGCGCTGCCGGATCTGCGCAGCCGCACACCGATCGGCTATCCGAGCTCGGTCGATCCGGGCTGGCAGCCACCTGGCGTGCAGATCGGTCAGCGTGCCGGTGTCGAGAACGTCACGCTGCTATCCACCAACCTGCCGTCGCATACGCATGCCATGAATGCATCGACTACGGCCGGCAACGGCCGCAATCCAAGCGCAAACGTCTTTGCGACCAGCACCAACGCGTCCGCCGCAGTCAATCTCTACGCCAATGCCAGCGGCCCCACCGTCGCGCTGAATGCACAGACCATCGCCCCCAGCGGCAGCAGTCAGCCGCATCCGAACCTGCAGCCATACAGCACGATCAACTTCTGCATCGCGCTGAGCGGCATTTTCCCTTCGCGCAACTGACGGCGTCACTCGAGTTCGACGAGTTCGCCGCGTCCCAATGACGCGCGACCGTTCACTGACGCCGCACTTTACGACTATCTGGAGCACAGTCTCATGAGCCAACCTTTTATCGGCGAAATTCGCATGCTCGGCTTTGGTTTCACCCCAGTGGGCTGGCAGGCCTGCAACGGCAGCTTGCTGGCGATCTCTGAATACGACGCTCTTTACGCATTGATCGGCACGACTTACGGCGGCGACGGTCAAACCACCTTCGGCGTACCCGACCTGCGCGGCCGCCTGCCCATCCATCAAGGCCAAGGGTCGGGGCTGAGCAATTACATCATTGGCCAGGTCGGCGGTAGCGAAACCGTTACCGTGCTGCCGACCCAGATGCCTACACACACGCACATGGCACTTGCCACAACCAACTTGGCAACGTCCTTGACACCTGGCGCCGCCCTGTTACCAGGCGCGGTGAGCGGCGACACCTTCTACCTCACCGATCTGACCGGCGCCACTTCTATCGCCATGTCCGCGCAATCGACGACCCAGAACACCGGCAGTCAGGCACACGACAACACCATGCCCACATTGACCGTGCAGTACTGCATTGCGGTTTACGGGATATTCCCGTCGCAGTCATGAGCATGATGCGTATCCGCAACGTCATCCCACCGCGCCATGCCGGCGCAGCCGCAGCACGATCGCATACGCGAGTCCGCGCGGCATCCAATGGAGGAACCAGATCATGACCCAACCTTTTGTCGGCGAAATCCAGCTGTTCGGCTTCAACTTCAGCCCACGCGGATGGGCATTCTGCAACGGCGCCTTACTGCCGATCTCGCAGAATACCGCGCTCTTTTCCCTGCTCGGCACCAGCTACGGTGGCAACGGCCAGACCACCTTCCAGCTGCCGAATTTTGCCGGTCGCGCCGGCTGTGAGCAGGGTACCGGCCCGGGGCTGACGCCCCGCAGCCTCGGTGAGACCTTCGGTACCAACACGGTCACGCTCAACAGCAGCCAGATCCCAGCACACAATCACGGCGTAAACTCGTTCGCCCCACCCGACAGTTCAAATAGAAGTGCATCGCCAACCAATGGTGCAGCACTCACACTGCTGACGGCTGGCGCACCGAGGCCCTACATCACTGCGCCGATCAATACCCAATTCGCACCGAACATGATCTCGCCCAGCCAGGGCGGGGGGTTGCCGCATGAAAATCAGCAGCCTTACCTTGGTGTGAATTTCAGTATTGCTTTGCAAGGCATTTACCCAGCGCGTCAGTGACATGATGGCCGAAGTGCCACAGTCGCCGGCGCCGTTCCCACCGGAACGCGCCGACCGCATGCAGACCCCCGCGCCCCTCACCGGGCGCGGGTTTTCATTGCGCGCACTCCACGATGACGATTTCCCGTGGCTGCGTGACCTCTATGCAACGACGCGTGCTGAGGAAATGGCGCAAGTGCCATGGCCTGAGATCGCCAAGCGGAGTTTTCTCGACCAGCAATTCGGGCTCCAGCACAAGCATTACATGGCGTATTTCGGCGACAGCGACTTCATGGCGATCGAACATGTCGAGCGCGGGCCCGTCGGGCGCTATTACCTGCAGCGCACGACGCCCGATCATCTGATCGTCGACATCAGCCTGTTCCCTGACATGCGCGGGCAGGGACTTGGCCGCGCGCTGATCGAAACATCACAGCGAGAAGCGCATGCGTTTGGACGTGGCATGCAACTGCATGTAGCAAACCACAATCATGCCGCGCGACGGCTATATGAACGCCTTGGGTTCGCGATCAGTGACAAACTCGACACTTATCAACATATGCGTTGGACTCTCGGCAAAAATTGAGCTCTGACGTCATCGGCACCACTCTGAAATAGAGACTCTTTGACCCGCTGAAACTCATTGACCGCACCGATCTGGGAGTTTAGTGTCCCGCCATATGATCACCATGGCACGGATGGCCACAATTGCATCGATCCCCATAGATCGCAGCCCCAGATATTGGCGACCTCGAGAATTCTCACGCCTTACAGCGCAAAGGAAGCGGACATGCCGCAGCACCAACTCCAATCCAACGATTCTCTCGGCACGGCCCGCCTGGCTTACCGGGGACGCAAGCCGTGGCTCCGGCAGTTCTGCACAGGGGCACTGATCGTCTTGGCGGCATGGCTTTCGGGCAGCACGGAAGCTTCCGCAGATACGTTCGATCCCGCGCGTTTCTGCTATCTCTATAGCGACACGACTAATTTTTCGTGTTCAGATACTCGACAGGATGCTGAAACGGCGATGCGCAATGACTCGGCCTTTCAAGGCGCGGGTCCTTTTCTACAGCGTTTCGATCCACCTGGCGCATTCCTGATCACCGCAAGCTCCTCTGTGCCAAATGTCAACTTCTACTATCAGATTCTCAATCGTGCGCCATCCGTCCGGTACACCATGTATGCGGCATACGGTGTCAACGGCGAGCCAAGCAGTGGCTATGGATGTACCCATCAGGTCAAGATCCAGACATCGCCTATGCCGGCTGGTGCGCAGACGAAGCGGACCTGGTGACCAAGGCGGAATAACGCATGCTGGCGACAGAGCTGGCAGGCTTCACACTCACCGGCACGACGATTCTCAGTGACCACGCAGGGGGACTCGGCCTCATCCAGCAGGACCCGAACAATGCGCAACGCGGCCTGATCAAATTGGGCCTGGGCTATGGCAGCCAATATCGGACTTACCAGACCCACGCCCAGTGCATCGACCCCGCTACACAACAACCGGTGTCCCAGACGGAATCCTGGTATCTGTATCGCCACGACACCTTCGTGTGTCAAAGCAATTTCATACCGGACCTCGGTTATGAGAGCGAAAATGGTGCTGTTTGCAAGCCAGAAACACTGAATACGGTAGCGGTGATCAGCGGGCCATTGCAGCAATGCGCAAGTTGCGCTGGCAGTCCAAACCCAATCTACCCGGCCACCGGTGAAAAGGCGCGGCAGGAGCCCGATTTCGACTTCGCCGGGCGCACCTTCACCAGGTATTACCATTCGCTTGGTCAATTCCGGAACAACCCGGCGTTTGCGCTGAACTGGACGCATACCTACAGCGATCGTGTCACCGGCTTCGTGGGCCTTCCCACCGTCGCCGTAATCGATGATCAAGGCTACTTCGAGTCCTACATCGATATCGGTAGTGGACGCTATCGCGGCGAGAACTCGACGGATCGCGTGATCGATGCGGTCAACGATGGCCCGGTGATGTGGCGGCTGCGCATGCCGGACGGTGAGTTGCGCGAGTTTGACATCAATGGCCTGCTGATCGGATTACGCAATCCGAACAGTCCACAGAACGATGTCCTGCTCAGCTATACCGGCGGCCTGTTGACGGCAGTCACCGATGCGCAAGGACGCCAACTGAAGTTCGAATACGAGAACAATCTTCTAGCGCGAATCATCAAACCAGATGGCGTTTCGGTGAACTATGGCTATGACACGGACTTGAACCTGACGACGGTCGATTATGGCTATGGCATTCGTTGGTATCTGTACCACGAGACGGATCTGGTCGATCCAAAATTTGTGCACCATCTCACTGGAATCATCAATGAATCTACCCAGCGATATGCGACTTTTGGCTACGATTCACTAGGGCGAGTAACCTCAAGCACGGTGCACGGCACACCAGAGGAAGTTACGACAGCAAGCTATCCCAGCAACACACAAGCCACTATCCTCACCGCCAATGGTGCGCTCCGTCACTACACACTCGATACAGGTTTGTATCGGCATGTAACGGCAACGAGCGATCCTGCCGGTACTACCAGCGCGACGTACAACACCGCTGGACAGCTGAGCAGTCGAACCGGGTAATCCCCCCTCAGATTAGAGGGATTCAAAAGTGGAATTTTCTCGTAGTCTGATCCGAGGAGGATTCCATGAAGACATCACGCTTTACCGACAGCCAGATCCTGGCGATTCTCAAGCAGGCCGAGGCCGGCAGTCCTGTCCCGGAGCTGTGCCGGGAACACGGCATCAGTTCGGCCTGTTTCTACAAGTGGCGCAGCAAGTTCGGCGGCATGGACGCATCGATGATGTGCCAACTCAAGGAGCTGCAGGACGAGAACCGGCGTCTGAAGAAGATGTATGCCGAGGCCCAGCTCAGCGCCGACCTCTTGAAGGAGGCACTGGCAAAAAAGTGGTGAGGCCATCTCAGCGGCGCGAGATGGCCCATGCGGTGGTTCAGGAGGGTCGGGACCAGCATCCGGCATGCGTGCGTGACGTTCGCCCTGAGCGAGACGGCGTATCGGTATGCGCCGAAGCGTTCGGACGAGGATGCGTTGATCGCCGACTGGCTGATGCGGTTGACGACGGTCTTCCGGGACTGGGGATTCGGTCTGTGTTTTCTATATCTGCGCAACGTGAAGCGGTTCGGTTGGAATCACAAACGGGTGTACCGGATCTACCGGGAGCTGGAGTTGAACCTGCGGATCAAGCCGAAGAAACGTCTTGTGCGGAGGTGCCGCAGCCACTGTGTGTACCCGCAAGGATCAACGAGGTGTGGTCGATGGACTTCATGCACGACGCGCTGAGCGATGGCCGTAGCTTCCGGCTGTTCAACGTGCTGGATGACTTCAACCGTCAAGGTCTTGGGATCGAAGTCGATCTGTCGTTGCCGTCGGTACGGGTGATCCGGTCACTGGAGCGGATCATCGAATGGCGGGGTCAGCCGAAGGTGATTCGCTGCGACAACGGTCCGGAGTACATCAGCCACGCATTGTTGGCATGGGCGGAAAAGCGAGGCATCCGGATCGAACATATCCAGCCGGGCAAGCCGCAACAGAACGCCTATGTGGAACGCTACAACCGGACGGTTCGCTACGGCTGGTTGAATCAGCACTTGTTCAAATCGATCGAACAGGTTCAGGAGTCGGCGACCCGCTGGCTCTGGACATACAACCATGAGCGCCCGAACATGGCGCTCGGCGGCATCACGCCGATGCAGAGATTGGCACTTGCCGCATAGCTCCACTTTTGACGACCGCTAAAAGCGGGGGGATTACCCAAGGAAAAGTACAGGCGCGGAAAATATAAGAGAATTCGCATTGCAGCATGTGAGGCTGGAAATGCAGTGGTCGACGGAAGGAGTTTTGCAAGCGACCTTGCTAGAGCTTCTGGGCAGATTGTTGAGGCAACCCCTTTTGAGGTTGGTTATCCTTCAAATGGAGAAATATTCATTGGAAAAAATCATCCTTACGACAGCCGAAAAACTATTCGAATTCAAGGTGCTGAATGGAGAATTTATCGCCCATGAATAAACTATTTAATCCAAAATTCGTTTTGCTGACATCTATATTTATCACTCCTAGTGATGTGTGTGCAGCACAATCGGTAGGTGATAGGTCAAAAGAGGTCAGGTTATCTGATGAGTGTCCGTTTGAAATCGCATTGGCTGGCGACACTAAAGCATCTATGCGATGCGTTGAAAGGTATCTTAAGGAACCTAAGTCGCGCCGTTATTGGGAGCAGATAGCTGCTGAGAATGGAGACCCAATTGCCCAGTATAATTTGGGAATGGTCATGATGTTGGAAGAGAACATGCTCGAAAGAAAAAGAGCTATGTACTGGCTGAAGAAATCTGCCGATCAAGGAAATGTTCGTGCTTCTGCGATCTTGAAAGAAATGGAGAAATGAAAAACTGCCGCAATGGCCGTGCGGCGTAATGAAAGGCCGTAAGAGGACGACGCGTGACATTGAATCTGCGCTGGTGGATCTGTACGGCGTGATGATCTCGCATGCGCTGATCGCGCAAGGCCGTAAGACGCATTCGTAGGGTGTAACCCGCGAAGCGGATTACACCGTCTCTTCGATTCCACCACGATTGAATGTCGAAAAGGCAGATGCGTCGTGATGGCGTAATCGCCTTCGGCGGTTACGCCCTACGCGGCTCATCCGATTTTTCTTGGAAGAATTGGAGTCAGGTTGATTTTCCAATGATCGATCAAACAAGAAGCCCGCGCATTGCGCGGGCTTCTTGTTTTTAGCCGGTGCTCTTGTCGGGGAGCCGCTTACGTGGCTGGCTCCAGCGTTGTGCTTCGTGCTTCAGCAGCAAGCCGTCGATAACGCTGATGATGGTGCCCTGTTCTTCGGGTGAGAGCTTGGGGACGGCTTTGAAATGCAATCTCAGCGTGTTGTCCGGCCCGCGTTCGTCGTCGAACAGCAGCGCATCAGCGCTGACGTTCATCGGTACTACGATCCTCTGGAAGACCTCGATCGTCGGTTGCGAAGTGCCGGCCTCGTAGCGCTTGTACTGCGAGACGTGAACGCCGACGCGTTCGGCCATCTGTGACTGGGTCAAGCCGTGTTCCTTGCGAAAAGCCTGTAACCCGTACAAAACGGCGTGCTGGAGCACGCCCTAACCCGATCAAGAAATTTGCCTGTCGTTTGTGCGTTGGCGGACCCGAAGACCTGGTCGGATCAGTTGAAGACCGCCTGATACAGAAACCCCGCCTGCTCCTGTGCTACCGGCACCAGGAAGATGCCGACCTCGCCCACGCGCGGATGCCGCATCGGATAGATCTGCTGCGGGAACAGGAAGGCTGCGGTATTGCGGAACAACAATGAGAACGGCTGGCGCGTCGCGCTCTCCGCCCTCGTCGGCAACGGACGGGCTTCGACCAGCACGAAGTCCACATCCATATCGTTGAGCGCAGCGGAGAACGTCTCATTCACGCATCCGGCGAAATGTTCCAATGTCAGCAATTCCATCGAGCCTTGGCTCCCCTGTTCCTGCGCTGCGCGGCTCGGCAGCAGGGCACATGGTCGCCGCAGACCCCTGTCGACACAAGCCCGGGATGCATCACAGGCTGGCGCTGGCGACTCCCCGATGCTTGTGTGCAATGCTCTTGCACGCCACACCCCGATGGAACACTGCGACTGGTTCCGCAGCGCAGACAAGCGCACCCGGCCCGGGGGACAATCCCCGATCGTGGAACCATGTATGGAACCGTTCCACAAGCCGGCCACTCCTTCTGGATTCAGCCTGGAGCCGCCATCCTGAACGGGTTTTCGGCCCTCAATCCCTTCCTACCGCTCGAGATTCGATGTCCAACGCCTCCGCCGCCGTCCGTGTCACCGGCCTCCGCCTCGATCGCGGCTCGCGTACGATCCTGCGCGATATCGACCTCAGCGTGCCGCGCGGCAGCGTGACAGCTATTCTCGGGCCGTCCGGCTGCGGCAAGTCGACACTGCTGTCGGCGCTGACTGGTGAGCTGGAGCCCGCTGCCGGCACGGTTGAAGTCCTCGGCCAGCAGGTGCCGCAACGCAAGCGTGAGCTGCTGGAATTGCGCAAAAGCATCGGCGTGCTGCTGCAGGGCAACGGCCTGCTGACGGACCTCACCGCAGCCGAGAACGTCGGCCTGCCGCTGCGGACCCATACCGACCTGCCGGCGGAAGTGATCCGCCATCTGGTCGAAATGAAGCTGCATGCCGTAGGACTTCGCGCCACGGCGGATCTCTATCCCCGCGAACTCTCTGGCGGTATGGCGCGGCGCGTTGCACTGGCACGCGCACTGGCACTCGACCCGCCGCTGATGATCTATGACGAACCCCTGACCGGACTCGACCCCATTGCCAGCGGTGTGATCATGAGCCTGATTTCACGGCTCAACGACAGCCTCGGCCTGACCAGCATCATCGTGACCCATCATGTCCATGAAACCCTGCCCATTTCCGATCGTGCGGTAGTGATCGCCAATCAGAAGATCGTCTTCGACGGCACACCGTCCGAACTGGAATCCAGCGAAGATCCTCTGATCCGGCAATTCCTGAATGGCGAGCCCGACGGACCGATTCCTTTCGACGCCGTCGCCCGCACGGAGGCCGCGTGATGGCCATCACCGAAACCGTTCGCAGTATTGGCCGTGCCGGCCTGTTTTCGTTGTCGGTCTTCCGTGCAACGAAGCCGAACCGGGATTTCTGGCAGGAACTGACCCGCGAAATCTACAAGATCGGCGCGCGTTCGCTGCCGATCATTGCTGTTGGTGGTGCATTTGTCGGACTTTCTGTGACATTGCTTGGCTATCGCTCGTTGCAGACCTACGGTGCCGGCAACCAGATCAGCTTCCTGATCGGGCTCGGCCTCTATCGCGAGCTGGGGCCGGTATTGACCGCGCTGCTGTTCATCGGTCGCGCCGGCAGCTCGATCGCCGCCGAACTGGGCCTCATGCGCGCCACCGACCAGATCACCGCACTCGGCCTGATGGCGATCGACCCGATCGGCAAAGCAGTCGCCCCCCGCTTCTGGGCAGCGGTACTGACCGTGCCACTGCTGACCGCATTTTTCTGCAGCCTTGCCATCGCCGCCAGCTGGTTCCAGGCAGTGCAGGTGCTGGGGATCGACAACGGCAGCTTCTGGCAGGTGATGAAGGATGCCGTCGACTTCCATGAAGATTTCCTGCCGGCATTCATGAAATCGGCCGTGTTCGGCGGTACCGCCGCTCTGGTCGCCTCGTACGTGGGCTTCCATGCTGAACCGACCATCGAAGGCACCTCAGTGGCCACCACGCGCGCTGTGGTGAACGCATCGCTACTGGTACTGATGTTCAATTTCGTCATGTCGGCCTTTCTTTTCCGATGACTCATCCCCTTCATGCTCCTGTGAACCATGCTCCTGTGAATCATGCTTCCGTGAATCCTGTCCCGATGAACCCGATCTCTTTCCAAAGGTCTTTTGACTCATGAGTGCACGCGGCCCCCGCCTCGAATTCGCCGTCGGCGCCTTTCTGCTGCTGGCCCTGGCCTCGCTGCTGGTACTGGCGATCGCCTCCACCAACGGTCGCTTCGGTTTCGGCGAAGACACCTACGAGCTCAAGGCGCGCTTCACCAATCTCGGCCAATTGCGGCCGATGGCGCCAGTCAAGATCGGTGGCGTCCCCATCGGCAAGGTTGAGCGCATCGAGCTCGACCCAAAACGCCTCGATGCCCTGGTCACCATCAGCATCGACAGCCGCTACTCCGATCTGTCGAGCGACACCTCGGCCAGCATCCTCACCGGCGGCCTGTTGGGCGAAAGCTACATCGGCCTGCAGCCCGGCGGCGACATGGAAGTGCTGAAGCCGGGCGAAGAGATCGCCTTCACGACGCCGGCCGTCGATCTGATCCAGATGGTTGGCAAGTACATCTTCGGCGGCGGATCCAAACCGGACGCCGGTGCTTCCAATGCTTCTTCCGAAAATTCCCCCACAGAACAAGCCCCAACCCCATGACCATGAAAAAACGCCTTCTCCCCATGCTCATCGGCGCTGTCGTGTTCGCCACGGTGGTCCCCGCCTTCGCCCAGACGCAGCGCCCGGCGACACCGTCGGCGATGATGCAGGGCACGCCGAGCCAGCTCGTCCTCAACAACAGCCAGCGCGTCCTCACCACGCTGGAGAAACGTCGTGTCGAATTCACCAAAGACCGCGTCGCCCTGCGCGAATTCGTCAGTACCGAATTCAACGCGATGTTCGATCGTGATTACGCGGCACGACTGGTATTGGGCCGTCACGGCCGCGGCGCTTCGGAAGAGGATGTGAAACTCTTCGCCGACGCGTTGGCCGACAACCTGATGCAGCGTTACGGCTCCTCACTTCTGGATTTCAACACTCAGCTACGGGTGCGCGTGAAGTCTGAAAGAGCGCTTGAACGCGGCTTGGGCGTGAGGGTCTCCAGCGAATTCCTGCGCCAAGGCGGAGCGCCGATTCCGGTCGACTATCTGATGCGCAAGACCGGCACACAATGGAAGGTGTTCGACGTGATGGTCGAAGGCGTGTCGTACGTGCAGACCTTCCGTAATCAGTTCGACACCGAGCTGCAGCGCAAGACAATCAAACAGGTCGCCACCGAGCTGCGTAACGGCCAACTGAAAGCGGACGCCGACAAGTGAGTCCGCCGGCCCCTACCGCCACGATTGCGCGCACCGGCGAAACCCTGCGTTTCGGCGGTGCGCTGCTACGCGCAGGCATCGCCGCGCTGTGGCGGCAGGTGCCCAGCCCTCTGGATGGCATACACCGCTTCGACATCACCGCCGTGGAACGTATCGACAGCGCCGGTCTCGCCTTGCTTTCCCTGCTCGCGTCGCGTTGCGGCACGGTCGAGATCGAGGGTAGCCCGGAAGGTTTCGCCGAGCTGCGTGCCGCCTATCGTCTCGGCCATGGTCTCGCTTTCGTCCGCGACTGATCCGCACATGGCACGCGCTGTACCACTGTCAGCACCATTTCACCCACTACACTGAGCCGATGATGACCATCTGCCTCCCCCCCCGGGCAGCCCTCATGCTCGCAGCGCTGCTCGCCAGCGGTTGCACGCACAAGGCCGCCACGCATGACTCACCGCCCGTTGCGACAGTAATCGTCGCCGAGGCCGAGCCCCAGGCCTCTCCGGCGTCAGACATGTCTGCCACAGGTGAAACCGTCGACAACGGCGCGGCGGCCAATGCCGAAACGCTCCCGGTCAGCGACACCACAGCACCCACCGTCGATATCGCTTCAATGCCGCCGACCGAAGCCGAACTCGACTACGCGGCGACCTACGGCGAACCGGAATACGATCCGATCGCCGACCCCAATCTCCCAACACCTGCCGTCCAGCCGACGAGCTATGATCCGCTGGAAAAATTCAACCGCCGCGTGCATCGCTTCAATATGGTCGTGGACCGCCGCGTCGCCAAACCATTGGCCACCGCGTACGTCAAAGTCGTTCCACGCCCGGTCCGCCTGGGCGTCGGCAACTTTTTCAACAACCTCGGGCAACCGGTCAGCGCGGTCAACGCGGTCCTGCAGGGCAAGCCCAAGCAGGCCGGCCAGTCGCTCGGCCGATTCCTGCTGAACAGTACGCTGGGGATCGGCGGCATTTTCGACCCGGCCACCTCCGCAAACATTCCCAACAAGAGCGAAGACTTCGGTCAGACGCTCGGTGTCTGGGGCTGGGAGAAATCCCGTTTTGTCGAACTGCCGCTCTTCGGCCCGCGCACGATCCGCGATGCACTCGGCATGGCTGGCGACGCGCCACTGTCGCCGCTGCGCAGAATCGAGAACGACAGGGCGCGCGTCTTCCTGCAAGGCCTTCAACTGGTCGATGTCCGCACTCAGCTGCTGAGCGTGGATCGTCTCCGCGAAGGTGCCACCGACGACTATGCGCTCGTCCGTGATGCCTGGATGCAGCGTCGCCAATACCAGATCTTTGGGGAGCGCAAGCAAGAGAGTGACGAATCGCTGCCTGACTATCTGCAGAATGGCGACGACAATCCGACCGTGCCGATCAATGCCATGCCGGTGATCCCGGGTACGCCGTAAGATCGCGCCGGTTGTTGACGCGCTATCGGCCTGTCAATTCGTTTTGTACGGTAGACCCATCTGATATTGCATGTTGTGAGGACATCAATGATGTCCTCACAACAGAAGATCCGGCCGTCTTGAACGAGACCGCCTTACTCCTCTCCAGCACCATCCTCAACCACGTCGCCCAAGAGCCTCTGCGCTTCACCCGCTGGCAACGCCTCGACTTCACGCAGCTTCCGTCCCAGCGCACGCGAACGCACACTGGTCTTCTCGATCTTGTCGCTGGCTTCGTCCAGCTTCTTCTTCACGCCATCCAGCGCGACACCGAACTTTTCGAACTCGGTCTTCACCGCACCGAGCGTGCGCCACACCTCGCTGGAACGCTCCTGGATCGCGAGCGTTCGGAAGCCCATCTGGAAGCTGGTCATCAGCGCCAGCAGCGTAGTCGGGCCCGCGACCGCGATGCGCTGGTCGCGCTGCAGCGCTTCCACCAAGCCCGGGCGCCGCAGGACTTCGGCATACAGGCCTTCCGTCGGCAGGAACATGATCGCGAATTCGGTAGTGTGCGGCGGCGACACATATTTATCGTGGATCTCGCGCGCCTGCTTGCGCACCTGGCGCTCGAGTGCGTCGCCAGCCAAACGCGCAGCGTCGACATCACCCTGCTCCTGCGCGTCGAGCAGGCGTTCGTAGTCCTCACGCGGAAACTTGGCATCGATCGGCAGCCACACCGGCGCGTCGCGTTCTGAACCGGGAAACCGCACCGCGAATTCAACTGCGAAGTCCTTGCCCGGCACCGTCTTCACGTTGGCGGCGTACTGGTCCGGCGCGAACACCTGCTCCAACAACGCGGCGAGCTGCACTTCGCCGAATACGCCGCGTGATTTGACGTTATTCAACACGCGCTGCAGGCCACCAACGTCCGAGGCCAGCTTGTTCATGTCGCCCAGACCCTGATGCACCTGCACCAGCATCTGCGCGACGTTGCCGAAGCTTTCGGTCAACCGCGTTTCGAGCGTCGACTGCAGCTTCTCGTCCACTGTCGCCCGCATCTGTTCGAGCTTGGCTTCGTTGCCCGTCTGCAGCTCGCGCAGCTTCTGTTCGAGGGTGACGCGCATCTCGCCCAAACGCTGTTCATTGCGGTCAGTGATCTCGCGCAGCTGCGCGCCGAGCGTATCGGCGAACTGTTTCTGCCCGCCCGCCAGTTCGGTGCGCGCTTTCTGGGCGTCATCGTTGAGCGCGGCGCGCAGTTCGTCCAGACGCGCGTCGGTGCGCAGGGTCAGGTCGGCCAGACTGCGGCCGAAGTCCTCGATCCGTTGGCCCTGGCTCATCGCGAGGCTGTCGAGCTGCT
>JBGSID010000168.1:0-2115 GCA_041751895.1 Lysobacteraceae bacterium | reverse complement strand
TTTGCCCACGGGTCGCGATCACCTGGGTAATGATCGCACGGCGGTCTGCTGTCTGTCGTCGCTCAATCTCGAAACTTGGGATGAGTGGAGCACCGACAAGCAGTTCATCGAAGACGTGATGCGCATGCTCGACAATGTCCTGCAGGACTTTATCGACCGCGCGCCCGACGAGATGCGCCGTGCGAAATATTCCGCCGCCCGCGAACGTTCGGTCGGGCTTGGCGTCATGGGCTATCACAGCTTCCTGCAATCACGCGGCGTAGGCTTTGAAAGTGCGCTCGCCAAATCGTGGAACATGAAGTTCTTCAAGCATATCCGCGCGCAAGTAGACGAAGCATCGATGATGCTCGCCAACGAGCGCGGCGCCTGCCCCGATGCCGAAGATATGGGCGTCATGGAGCGGTTCAGCTGCAAGATGGCGATTGCGCCTACCGCGTCGATCTCGATTATCTGCGGCGGCACATCTGCGTGCATCGAGCCGATCCCAGCGAACATCTACACGCACAAGACGCTGTCGGGCAGCTTCATCGTCAAGAACCCTTACTTGGAGAAACTGCTTCAGGCGAAGGCGAAGGACAGCACCAATGTCTGGAACAGCATCCTCGAAAAGGGTGGCAGCGTCCAGCATCTCGATTTCCTCAGCCCGGAGGAAAAGGACACGTTCAAAACGAGCTTCGAGATCGACCAGCGCTGGCTGATCGAACTCGCCGCCGACCGCACACCCTATATCGACCAGGCGACATCGCTGAACCTCTATATCCCTGCGGATGTGGAAAAATGGGACCTGCTCATGCTCCACTTCCGTGCGTGGGAGCTGGGCGTGAAGTCGCTATATTATCTGCGTTCAAAGAGCATCCAGCGCGCCGGTTTTGCTGGCGGCGTCGAGGCGGACAATACGGCCGAAGCGCCCGTAATGGAGCTCGCTGCGCAGACCGATTATGAAGAATGTCTGGCGTGTCAGTAGTTTCGGTCAAAGTGGTACTTTGACCGAGTAAATAAGGTTGGTTCTTAAACTCCTTCTTTTTTTGCCAATGGGTGGATTGATGCTCTGGCTGGGAATTAGGGGATTGAAAACGAAAAGTTACGAGGATGGAATCAGCCTGATAGAGGGCAGCATCCTCAAAGCCACTGGCGCGGAGCCATTGCCGCTAACGCCCTTTGATCGGGCATGGGGCAAAATCCAATGCTGGTTGATGATTATATTTGGTGTGTTTTTCATTGGCATTGGCCTTCTCGGCACTGGCCTGATTGTTTGAACTGAGGAAGAAGAAGATGTCCCTGTTAGAAGCCCGCAATAGCTACAAGCCCTTTGAATATCCCTGGGCCTATGACTTCTGGAAACGCCAGCAGCAGATCCACTGGTTGCCGGAGGAAGTGCCGCTGGGTGAGGATTGCCGCGACTGGGCGCAGAAGTTGTCGGATCACGAGCGCAACCTGCTGACGCAAATCTTCCGCTTCTTCACGCAGGCCGATATCGAGGTGCAAAATTGCTACCACGAAAATTACGGCCGCGTGTTCAAGCCGACCGAGGTCAAGATGATGCTGACCGCGTTTTCCAACATGGAAACCGTCCACATCGCGGCGTACAGCCACTTGCTCGACACCATCGGCATGCCCGAGAGCGAATATAGCGCCTTCCTCGAATATGAGGAAATGGCCGCGAAGGTCGATTATATCCACCAGTTCGGCGTCGACAGCGATGAAGATATCGCCCGCACGCTCGCCATGTTCGGCGGCTTTACCGAGGGGCTACAGCTGTTCGCATCGTTCGCGATGCTGATGAACTTCCCGCGCTTCAACAAGATGAAGGGCATGGGGCAGATCGTGTCGTGGAGCGTCCGCGATGAATCACTGCACTGCGAAGGCATCACCCGCCTGTTCCACGCCTTCGTCGCCGAGCGCCAGTGCCTGACCAAGGCCGTGCGCGAGGACATCATGGACTGCTGCCAGAAAACCGTGCGACTGGAGGATGCATTCATCGACCTCGCCTTCGAACAAGGCCCGGTGCACGGCATGACCGCCAAGGAAATCAAGCGCTACATCCGCTACATCGCCGACTGGCGGCTGAGCCAGCTCGGCCTGCCCGCCATCTACATGATCGAAGAACACCCCCTC
>JBGSID010000167.1:0-18823 GCA_041751895.1 Lysobacteraceae bacterium | reverse complement strand
CGCGTCCATGCGGCCGGGGCTGCCGCGTGCGGGCGCAGCGCGGTGACACTGGCGAGCGGCTGACGCGACTTCAGCGCTTCCTTGGCTTCGTCGAAGAGTTGCGAAGACCACGGGGCGGCAATGGTGTCGATATCGAGGTCGGCATCGGCGCGGGCGACCCAGCGCTGTGCGCCGAGGGCTTCGAGGCGGGCGTCGAGGCGTTGGCCGATCGCGCAGAACTGCGGGTAGCTGGAATCGCCCAGCCCCAGCACTGAAAACCGCAGCTGCGGCAACTTCGGGGCGCGTTTGCCATCGATGAACTCGACCAGCGCGCGGGCGTCATCCGGCGGGTCGCCGTCGCCCTGGGTGCTGATGACGATGGCGAGGAAGCGTTCGTCCTTCAGTTCGCGGGTCTGGTAGGCATCGGCACGCAGCAGGCGTACCGGCAGGCCTTCGGCTTCGAGCTTGGCGGCCAGCGACTCGGCCACACGACGGGCGTTGCCGGTCTGGCTGCCGTAGACCACGGTCAGGCGGGGACGGTCGAGCGCGTCGGCAGCGTGATCCGCATTCGCACTCGCGTGCGTTGCCTGCAACGTGCCGCCCTGCGCCCGCGCCAAACCGGCGGCGTAGCCTGACAACCACCACAATCCTGCGCCATCGAGGCTCTCAACGAGACGTGCGATCTGCGCATACGGTTCGACCGACAGGGGGCTCTGTGCGAGTGCGGACAGCGGTGTGGCGGTTGTTGCGGGAGACGCAGCGGGGGACATGAAAGATGGCCTGTAGTCCGGGCGGGGGCGCTTGATCAGGGCTTCAGGCTAGGCGCGTGCTTATATGAGAGGAAAGGAGCGCTCGTTATGCGCTTATGCTCCGCCGCACTTTCGGCGCCGGCTCGATTCGCGCGGATACTGGGCGCCCATCGAGCGGTTCCGCCCCCCCCCCCATATGGATCTGCCCCCGGATTTACTGCTCTACGTCGTCATCGGTTTCGCCGCCCAACTGGTCGACGGCGCCTTGGGCATGGCCTATGGCGTCACTGCGTCCAGCCTGCTGCTGGGTTTCGGGGTGCCTCCCGCAGTCAGCAGTGCGACTGTCCACGCGGCGGAGTGCTTCACCACCGGCGCTTCGGCCATCTCGCACCATGCCTTCGGCAACATCGACCGCAAGCTGTTCCGCCGCCTGTTGTTGCCGGGAATGCTCGGCGCCGGGATCGGCGCCTATGTGCTGAGCCAGGTCGATGGCGCCGTGCTCAAGCCCTGGGTCGCGGGCTATCTGCTGTTGATGGGCATCGTCATTCTGAGCAAGGCATTCCGCGAGCTGGTGCCGCGTGAAGTGACGTCGCATGTGTCGACGGTCGGTTTCATCGGCGCGCTGCTCGACGCCATGGGCGGTGGTGGCTGGGGGCCGATCGTCGCGAGCAACCTGATCGCCCGTGGGCACGAACTGCGGCTCACTGTCGGCAGCGTGAATGCGGTCGAATTCTTCGTGACGCTCACCGCTTCCCTGGTGTTCCTGCTGACCATGGGCGTCAGCCACTGGGGCATCGTGCTGGGTCTGGCCTTGGGCGGGGTCGTCGCGGCCCCGTTCGGGGCGTGGCTGGTGCGATTCGTGAAGCCGAGATTCCTGATGCCGGTCGTCGGCGTTCTGGTGATCGGTTTGAGCATCCGCACCCTCTACCAAAGCCTCGCCGGTTGAGGCGCTTGCTCGCCATGCACGCGGCGACGGCAGCATGATGGGCTACAGTCCTTTCCGGCGTATCGCCGCCGCATCACACAGGCAACAGATTCGGACACCATGACAGATCCAGCGTTGAGCCACCTTGATCGCCTCGAAGCCGAGAGCATCCATATCCTGCGTGAAGTCGCAGCCGAGTTCCGCAATCCGGTCATGCTGTATTCGATCGGCAAGGACAGCTCGGTGTTGCTGCATCTGCTGCAGAAAGCCTTCGCACCAGCGCGATCGCCCATCCCTCTGATGCATATCGACACCGGCTGGAAATTCCGCGAGATGATCGCGTTCCGCGACCGTCGCGCCGATGAAACCGGCATCGCGTTGCGCGTGCACACGAACCCCGACGGCGTCGCGCAGGGCATCGGTCCGATCACGCATGGCGCCACCGTGCATACCGATGTGATGAAGACGCAGGCGCTGAAACAGGCGCTGGACCTCGGCGGTTTCGATGCGGC
This sequence comes from Lysobacteraceae bacterium, assembly GCA_041751895.1. GTDB lineage: Bacteria > Pseudomonadota > Gammaproteobacteria > Xanthomonadales > Xanthomonadaceae > Lysobacter_I. The sequence continues at coordinate 16,658 of JBGSID010000167.1, read as the reverse complement.
CATCGGCGGCGCACGTCGCGACGAAGAGAAATCGCGCGCCAAGGAGCGCATCTTCTCGTTCCGCAGCGCGCAGCATCGCTGGGACCCGAAGAACCAGCGCCCGGAATTGTGGAACCTCTACAACACCCGCATCCACAAAGGCGAATCGGTGCGGGTCTTCCCGATTTCCAACTGGACCGAACTGGATGTGTGGCTGTACATCTATCGCGAAAAAATCGAGGTTCCGTCGCTGTATCTGGCGGCCGAACGCCCGGTGGTCGAACGCGATGGCGCGTGGATCATGGTCGATGACGAACGCCTGCCGCTGCATGCGGGCGAGACCCCCGAGATGAAGCGCGTACGTTTCCGCACGCTCGGCTGTTATCCGCTGACCGGTGCGATCGAATCCGAGGCCGACACCTTGGAGAAGATCATCGCCGAGATGTTGATCGCGACCACTTCCGAACGGCAGGGGCGGATGATCGATCACGACCCGTCCGCTTCGATGGAGAAGAAGAAGCAGGAGGGCTATTTCTGATGTCCGTCATCATTGAGCATCACGACGCCGATGCCGCCGTCGCCGCTTATCTGCAGCAGCACGAACACAAACAGCTGCTGCGCTTCATCACCTGCGGCAGCGTCGATGACGGCAAAAGCACGCTCATCGGCCGTCTGCTGCACGACACCAAACTGTTGCTCGACGATCAGCTGGCGGCGCTCGAAGCCGACAGCCTGCGTCACGGCACCCAGAACGGACAGATCGATTTCGCGCTGCTGGTCGATGGCCTGCAGGCGGAGCGCGAGCAGGGCATCACCATCGATGTCGCCTACCGGTTCTTCAACACTGATCGCCGCAAATTCATCGTCGCCGATTGCCCGGGGCACGAGCAGTACACCCGCAACATGGCGACCGGTGCCTCGACGGCCGATCTCGCGATCGTGCTGGTCGATGCGCGCAAGGGCTTGCTCACCCAGACCCGTCGTCATAGTTACATCGTGTCGTTGCTGGGCATCCGTCACGTGGTGCTGGCGGTGAACAAGATGGATCTCGTCGACTACGACGTAGCGGTGTTCGCGCGGATCGTCGACGACTACCGCGCACTGGCCGAGCAGCTCGGCATTCCGCATGTGACCTGCATTCCACTGTCAGCGCTCAACGGCGACAACATGCTGGAAGCGTCCACGCGCATGCCCTGGTACACCGGGACGACATTGCTGGAACACCTCGAAACCGTCGATATCACGAACGCACGCCCGGACATCGGTCTCCGGATGCCGGTGCAGTGGGTATGCCGGCCGGATCAGAACTTCCGTGGCTTCGCCGGCACGCTGGTGTCCGGCAGCGCGAAGCCGGGTGATGCAGTCGTCGCATTGCCGTCAGGGCGCCGCTCGCGCATCGCGCGGGTGCTGGTCGGAGACACCGACGCCATCGTCGCCAGCGCAGGACACGCGGTCACGCTGACGCTGGAGGACGAGATCGACATCAGCCGCGGCGATGTCATCGCCGCTGCAGACGCACCGCCGGAGGTTGCCGACCAGTTCGCCGCGCACGTGCTGTGGATGGGCGAACATGCGCTGCTGCCGGGACGGCCGTACTGGCTGAAGATCGGTGCGCGTACCGTCGGTGCATCGATCACCGAGATCAAGCACCGCGTCGATGTGAATACCCAGGAGCATCTGGCGGCGAAGTCGCTCGAATTGAATGAAGTCGGCTACTGCAACCTGCATCTCGACCAGCCGATACCGTTCGAGGTCTATGCCGACAATCGCGAGCTCGGCGGTTTCATCCTGATCGACCGGCAGACACATGCGACGGTCGCGGCCGGCACGCTCGATTTTGCACTGCGCCGCGCCGCCAACATCCACTGGCAGCATCTGGAAGTCGACAAGGCTGCGCGCGCGCGCGGCATGGGCCAGTCGCCGCGCTGTCTGTGGTTCACCGGTCTGTCGGGTTCCGGCAAATCCACGGTCGCCAATCTGGTCGACAAGCGGCTGATGGCACTGGGCTTGCGGACCTATATCCTCGACGGCGACAACGTCCGTCACGGCCTCAACAAGGATCTGGGCTTCAGCGACGAGGACCGCGTCGAGAACATCCGTCGCGTCGCCGAAGTCGCGAAGTTGATGACCGATGCCGGCCTGATCGTGCTGGTCAGCTTCATCTCGCCGTTTCGCGCCGAGCGGCGGATGGCACGTGACCTGTTCGACGACGGAGAGTTCATTGAAGTCTTCGTTGATACGCCGCTGGCGGTTGCCGAAAGCCGCGACGTGAAGGGTCTGTATGCCAAGGCACGCGCCGGCAAGATTCCGAACTTCACCGGCATCGATTCACCTTATGAAGTGCCGGAAGCGCCTGAACTGCGCCTGGATACGATCTCGCAGTCGCCGGAAGCCTTGGTGGAACAGGTCGTCGAGCGGCTGTTGCGTGACTGATCGTGTGCCGAAACGAAAACGCCCGGCGGAGTGCCGGGCGTTTTGATTGCGATGATGGGCGCGAGTTATTTTTTCTTGCGAATCATCTCGAACACGAACAGGAGTGCGATTGCACAGCCGATCGAGATTGCGAAACCGATCATGCCGCCGCCCGCATAGAGCAGGCTGCCGACATACGAACCGCCAATACCCAGCAGAATGGTGAAAATCCAACCCATCGGATCGGCGCCGGGTTTGATGAAGCGTGCAATCACGCCAATCACCGCGCCGATGATGATCGTATACAGAATGCTGCCCATGGCTCCCCTCTTGAATGTTGGTGGAGTTGCGAATGTTTACGGGACTGCGTCCGGATCGTATCAGGCGGGATGCGGCAAAGGAGAACGTCCCCGCCACCGGCCAGGCCGGTGGCGCATGTCCTGAGTGGTAGAGCGGCCTTCAGGCCGCTGCAAGAGCCGCTGCAAGAAGCATGTTGAATCGGTCGCTTGATCGGTACAGCGGCCTGAAGGCCGCTCTACCGGTAGGACGGACGGCATCAACAGCAGCCGTGCTCGCCATGATGCGTTCCACCCGCCACCGCGGCCACGCCCGTGGTCTCGCCGCGCACACTGGCGTTGCGATGTTCCGCGATCACCCGCGCCACGCAGGAGGTGACTTTCTTGCCCATGGGGATGTGCAGGAACTCATTCGGGCCATGTGCGTTCGAGTGCGGGCCGAGCACGCCGGTGATCATGAACTGCGCGCCCGGGAATTTCTCGCCGAGCATGCCCATGAACGGAATCGTGCCGCCTTCGCCCATATACATCGCCGGTTTGCCGAAGAACTCCTGGCTGGAGGCGTCGATCGCCTGTTCAAGCCATGGGGTCATCGTCGGCGCGTTCCAGCCGGTCGAATCCTTTTCGAGATTGAGCGTGACCTGCGCGCCATTGGGAGGGTCGCGCAACAGCGTCTCGGTCAGCAGTTCGCCCGCGCGCTTGCCGTCCAGGGTCGGCGGCAGACGCATGCTCAGTTTCACCGATGTGTATGGACGCAGCACGTTGCCGGCCGACGATAGCGGCGGCATGCCGTCGACGCCGGTGACCGACAGCGCCGGGCGCCAGGTGCGGTTGAGCACGAGTTCGGTGAGATCCGAATGCATCGGCGTCATCCCGGGCAGGAACGGGAATTTGTCGTAGACCGCCGTGTCGAGGACGTCGGAACAGGTCTTCGCCTGGGCCAGACGATCGGCCGGGATCTCGACGTTCAGTCCATCGATCAGCACGCGTCCGGTGTTTTCGTCCTCGATCCGCGACAGCAACTGGCGCAGTACGCGGAAGCTCGACGGCACCACGCCGGAAGCATCACCGGAATGCACGCCTTCGCTCAGCACTTTAACCGTGAGGTTGCCGCCGGCAAGGCCGCGCAGCGAGGTGGTGCACCACAGTTGTTCGTAGTTGCCGCAACCGGAGTCAAGGCAGACCACCAGCGAGGGTTTGCCGATCCGCGCGGCGAGATGGTCGACGTAGGCGGGCAGGTCGTAGCTGCCGGATTCCTCGCAGGCTTCGATCATCACCACGCAGCGCGCGTGCGGCACGCCCTGCGCCTGCAGCGCCTGGATCGCGGCGATCGAACCGAAGATCGCGTAGCCATCGTCGGCGCCGCCGCGACCGTACAGACGATCGCCCTTGATGACCGGTTTCCAGGGGCCGAGATCGTCGTCCCAGCCGGTCATTTCCGGCTGTTTGTCGAGATGGCCATAAAGCAGTACACAGTCGTCGCCGGTATCGGCGTCGGCACTGGCGGGGATCTCGATGAAGATCAGCGGCGTGCGGCCGTCCAGACGCACGACCTCGATCTGCATGCCCGGTACATTCTGTGCATGCGCCCAGGTTTCCATCAGCCTGACGGCATCGTCCATGTACCCGTGTGCGGCCCATTCGCTGTCGAACATCGGCGATTTGTTGGGAATGCGGATGTACTCGACGAGCTGCGGAACGATTTCGTCGTCCCATTTGGCGGCGACGAAGTGTTCGATCTTGCTGGTATCCATGGTGCATAAGGCCAATTGGAGAGTGCGGACATTGTACGCCCCCGGCTTGGGGTAGGAATTTCCCTACCCGTGCATGCGGCGTTTTCCCGCAGCGATGTGGGTCATTCGGCGATGGGGCCGGACAGGCCGAATCCGGAAACTGTCCCTGTCGACGCGAAGTCGCCGACAGCGAAGACCGAACCCGGTCGACAACGTCAATCCACCCCATCTTTCATACAAAGGAAACTCGCCATGAACCTCTTCAACATCAAGTCCGTGATCACTGCCGCCACCCTGTCGCTGGCCCTGCTGGGCAGTGCCTTCGCCGCCGAAAAGGTCAATATCAATACTGCCGACGCGGCCACCCTCGACCGTGTGCTGGTCAACGTCGGTCCGACCAAAGCCGAGGCGATCGTTGCCTACCGCAAGCAGCACGGCGCCTTTCGCAGTGCCGAACAACTGGCGCAGGTCGACGGCATCGGCCTGAAGACGGTCGAGAAGAATCGCGAAATGATCGTGGTGGGCGGCGCGACCGTTGCGGCGGCGACTGCCAAGCCGGCTTCGGCGAAGGCCCCGGTCGCAGTGGCGAAGAAACGCTGATACGCCTCCCCCTGACTCCACCGGCGCAGACGGCCGCGAGCGATCGCGGCCGTTGTCGTTGGTGCGGGATTGGCGGCCTCCGCTACACTCCCGGCGTCCGCTTCGGAGAATCGAATGTCTGCACAGTTGCGGCTGTTACCATCCCATGAATACCGCCGCGAGCGTTGGCGCAATGGTTCGGGCTGGACACGCGAGATCCTGCGTTCGCCGGCAACCGGCGACGATTGGGACTGGCGGCTTTCGATCGCCGAGATCGAGCGCGATGGACCGTTCTCGTTGTTTCCGGGCGTCGATCGCGAACTGGTATTGCTGCAAGGGAGTGGCGTACGTCTGTGCTTCGAAGACGACGATGTGCGTGAGGTCGAGCCGCCGCACGGGCGCGTACGTTTCGCCGGTGAACGCGACGTGTTCGGCGAACTCATTGACGGCCCGACGCACGATTTCAATCTGATGTGGCGTCGTGATCGCATCAACGCCGAGCTCTGGCATCGGCCGTTGGTGGGTTCAATGGTGTTGTTCGCGGACCCCGGTGAGCAGTGGGCGGTGCATGTCCTGTCCGGGCATGCACGCGCGACGGATGGCCTGCACCACGAAACCGCTGCGATCGGCGACACCTTGCTGTTGTGCGCGACGTCCGCGCGCGCGCGATTCGCCCTGGATGGCGGTGGCGAAGTGCTGGTGATCCGTTTACGCGAAACATCAGGCGCATTGACCAGTCAACGCGAACTGTGACGGTAGCCGCGCCGGCTTCGCGATCTGCATCAATGCGCCTCGGAGGAGATCGTTCAGGTGTATCTCTGATTGCGGTGAATGTTGAGCATGATCAAAAAGAGGAGACGCACGAATCCCTATCCTGCGGACCACTTTCCCCACGCTAGGACATCCCTCATGGGATTCGTGCTTTATGAATCCGGGCAGCATCGCTGCATCGCCTACAGCGGCCTTGTCCGTGGCGATGACGGCGTGCAGGCAAACCAGTTTCTGATCAAACACGATGCGCATTCAGCGCTGATCGACCCTGGTGGCTCACTGCTGTATACCCCACTGGTATTGGCCCTCGGCCGCGAGGTGCGCCCGCACCAGATCGACATGGTGCTCTGCTCGCACCAGGATCCAGACGTGATCGGTTCGGTCGACAAATGGCTGCTCTACACCAAGGCAACGGTCGTGTGTTCACGGCTGTGGGGACGTTTCGTCCCGCATCTGGTGCCGCACTACATGGAGAATGCAGGGCCCGAACGTTATCTGCTGATCGATGACGAAGGCGCCCGGATCGCGCTTGGCGATGCCGACATCCTCGCATTGCCCGCACACTTCATGCACTCCGTCGGCAATCTGTCGTTCTTCGACAAGACCAGCCGAATCCTGTTCTCCGGCGATATCTGCTCAGGCTTGATTCCGAGCGGCACACCCTACGGGTTTGTCGAGGATTTCGACGCGTACCGCCCCTCCATGGAAGGGTTTCACCGTCGTTACATGGCGAGCAATCGGGTGGTGCGCTTGTGGGTGGATATGGTGCGTGAACTGGACCCGGCAATGATTGTTCCGCAGCACGGGTTGCCATTCCGCGGCGAGGCACAGCGCGCATTGCTGGACTGGCTGTCGCAGCTCCAATGCGGTATCGACCTGCTGCGGCCCGAGAGTTTTCGCGGCCAGGCATTCCGGGCGGCAATGTCCGCGTCGTAATGAATGGCGCGTGCCGGAATCTTTGGCGCGGCCATTCGGTGCAGAGTCCAGTGCTGGATTCTCAGAGCCTCATTCTCATATTCCGATTTCAGAATCCGATTGCTGAGCTCGTTTTCAGAGCTCGTTTTCAGAGAAGATTCGCGACCAGCACCACGATCATCACCAGGATCGACGTGCCACCGATGCTGACGACCAACTGTTTCAGGCTGCGACCGCGTGCCCACATCCACAGGCCTGATATGCCCAGAAGAACCATGCCGATCGCGAAGCTGTCGCCGAGGATGCGCCAGCCGAGGCCTCCGCTGACGGCTTTGTGAAGTCGCATCATGGCCGCGACGGGGCTGTGATGCGTGCGTTTCAGTTCCGCAGTGTCGCTGCCGACCTTGTAATCCAGCGACCAGCTTTCGCTCGCAGTGCCGCCATTCAGAGACCAGCGCTCTGGACCTTTTGACGGCTCGCCGGGGCGGGGCTTGCGGATCATTTCCGCATCCAGACCTTCGGACTCGCCCAGCCAGAGCGAGAGGGCTTCGGCGCTCTTGCGTGCCTGCGCGGGCACCGACAGTTCACGCTTGCCGGTTTCGTCGCTGCTGCCCTGTGGCCATGCGCCATCGCCGAAACGGTGACTCATGATCAGGCCCGTGCCGCCGTACAGCACCGCCGCCAACGCACCCCAGGCACCGATCCACAAATGCAACTGTCGGACGATGCGATGGATCGTATTCTTGCGCCGCATGGGCGTGGCGGGTGGGTTGGCGGCGTTCATGCAGAAGTATCCGGGGAGGGGGTGGGGACGGTGTCTGGCGGAATCCGGGGTGACGCGTCAGGCGTCGGCCCAGCGGCGCAGAAGATTATGGTAGATCCCAGTCAGGGCGATACCGCTTGGATGGGGTGGCTCGCCCTGTCCCAGGCGTTGGGTCGCCTGGTCAAGATCGAACAGCAGCGCCCGTTCGCCATCGTCGCGCACCATGCTCTGGATCCAGAAGAACGAAGCCAGCCGCGCGCCACGTGTCACCGGTTCCACCCTGTGCAGGCTGCTGGCGGGATACAGCACCATATGCCCGGCAGGCAACTTCACCTGCTGGACGCCGAACGTGCCTTCAATCGTGAGTTCCCCGCCATCGTATTCGTCCGGTTCGGCCAGAAACAGCGTCGCAGACAGATCCGTGCGCACACGATGCGGGGTGCCATGCACCTGGCGGATGGCGTTGTCCACGTGTACGCCGAAGTGCTGCCCGCCGCTGTAACGGTTGAAGAGAGGCGGAAAAACCTTCAGGGGCAAGGCAGAGGATACGAACAACGGATTGCGGTCGAGTGCCGAGAGGATGATGTCGCCAAGGCGTAGCGCCAGCGGGTCGCGTTCCGCCAATTGCAGATTGTGTTTGGCTTGTGCGGACTGATGACCTGCGGTCACGCGACCATCGATCCACGCTGCGGTGTCGAGCGCATCGCGGAATTCACGCACCTGCTCCGGCGTCAGGACTTCTGGAATCGACAACAGCATTTCGGTTGATCTCAATAGTGGTAGTGCAGGCTCAACAGGAAGGTGCGTGATGACCCGGGGCTGAAGTGGCCGGTATAGCCGCGTTCGACGTAACGTTCATCAGCGACATTGTTGACGTTGAACTGCACGTCCCATTGTGGATTGATGTTGTAGGCCACCATCGCGTTGTACAACCAATAACGGGTGTGGTCCTGGATTGCAGCGATATTGGCATTGGCAGCGGTGTTGGTGTTGTTGAAAAAGTAACCGCCGGTATATTGCGCGCCGCCACCGACGGTGAACCGGGGCAGGACTTCGTACGTCGTCCAGAGATTGAAGGCATGTCGAGGCACGAATTGCAGTTCGCGGTCGACTTCGGCGCTGTTGGCCGACTCGCGGATCTTGCCGTCGGTATAGGCGTATCCGCCGAACAGCATCCATCGGTCGGTGAGGTTGCCGGAAACGCCGAGCTCTACGCCTTCCACGCGCTGATCGCCTGTCAACACGGTATTGCCGGAGGCATCGGTGGACTGCGCATTGGTTTTCTCAGAGCGGAATACGGCTGCAGTGAGGAGCAGGCGATTGTCGCTCACGTTCCATTTCACACCGGCTTCAAGGCTGCGGGTTTCTTCAGGTGCCAGTGTCGCGCTGTTCGAACCGATGGTGCCATTGCTGTTTTCGCCGAACGAGAGCCCCTGCCGACCGTCGGCGGAAGGATTGAAGGATGTGCCATAGGCGGTATAGAGGCTGCTGTTGGCTGTCGGCTTGTAAACCACGCCGGCGCGCCAGCTGGTCATGTCGTCGCGGCGGCTGAAGCGTTGCACCGTACCCGGCGTGCCGTCGGCGGCCGTCGCGGCGGTCACCGTGGCGTCGACGTCGAAACGTTCCTGGCGGATGCCCGCGCTCAGCTCCCAGCGATCGCCGAGATGCACCGTGTCGAAGGCATACAGGGCGATGGAATCCGCTTCGGCCGAACTTGATGCCCCGGTGCGATAGATCTGCGCACGATAGTGGTCGCCCGGATTCGGATTGAAGAGATCGGTCACCGGCGGCCGCCCGCCCGGGCACAGGTCGACCGGCGGCACACTGCCATCGGCGGGCGCACAGTAGTCGGCATTACCGAAGCTGATGCTGCGTTCGCGCGAGAGCTCCAGTCCGGCGACGATGGCATGGCGCGCCGTGCCGGTGTCGACGTCGAAGCTGACGTTGGTCTGGTTCGCGAAGATCTCGTCCTCGCGGTCCTGGTATTTCACGTCGGTCCGCCGGATCTGCAGCAGGGAGGGATCGAAGCCCGGATCGTTGAGGCTCTGCGGCGTCGTTCCGTTGCTGGCGAAGGCGTTCGCCGCACGTGGCGCGGTGACGACGGTGTCACGGAGATTGCGTCCGTAACGCAGCAGGTTGCGCAGCTGCGTGCCGTTTTCGAAGTCGTGTTCGACGATGACACTGCCTTGGGTGCTGGAGACATCTTCGTGGTCGCGTGACGTCAGCCCGTAGAAATTGCTCCAGTCGAGGTCGTCGATGTCGATGTTCGCTGGTGTCGCTGCGGGCAATGTGCCGGGCAGACCGTAATCGGGCACGTTGTCCTGGTTCATGTGACTCAGATTGACGTACAGGCGCGTCGGGGTGCCCAGGCCAAATGCAAGCGAGGTCGCGATGCCCTGATTTTCGTTTTCCACTGCATCGCGGCCAGCAACACCTGCATCGGTCCAGACGGCATTCACGCGCAGCGAGGCGTGTTCGTTGATCGGCTGATTGATGTCGGCCGCTGCACGCTGGTAGCTGTCGGTGCCGACGGTAAGCCGGACATCGCCGGAGGCTTTGCGCTTCGCCATCTTGGAGATGAGGTTGATCGCACCGCCTGTTGAGCCGCGGCCAGAAATCGTCGAGGCCGGTCCTTTTGCGACTTCGACCTGTTCGACGTTGAACGTGTCGCGGCTGAGCACGCCGGGGTCGCGCACACCATCGATGAAGATGTCGTTGCGTGCGCCGAAGCCGCGTACGAACACGTTGTCGCCCGGCGCGCCGCCGCCTTCGCCCGCCTGAACGGTAATCCCGGCGGTATTGCGCAAGACATCGCGCAGAGACGTCTGGGCTTGACCGGTAAAGACCTGGTTGGGAATCACGACGATCGTCTGTGGCGTGTCGAGGATCGGTTCGGTGCGCTTCGGCGAACTCGAACGGGACAGGCGCGTGCCCTGCACCTCGACGGTGTCGATCGGGTCGGATTGGAGCGCCGCAAGAGTGCCGGCTGCGACAACGGTGCTTGTTGTATCGAGCGTCTGAGCTGCGACAGGCAGCGACAGTGTCAGCAGGATTGCGGCAGCGAGCGGGGAGCGGGAGAGAGACATTTGCGACATGGTTCAGGTTCATCCGGCAAGGGCAAGGCGTCGTGCTGAGGATGTTAATGATAATGATTATCAAATGCAAATACTTCGCATGTAGGCCGGAGCCTCGTTGACGTTGGGTGCCTTGCCTGTGGCAGCAACGATGTGCGGCTTGACCGTTGCCCTGCAATCCGGCCAGTCTTGCGACGATCACCGAACCGGTTTTCTTCAAGCGCCATGTATCGCCATTCCCTCCAAAACAGCCACGAGTACACCGCGCGATGAGCCTTCTGTTGGTCCGCCACGGACAGGCCAGCTATGGCGCCGCCGACTACGACAACTTGTCCGAGCGCGGCCAACTGCAGTCACGCCGTCTGGGTGAATGGTTGGCGCGCGGCGGCCATCGTTTTCAGGCGGTTGTCGTGGGCGGGATGCGTCGGCATCGGCAGACGGCCGATGGCGTTGCGGAGGCATTCGCCGCGCAGGGCATCCCGTTACCCGCGCCGGTGACCGACGCGGGTTTCGCCGAGTTCGACCACGAGGCGGTGTTCGGCGCCTATCTCGCGCGTGATCCGGAAGACCCGATCGTCGTCGCCAGCCGCAGCGGCAAGCCGCGCGACGTCGCACCGATGCTGCGGGCGGCGCTGCTGGCATGGGCGAATGATGAACTCGCGGACATCCCGGAAAGCTGGGCGACCTTCGGTCAGCGCGTGCAATCGGCGAGCGATCGGTTGGAAGCGCTGGCAGGCGATGACGAAGTGCTGGTGCTCAGCTCCGGCGGCGTGATCTCGCGTTTGGCGCAGATCGCACTGGATGTGCCGGTGATGCGTGCGGTCGAACTCAATCTATCGTTGCGCAACAGCGCGCTGTCGGAATTCCATCCACATGGCGGCCGCCTGCGGATGGGCTCATGGAATGCGCTGCCGCACCTGCATGGCGAGCGCGAGCTGTGGACTTACTATTGAGCGGCCGCTCCCAGTGACTGCCCGAGATGCCGATGACCAGCGAACGTCCCGCCACGCTCTTCCCGTTCTCCGAACGCTCGCGCCAGCTGCAGACGGCCGTCGCGCAGTTCGTGTCGGAAAAGATCATGCCTGCAGAAGCTGCGTTCCAGGCACACGCGGCTGACCCGCCCACGCGCTGGACGATTCCGCCGTTGCTGGAATCGCTGAAGGCCGAGGCGAAAGCGCAGGGACTGTGGAATCTGTTCTTGCCGGATGCCACGCATGGCGCAGGTCTGAGCAATCTTGATTACGCGCCGATCGCCGAACTCACCGGCCGCAGTCTGTTCGCGCCGGAAGTCTTCAATTGCAGCGCGCCCGATACCGGCAATATGGAAGTGCTGCTGCATTTCGCCACGCCGGAACAGCAGGCGCCGTGGCTGCCAAGGCTGCTGGCCGGCGAGATCCGCTCGGCATTCGCGATGACAGAGCCTGATGTTGCCAGTTCCGACGCCACCAATATCGCGCTGCCGATCGAGCGCGACGGCGATACCTTCGTCATCAACGGCCGCAAGTGGTGGACCACCGGCGCCGGCGATCCGCGCTGCGAACTGCTGATCGTGATGGGCGTGACTGATCCGGATGCGCTCGTGCACCGCCGCCAGTCGATGGTGCTGGTGCCGATGGATACGCCCGGTGTTCGCGTGCTGCGACCATTGACGGTCTTCGGCTATGACGATGCGCCGCACGGCCATGTCGAAATCGAGTTCACGGATGTACGCGTGCCGGTAGCGAATCTGTTGCGCGAGTCGGGCAGCGGTTTCGAGATCGCGCAGGCGCGGCTCGGGCCGGGGCGCATCCATCACTGCATGCGTTTGATCGGGTTGGCCCAGCGTGCGCTGGAATTGATGATCGAACGCGCACGCAGCCGCGAAGCCTTCGGTCGCCCGCTCGGTGGACACGGCATGACGCAGGATGCGATCGCGCTGTCGCGCTGCGAAATCGAGCAGGCGCGCCTGCTCACGCTGCAGGCTGCAGCGGCGCTGGACGCGCACGGCAACAAGGGGGCGAAGGATCTGATCGGCATGATCAAGATCGTCGCGCCGCGCATGGCCTGTGCGGTGATCGATCGCGCGATGCAGATCCACGGCGGCGGCGGTTTGTCGCAGGATTATTTCCTGGCCCAGGCCTACGCCGGTGCGCGTTCGCTGCGCCTGGCCGACGGGCCGGACGAAGTGCATATCGCTTCGCTGGCGCGCTCGATGCTGAAAGGCTGACCTCGAAGGAACGAACTCGAAGGAATGACCATGACCCACCCACTCGATCTGCCGGCAGAGTCGCTGGCGGCGTATCTCGAAGCCCATGTCGAAGGCTTTCGTGGCCCGTTGACGGCCACCAAGTTCAAGGGCGGCCAGTCCAATCCGACCTACCGCATCGATGCCGCCAGCGGCACGTCAGTCCTGCGTCGCAAACCGCCGGGAAAACTGCTGCCTTCGGCGCATGCGATCGATCGCGAATTCCGCGTGCTTCAAGCGCTTCACGGCAGTGCTGTTCCCGTCGCGAAACCGCTGCATCTGTGCAGCGATGAATCGGTCATCGGTTCGATGTTCTATCTGATGGACTTCGTCGACGGCCGCATCTTCTGGGACCCGTCGCTGCCCGACATGCCGCCTGCTGATCGCGCCGACATCTACGTTGCGATCATCGATGCCATGGCCGCGCTGCACACGATCGAGCCGGTCGTTGTGGGGCTCGCCGACTACGGCAAGCCCGGCAACTACTTCGAGCGCCAGCTCAAGCGCTGGAGCGAGCAGTACCGCGCCAGCGAAACGCGATCGATTCCAGCGATGGACACGCTGATCGACACGTTGCCGACACGATGTCCGGCCGACGACGGCGTTGTAGCGCTGGCGCACGGCGATTTCCGTATCGACAATCTGATGTTCCATCCCAGTGAAGCGCGAGTGATCGCGATCGTTGACTGGGAACTGTCGACGCTGGGCCATCCGCTCGCTGATCTCGGCTACTTCTGCATGGCGTTGCGGCTGCCGCGCAACCCGGCGTTGCCTGGCCTGGCCGGGATGGAGCGTGGGCTGATGGGTATTCCAGACGAGGCTCAGTTGCTTGCGCGTTACTCACAGATCACCGGCCGTCCGATCCCTGCCGACTGGCCATTCGTGTTGGCCTTCAGCTTCTTTCGCCTTGCCGCCATTGCTCAGGGCGTGGCGAAACGCGCGGAGCAAGGTAATGCATCGAGTGATCAGGCCATGCAGGCAGGGCGGATGGTCGAGATGTTGGCGACAATGGGGTTGGACGCGTTGGGGTGAGGCGCGTTTGGGTGGGGCGGTAGAGCGGCCTTCAGGCCGCTACCGTTTTCCGAATCATGCGGTAGCGCATGATTCAATTCACTGCAATTTCGCGCATGACTGGCAGCAGCCTGAAGGCCGCTCTACCAATGCCGTCATCGATCAATCGCGGTCGTCGCGGGTCCAGATCAGTCCATCTTCGACCTTCACCGGAAACTTCGCGACGGGATCGTAGGCAGGCGCGCACAGCGCAGTGCCTTCACGGATGTCGAAGCGGGCGCCGTGCAGGACGCAGGCGATGCTGCCTTCTACGGCATCGACTTCACCTGACGACAATTCGAATTCGTCATGCGTGCAACGGTCTTCCAGCGCATAGATATCGCCGTCGAGATTCACCACCAGAATCGGAGTGTCGTCGGCCCAGACGACGGTTTTTTCGCCTGGTAGCAATTGCGATGTCGGGCAGACGAAGATCCAGTCGCTCATTTCGGCATTTCCAGCATCTTTTCGAGCACTTCGAATTGCAGGTCGTCGCGCTTGGGCAAGCCGTAGCGCGGGTCGCCATAGGGAAAAGGTTTCTTGATGCCGGTCCGGACATAACCACGGCGCTCGTAGAACGCGATCAGTTCTTCGCGGCAATCGATGACGGTCATGCGTATGCGCGCGCAGCCGAGCGTGTTGCGTGCGAGGCGTTCGGATTCGGCGAGGACGATCTTGCCGATACCACTGCCCTGCGCATCGGGGCTGACTGAAAACATACCGAAATAGGCGGTGGGGATGCTATCTGTCGTCGGTTCCACTGCAACCTGAGCACAGGCGAACAGGCGTTCGCCGCTTTCGGCCATCAGGATCATGCTCTTTGGCTGCGCCAGATCGGCGCGCAACATATCGGCGTCGATGCGTTGGCCATCGAGGATGTCGGCCTCGGTGGTCCATCCCTGCTTGCTGGCGTCGCCACGATAAGCCGACGTGACCAGATTGATCAGGGCAGGGATGTCTTCAAGAGTTGCGGAGCGGAAGGTGAGTGGAAGCACGTGCGGATTTTTCCGGTGGGATCAGCCAAGCAGGCGTCGGACTTTGATGAGCGCTGCCGCGAAATGTTCGATTTCCTCGTGCGTATTGTAGAACGCGAATGACGCACGACACGTGGCTGCGACACCGTAGAACTGCATCAGCGGGTGCGCACAATGGTGGCCGGAACGGACGGCGATGCCTTCGAGGTCGAGCAGTGTCGCGAGGTCGTGGGCATGCGCGCCATCGACCAGAAAACTGATCACGGCTGCTTTCTCAGGTGCGGTCCCCAGAATGCGCAGACCATCGATGCGCTGCAGTGCTTCAGTGGCGTGCGCCAGTAATTCGGCTTCGCGGGCCTCGATCGCATCCATGCCGATGCCGCCCAGATAGTCCACCGCCGCGCCGAGGCCGATATGCCCGGCGATGTTCGGCGTGCCGGCCTCGAAACGATGTGGGCCGTCATTGAAGACCGTGCCCTCGAAACGCACTTCCTTGATCATTTCACCGCCGCCCAGAAACGGCGGAATCGCGGCGATGTGTTCGCGCCGCGCCCACAGTGCGCCGGTGCCGGTCGGGCCGCACATCTTGTGGCCGGTGATCGCGTAGAAATCGCATCCGAGCGACTGAATGTCTAGCGCGCGATGCGGTGCGGCCTGCGAGCCGTCGATCACGGTGACGATGCCGCGACGTCGCGCTTCGCGGCAGATCTCGCGCACCGGATTGACGGTGCCCAGCACGTTGCTGACGTGGGTCAGACCGAGGATCTTCACTTCGGGCGTCATCGCCGCGTACAGCGCATCGAGATCAAGCGTGCCGTTTTCGCAAATCTCGGCGACCTTGATCGTCGCGCCGGTGCGCTCCGCCACCAACTGCCACGGCACGATGTTGGCGTGATGCTCCATGCGCGACAGCAGGATCGCGTCGCCCGCCTTCAGCCGCGGCAATGCCCATGAATACGCGACCAGATTGATCGCGAACGTGGTGCCGCTGCAGAGGATGAGTTCGTCGCGATGGGCCTTGAAAAAGGCGGCGAGCTTCGTACGCGAACCTTCGTAAGCATCGGTCGCCTCGGTGCCGAGCGCATGCACCGCGCGGCTGACGTTGGCGTTGTGATGACGGTAGAAGTCATCGACGGTGTCGATGACCGACGCCGGCTTCTGCCCGGTGTTCGCCGAATCGAAATAGATCAGCGGTTTGCCGTGCACCTCGCGGGTCAGCAGCGGGAAGTCGCTGCGGATCGCAGCCCAGTCGATCGCGGTCGTTGTATTCGTGCTCATGCGGGCGTCACCCGCGCGAGTGCAGCGTCCAGCGTTGCGGTCAGTGATTCGCGCAGCGCGGCGTCGTCGATCCCCGCCAGCACTTCGCGGCAGAACGCGGCGGTCAGCAGCGAACGCGCCTGCGGTTCCGGCAATCCGCGCGAGCGCAGATAAAAGAGTGCGGTCGGGTCGAGCTGACCGACGGTCGCGCCGTGCGCGGCCTGCACTTCATCGGCATGGATGATCAGCACCGGCTGGGTGTCGATCTCGGCCTGCGCCGACAGCAGCAGATTCTTGTTCGAAAGATTGGCGTTGCTGCCATCCGCACCTTCGCGGATGGTGATGCCGCCATGGAAGATCGCGCGACCGCGATCCGCGCCAAGTCCGCGCCAGAGCAGATCGCAAGCGGTGTCGCGGGCGATGTGTTCGATGCCCAGGCGAGTGTCGAGGTGGCGCTTGCCGTCTGCGAACAGCACGCCGTTGGCGGTCAGCTTCGCGCCTTCGCCTTCCAGGCGGACATTCAGTTCATTTCGAGACAGCGCGCAGCCGAGTTCGAGGTCGGTGCGGCGATAGTCCGCTTCGCGCGCGAGCACCGCGTCGCAGCGCGCGAACAGACTCGCGCCATCGGCTT